>NZ_QSFE01000021.1:0-28293 GCF_003467145.1 Collinsella sp. AM44-11
AGGAGGCCACTTAATGTGGCCTCCGTCGTGAGCAGGACTGTCCGAGCAGGAAAGTTCATATATGGCGGCAGGCGCCCGCCCCGCTCCCGAGGGGCATCTCTCAAGCAAAAACTGTCGTTCGGTAAAGTCCGAGGTCAGTGGCGTTTTATAACGAGAAATTCAAAAGAATTTGAAAATCCATTACAAATTTGCGTTGACTTTAGGTAACTAAAGTTTCATACTCCTTTTCAACCACTGGGGGATGTGAACACGCACGGATCGTTCACATCATGATTGAAGAGGATTTCTTAGACATGTTCACGCATCAGCTAAACATTATCAGCGTAGTAATTATCTGATGCGGGTTAGCACATACAGCTAGCCCGTACGATAACGGGCGGCTGATGAAGATGAGGGCCGTCGAGCGCAACCGACGGCCCTCATTTTTTATGTCTAGGAAGTTCTTTTTAGAGGAGGAAATGTAATGAACGGAGTTTTGCTCATGGTTGTGGCCGCGGCGGTGCTCGCCTGCGGCTATCTGGGCTACGGCCGCTGGCTGGCCAACAAGTGGGGCGTTGACAAAGAGGCCCTCACGCCGGCCAAGCGCATGAAGGACGGCAAGAGCTTCTCGCCCGTCTCCGCCTTTACCGCGTTCTCGCACCAGTTCAGCTCGATCTGCGGTGCTGGCCCTGTCACGGGTACGATCGTCGCCATGGCCTTTGGCTGGCTGCCCGTCGTGCTCTGGGTCCTCGTCGGCGGCATCTTCTTTGGCGCCGTCCACGACTTTGGTGCTCTGTACGCTTCGATGAAGAACAACGGCAAGTCGCTCGCTCAGCTCATCGAGAAGTACATCGGCAAGACCGGCCGTCGCCTGTTCCTGCTGTTCTGCTGGCTGTTCTGCATCATCGTCATCGCCGCCTTCACCGACATGGTCTGCAAGACGTTCATGTTCACCCCGGCCGTTGACGCTTCTGGTGCTGCTACCGGTGCCATCGACTTCACCAAGTCCTATGCCGCCGGCTGCGCTGGTACCATCTCCATCCTGTTCACCTTCGTCGCTATCGCCTTTGGTTGGGCCCAGAAGAAGTTCAACCTCACCGGTGCTACCGAGTTCGTCACCGGCGTGGTCCTCATGGTTCTCATGTTTGCCGTCGGTATGCAGTTCCCGGTCTACCTGGATAAGTTCCAGTGGTTCGCCGTCGTCATGGTCTACCTGGTCTTCGCTGGCGCTATGCCCATCCAGATGCTCAAGACCCCGCGTGACTACCTCACTTCCATCATGATGATCGTTATGATCGTTTGCGCTGTCCTCGGTATCGTCGTCCTGGGTGTTAACGGCCAGGCCACCATCACCGCTCCGGCCTTTACCGGCTTCTCCAGCGCTTCTGGCATGATGTTCCCGGTCCTGTTTGTTTCCGTTGCCTGCGGTGCCCTCTCCGGCTTCCACAGCCTCGTTTCTTCTGGTACCTCCTCCAAGCAGGTCGAGAAGGAGCAGGACGCCGTCAAGGTCGGTTATGGCGCCATGATCGTCGAGTCCTTCGTCGGCATCCTTGCCATCATCGTCGCCGGCATCATGTTCTCCGATATGAACACCGCCGGCACCGGTGCCCTCAACGCCGGCGTCGCTTCCACCCCGTTCCAGATCTTCGCCGCTGGCATCTCCCGCGGTATGCAGGCCTTCGGTGTTGACGGCACGCTCGCTACCGTCTTCATGACCATGAACGTCTCCGCTCTGGCCCTGACCTCGCTCGATGCCGTCGCCCGCATCGCCCGCACCTCGTTCTCCGAGTTCTTTGCCCAGACCAACGACGCCCTGGCCATCGAGTCCAAGGCCGGCTACATGAAGGTTCTCGGCAACCCCTGGTTCGCCACGGTCGTCACCCTGCTTCCCGGTCTCGCCCTCGCCTTTGGCGGCTATGCCAACATCTGGCCGCTCTTTGGTGCTTCCAACCAGCTGCTCGGCGGCATGACCATGATCACCCTCGCCGTGTTCTGCAAGTGCACCGGCCGCAAGGGCTGGATGCTCTACGTGCCCGTCGCCTTCCTGCTCTGCTGCACCTTCACCTCGCTGGTCCAGAGCGCCATGGGCTGCATGACCGCTGTCCAGGCTTACGGCTTCTTCGGCACCATCCCGGCTACCGCCACCACGGCCGCCGTCTCCGTCGCCGCCACCAAGGGCCTGCAGCTCGTTTTCGCCGTCCTGCTGATGGTCCTGGGCCTCATCGTCGCCGTCAACTGCCTCAAGGAGTTCTTCGGCAAGGAGGCCGGCTCCATGCCCGACGAGGAGCCCGAGTGGTCCGAGATGGGCAAGGCCGAGTACGGTCGCGCCGCTGCCGCTGAGGCTCCTGCCGACGCCGAGGCCGCTAAGGCCTAGTCGGTCGGACGGGTTGAATCTCCCATCTATTTGACTCGGAAAGACCGGGTCCGCAATCAAGCGGACCCGGTCTTTTTTCTTGTGATAACAGGTGGTGCAAGGGCGTTCTCGCAGATGTTTTGCGTGGATAGGCTCGTGCGTTGTACCATATGGACGTATATGTGTGCATATGAAAGGGGCCCCGTGGCCAAGACGGTATATTCCGATAATCAAAACAATGTCGATGCTCTGGCTGAGCGTCTGAGCAGCCAGACGTCGCTTTCTGCCGAGCGCGCCAAGCTGGTTGCCTACGACCTGCTCTGCCGCAAGGCGCTCAAGATTAAGTCGAGCGCGCTGGCGCAGATTTTCCGCTCCGTCGATAAGGAATGCGATACCAAGGCGATGCGCGATGAGCTTATCGCGGCAAATATCGTGACCAAGATCGAGGGCAGCGGCATTAACGGGCGCCCGGCGTTCTATACCATCAATGTCGAGATCCGCGATGCCCAGGAGCAGCCTGCCGAGTCCGTCGAAGATTTTGTCGTCGAGGATTCCGCTGACGTGCCTGCTGTGGAAGAAGTTGCTCCGCGTGAGCATGTTGATACCGATGAGTTGCTCGATGAGAACGTCGTGCGTGCCTTTACGGCCAAGGCAGGGCGCGGCGGTTTTGGCGGGGGTGGCAAGCGCGATGCGCAGCGTCGCGCCCAGCAGGAGCGCTTCCGTCGCGCCGTTGCTCGAAAGGGTGAGACGGATGCCGAGGCTGTTGAGAACGAGGTTGCTGCCGAGTCGCAGAGGCCCGCGAAGGAGCAAAAGCCCGTGGAGGCCCAGGAGCCCCAGCGTCGCCGTGGTGCCCACTTTAAGGCTGCGCAGCAGGATGTCGCGCATGAGGTTGAAGAGCTTTCCGAGGCCGCAGACGATGTTGAGGAGTCTGCCAAGAAGGCCCCGGGCTCATGTCGTCCCGGACGTGGTTTTGCGAGGCGCGCGTATCCCGTAAGGCGTCAGGAGAAGGGCGAGCCGGCTCCGACCGCTCAGGCCGAGAAGGCCGAACAAACCGAGAAAACCGTTGAGCCGGCGGCTCGCGAGCAGCAACCTTCCGAGTCGCAGCCTGCGGCTGACACTGAGGTCAAAGCTCAACAGACCGCTGATAAGCAGGCGGGGGAGAGCGCCTCAGGCAAGCCCCGCCGTCGTCGTCACCGCGGCGGTCGTGGCTCAAATGCCGAGGCCGCGGCCGAGAAGACAGCGACACAAAACGGAGATGAGAAGGCCGAGACTCCGGTGGATCAGGTCAAGCGCCAGCCGGCGAAGGAGGCCAAGTCCGATCGTCCGCAAAAGCGCTCGTCTGCGCCCAAGCAGGAACGTAATACCCGGGCAGATTCCAAGCGTAAGCCTCATGCACAGGCTGAGCCTGCCGCGGCTGATAGTGCTACCCAGCAGCCCGAGTCGGCCGTCCACGGCGAGGTATCGGCGTTTGCCCTTGCCCGCGTTTTGGGCAGGCAGCTGCTCAAAGTTGTCCCTACGCCTACGGCGCTCTCTAAGATCAAGGAACAGCAGACTCAAATTGTTAAGGTCGAGGGCAAGGACGGCAAAAAGGCGCCGCAGCGCACTCAGCACAACGAGATGTCCAACCGCAAGATTGCCGAGGAAATCGCAATCATCCAGGCTTGGATCGAGCAAAACCGAGGTGCCGATACGCCGGTTGCCTCGCGCCGCCAGCGTGCCTACCAGATTTTTAACGATGAGAAGGCCTTTGACGGCAAGCACGGCGAGCGCCTAATTCGGCGTATGACCGAAAAGGGCATCAGCATGCAGGCGATTAAGGTCGCCCCCAACCGCCCCGTTCACTTTACGGGTTTCTTTACGCTGGGCGCCGATAAGCCGTTCATTATGGTCGAGAACCTGGACACCTACGACGAGATCGTCAGGCTGCTGCGTGGCCGCAAGCACGCCAAGCTCTTTGGCATCAAGGTGGGCGGCGTGATTTTTGGCGGCGGATGCAAGGCGAGCGTCTCGCATGCCCTGGACGATTATCTGGCTGAGATCGGCTATCGCTTTAACTACGTCTACTACGTGGGCGATATCGACCGCGAGGGCGCGCGCATCGTCGAGCAGGCTCGCAATGCCAATGTGGTTGAGATTCGCCTGCATGCCGGCATGTACCGCGCCATGCTCGCCGAGCATAAGCGTCGCGTGAAGGCCGGCGGCGAGTGCGAGCCCGCGGCTGCCAACCAGGGCGTGCCGCAGAACTTGGCGGCGACGATCAAGGATCTGCCCATGGTCACGCGTGTGCAGTTCCGCAACGTGCTACGTGAAGGCGGGCGCATTCCGCAGGAGATTCTGATGACCGCCGACTATCGGGATGGCGACTCGGGAAGCTTCGACCGCATGCTGAACAATTAAATTCCGCCGGCCCCGGGAGAGCGGGGACACCGGCTTAGGTTTCCTGCTCTACAGTCCTGCTCACGACGGAGGCCACATTAAGTGGCCTCCTGTTCGTGCGGAACTCGCGATAAACCTAAGCCGGTGTCCCCGCTCTCCCGGGGCCTGTCGTGGCTTGGTCGTTGCATGCGGCTCGCTTTTCGGAACGGGGCTGACGGATACGTTCCGAAATCTACCACCGTCGCTGTACAGGGTGTCTATAAAGAGCCGTGGCCAAAAAACATCAAATATGAGTACTGATACTCTTTTAGTAGCAGTAATTTTGACCACATTTAAGGTGATTTGACGTGTCGATCGAGCAGATAAGCTGCCGTATCTCCTCAAGTGTTCATTAAAGGAAGACCTTGATGCGAATAAGTCTCATTAAGATCTTCTTTTATTAACGAAAATAATGTAGCTACAACGGTAACAGTACTCATATTTGCCGTATTTTGGCCACAGTCCTTCGGAGAGTCCTCGAAAATAGTCCCGAGCCGGCACTTGGGGACGTTCCTATAATGTCGGCACTTAGGAACGTCCCCAAGTGTCGACACCGCGTCTGCCTGCGGCGGCCGCGCGCCGCTGCGTCGCTCCGCATCCTTGCGGGTTCGGATCCCTCCGCTTGGCGGCGTTGGCTCGATTTGCTTGACGTGAGGGGCTCTTGGCTGGTGTGGGACGGAGGGATTCCGCGTCTGCCTGCGGCATCCGCGCCCCGCTGCGTCGCTTCGCTCCTTGCGTGCTGCGCTGGAAAACGCTTCGCGTTTCCTCAGCTCCGCACCCTTGCGGGTTCGAATCCCTCCACTTGCCCACAAGAAAGCGCCCTGGGCCGTTATGGGCTTAGGGCGCTCAGTTTTAATGGCTGGGACGGAGGGATTCGAACCCCCAACAGCCGGCACCAAAAACCGGAGTTCTACCGTTGAACTACGTCCCAATGTGTGGTGTTGCCCAAAAGCAACTCGTCTAGTTTACCTAATCTGCGAGGGCATCGCAAACGCCGTCGAGTAGGCGTACGGCGAGCGTCTGCGCGTCGCTGGCCGTGAAGGTGCCGTTGTAGCGCGTCATGCCCGTGAGCTCAATGCGAATGCGAGCCGGCTTCTGCTGCGCGGCGACATTGGCGGTGCGGATGCGCTGGGCCAGGTTGTGGCACTCGGCGAGGGCAATCGTGGCGCGTGGCGCGGCGTCGGCGGGCAGCTCGTCGCTTGCGATCTCGAGCACCAGGTCAACGTCGGTTGGGACCTCGGAGTCGCAGAGCATCATGCCGCTGTTGTCGGTCGTTGCCGTGGCGATGTTCCACATGCGCGAAGCAACGCTGCGTGCGATGGGGTCCTCACCGATAACGGCGATCTGGAAGCGCTCGAGCACGTTGGCGGCGCGAGCAAAACCGATGCGGGACTCGGCTTCGGTGACCGAGGGCTTGCCCTCCCACACATGATGCAGGCGGTTGATGTAGGCGTAGGTGTCCTGGAAGGCCATGCCGTCGGCAAACAGGCCGACATTTTCCTGGAACTGCTGCAGGGCGGCCTCGGTATGCGGACCAAAGTAGCCGTCGTCTTCGCCACAGGCAAAGCCCAAAACGTTGAGAGCGCGCTGCAGGGCCTGCACATCGGCGCCATGGAAATTGGGCATGCGCAGATACAGGGTGCGGTCGCCCAGCTTATACGAGGCGTCGACCAGGGCGCTCCAACAGGGGATATCGACGGCATGACCGGCAGCAAGGCCACTGTCGAGCCTGAAGGTGCTGACGGCCTGCTCGGTGGTGGTGCCAAAGCGCTTGTCGGCGACCTCGTCGGCATCGATGGTGTAACCGAGCTGCAGAAGGCGGGACTGAACATCCTCGACGGCTGCTCCCTGCATGCCCGTGGTAATAGGTTCCATGAACGAACCCCTTTCGGCGTACGATTCGTACTATTTTGAGCGCGTGTCGGATAGACAACGCGAGACAATGCATAAACATGCACTCAACAGTGTAGCAACTTGTACCCAAACGCGCTGCCCACAGGTTTTATGACCCCCGCTAGCTAAGGCGCTCCACAAAGAAATCTGCCATTGAGAGGAAGAGCTCGCGCGCATGCGGGTCGAGCTCGACGCCTTCGATAGCGGCCTTGGCCTTAGCGGTCAGGTCGAGCGCATAGGTGTGGGCGTAATCGATGGAGCCAGTCTCCTGGAAGATCTCCACGGCGCGTGCGAGCTGCGCAGGGTCCTCGGTGCCCGAGGAAAGGATTGCCTCGATCTCGTCGTGATAGCGCTCGTCTGACAGGGCATGCACGGCAACGAGGGTGCGCTTGCCCTCGGTGATATCGGTGCGGAAGTCCTTGTTGGCGGCCTCCTTGGTGCCGATCAAGTTGAGCAGGTCGTCTTGAATCTGGAAGGCAAGGCCCGTGTGCAGCCCAAAGGCGCGCAGTGCCTCAATCTGCTCTTCGCTGCCGCCGCCGATAATGGCTCCGGCGGCAAGCGGCGTCGCTCCGCTGTAGTACGCGGTCTTGTGCGTCGCCATGTCCAGATAATCGTCGACCGAAATGTCAAAGCGCCCGTCGCGGACCCAGCCCAGGTCGAGCGCCTGGCCCTCGATGGTACGGACGATCATCTCGGTAAGCTCGTGGAGCACGCGAAGCTTCACGTCTGCGTTGAGTGTGGGGTCGTCGAGAACCGTCTTGGTGACCATGGTGAGCGCCAGGTCACCGCAGTTGATGGCAAGACCGGTGCCCTCGGTAAGGTGCATGCAGGGCTTGCCGCGACGAATCTGCCCGTTGTCGGCGATGTCGTCGTGGATGAGTGCGCCCGACTGAAAGTGCTCGATGGCCGCCGCTGCGCTGCGGGCGCTCTCAAAGCTGCCGCCTACCGCAGTGGCGGCGAGCATGCAGATGAGCGGGCGGTGGCGCTTGCCAGCGTTTGCCGTAAATGCCGAGAGCGGGGTATACAGGTAGCGCTCGATATCGGCGGAAGTCGCCTGTCCGTCAAAGAACGTGGCCAGATAGTCGTTAATCTGGTCAAAGTGCTGGGCTAAAAAGCTGGTAAACGGACTGGACACGGGTTCTCGCATTCTTTGATAGGTTGCATCGTTGCATTATGCAGACAACATATTGCCACATTAGGGCGTCGAGCGCGGCGGTTGAAGACGATTGGTCCATGCGGCCGCAAGTGCGGCAGGGGCTTGGCTAGATAAGCCCAAAGTGTTCGAGCGCGGTGACGACGCCGTCGTGGTCGATGCTGTCGGTGACATAGTCGGCCTTTTCCTTGAGGAAGTCCGGTGCATTGCCCATGGCGATGCCGACGTCGACGGCGTTCATCAGCGAGATGTCATTGCTGGCATCACCGATGCCATACACCGTTCCATGGTTGGGGTCGAGAGCGTCGAGTACGGACTGGATACCCTCGCGCTTGGTACATTCGCGAGGCGAAATCTCGGTCACTTCGAGCTCGAGCTCGTTAAAGCAGAGCAGCGGCTCAAACGTTTGATCCTGAGCGATGCGGTTGGCAAGCGACGTGGACATTAAGATCTTGTAGGCGCTGTAATGTTGCAGCTGCGTAATTGCATCGCCCACGGTGCGGGCATATCCGGGGGCGTCGGGCGCATCGGCACCCATGCGAACGACGCCATTGAGTCCCTCAAAACGAATCACTTCGTCCGATTGCTCAAGAATGGGAGCAAGACGCTGCAGCATACCGGGCGTCATCGCCAAATCGCGGATCACGTGTCCCTCAAGTTCGACATAGCCACCCGCGAGGCAGACGATGCCGGTCCAGGGCAGATCGAGCAGCTTTGGATGGATGCAGCTCAGCGTGCGCCCTGTGCAGATAAACGCCATATTGCCCTTGGCGACAAAATTACGGATGGCTTGCGAGACCGCTTCATTGGGATAGGGGGAGAGGTCTCGCTCGCTCTCGGGAAGCTCTTGTGCCACTCGAGGGTCTTGCCAGGCGAGTGTTCCGTCGATATCGAAGAAGCAGATATCGCCGCGCTTATGGGCTGCGCTGGCGGCAGGGGAGGCCGAGGTGGTGGGCACAAATCCCGGCTCGAGGCCCATGATCTGGTCAAAATGCTCTTTAACGCGGGGAACGGAGATGCCGATAATCACCTGGGCGGTCTTGCCCGTAATGATGAGGCCCTTGGCGCCCACCGCGACAAACGACGCGTTATCTGCAACGATGGAAGGGTCTGCGACCTCGACGCGCAGGCGCGTGGCGCAGTTGGTTGCGCCCACGATATTGCCAACGCCACCTAAAAGCTGAATTACCCGCTCAGCGAGGACGTGATCTTGATCGGATTGAATACTGACCTCGCCATTGGGAGATTGCTCTTTGGCAAAGCCGCTTCCCGTTAAACGATCGATTGCCGCGCGATTGGAGACATGATCCTCGCGGCCCGGCGTCTTAAGGTCATAGACCAAGATGAGTGCTCGAAAACTAACAAAAAAGATGAGGCTAAAGGCAAGACCGATACCGAGCGCCAAAAGGTAGGAGCCGGCATGCATTCGCATGAGTGGGATGAAGTTGAAGGCCGTCATTTCCATGAGACCGCCCGAGAAGATGCCGACGATACCGAAGAAGTTCATGGTCATGGCAAGGCAGGAGGATAGGACGGCGTAGAGCAAAAAGAGTCCAGGATAGGTGAACATAAAGAGAAACTCGAGCGGCTCGGTGACACCGCAGACCACCGAGGCGACGATGGCGGGCAAAAGGATGACCTTAAGGCCGGCGCGGCGTTCGGGTTTGGCGGTGAAATAGAATGCTGCCGCGATGGCGGGAAGGCCAAAGAGCTTGCCCCAGCCGGTGGCGGTAAAACCTGCCCAGGGCGCAAGTTCATTTAAAGGGCGCGTGCTATGGGAGAGAATGGGGAGCAGGTTGGTCCACGTGGCGTAAATACCGTCGTGAATGACCAGATTGTCGTAATAGATGGGCATATAGAGCAGATGGTGCAGCCCCATGGGCTCGAGCGCTCGCTCCAAAAACACAAAGATGCCCACGCCGAAGGGGCCGACGCTCGCAAGTGCGTGGCGCAGCGTTTCGGTCACAGCGTATGCGAAGGGCACGATGGCGGCCGAGATGGCGGCAAGGGCAAACACGGCAAAAAAGCTGATGAGGTAGACGAGCGAGGAACCCGAGAACGTGCCGAGCCAATCGGGAACCTTGGCATCGTAGAAGCGGTCATGGATGGCAACGACGGTTGCCGACACCGCCAGCGGGCCGATAATGCCGGTGTCGAGCGTCTTGATGCCGTCGATGACGGTGATGCCGCTGGCGGGGGTTAAAGACGACGGGTACTTAAGTCCAAGGTTGTCGCCGCTCAGCTTAATGATCTCGCTCAAAAAGAAACAGTAGGCAAAATAGGCCACGAGTGCCTCGAGGCAGCAGCGTGCCGGTTGCTTTTGGGCAAGGCCGATGGGCAGCGCTACGGCAAAAAGGAGTGGAAGGCGCTTAAAGACCGTCCACGAGCCGCGCTGAATGATAGTCCAGAAAACGTACCAGGGGGTTCCGTATACGGCGAGGTCGCCGACGATATCCACGGTCGTTGCGAGGGCGGAGATGCCGACCATGAGGCCTGATATAGAAAACAGCATGGCGGGCGCGAACATGGCTCCGCCAAAACGTTGGATTTTCTGCAGCATAATATGCCTTTCGGATGCAACATGCTGTGCGAGCAAGAACGTTTAAACAATGAACTCATTGTAGAGGACTGGCTGCTTGCCGCATTGACGGTTTTGATTCGGTCCGATTTGGGTTTCGGGGGAACCGTCGACGGTAAATAATCCGTGCTTTACCGATAATCGGTTTAAACAACTTTAAGAAATGCTATCGTGCCTAGCCATACATATTCATTAGAGGTGAAATCATGCCAAAAGCGATTTACGAAGGAATCTACCGCGAGATCCGTTCGCGCATCATCAACGGGACCTATGCGTTTCAGGAGATGCTGCCAACCGAAGCCGAGCTGACCGCGGAGTTTGGCTGCACGCGCAATACCGTTCGACGCGCCTTGAGCATGCTGGCCGACCAGATGTTTGTGCAGCCTATACACGGTAAGGGCGTGCGCGTTATTTGGCTTAAGGGCGAAACCGACATGCTGGGCGCACTCGAAGAGGTTGAGTCGTTTGGCGAGTTCGCAAAACGCAACAATGCCGTCGCATCGACCGAGGTCAAGTCTTTTGAACATTTGATTTGCACTGAGCAACTCTCTCGCCGCCTGGGCTTTAAGGTGGGCGAGGAGCTGATTCGCGTAGTGCGTGTCCGAAGCCTCAACGGCAGCGCGCGCCAAGTGGACCATGGCTACTTTTTGGCGTCGGTCGCCAAGGGCCTGACCCCCGAGATCGCGGCGGATTCTATCTACGGCTATCTGGAGCACAAGCGCGGCGTCAAAGTGATGGCGAGCCGTCGTACGGTGAGTGTCGAGCTCGCCAACGATGAGGACTGCAGCTATCTGGACCTTGGCAAGTACAACTGCGTCGCCGTTATGGAGAGCCAGTCGTACACCTCGGACGGCATCTTGTTCGAGGTCACGCATGCCCGCACACACCCCGAGATCTTCCATTACCGCGTCAATTCCAAGCGATAGCCGGCTAGCTCGCAGCCTGACGAGACTCATGCCCTCAAAGCGAAAACGCCCGGTCAAACCGACGATGCATCGGCTTGATCGGGCGTTTTCTCTGCATTCGATAACAAATAATTGTTTATACAAAACTTGTCAAGTATCAAGTCGAAATTACCGTTCACCGAAGTTTTTCTACCGCTCTAGTAATACTTGTTCAAACAACTAGCCAAATAGCGTATTGTACAAATCAGCAAAAGGGGCAAAGTCCCCGAGCCAATCTCCGAAGGCGGCGGCAAAGGGTGCCGCCACGGTGTGAAAGGGTGGATTGTAATGAAGAACGAAATGAGCAGAAGGCAGTTCCTGGGCTTTGCTGGTTCCGCGGCTGCGGTTCTTGGTCTGGGTCTCGTGGGCTGCGGTGGTTCTGCCGGCTCCGGCTCCTCTGCTTCTGGTGACGCTGCCGAGGTCTACTTCCTCCAGTTCAAGCCCGAGGTCGACAAGGAGTGGAAGGAGATCGCCAAGGCGTACAAGAAGGAGAAGGGCGTCGAGGTCAAGATCGTGACCGCCGCCTCCAACACCTACGAGGAGAAGCTCAAGTCCGAGATGTCCAAGAGCTCCGCTCCGACGCTGTTCCAGGTCAACGGCCCCACCGGCCTTAAGAACTGGAAGGACTACTGCGCCGATCTTTCCGACACCAAGCTCCGCGGCGAGCTCATCGACGACTCCCTGGCGCTGCAGTCCGACGGCAAGGATCTGGGTATCGACTGGGTTCAGGAGAGCTACGGCATCATTTACAACAAGGAGCTCCTCGAGAAGGCCGGCTACAAGGCCGAGGACATCAACTCCTTCGACAAGCTGAAGGCTTGCGCCGATGACATCCAGGCCCGCAAGGACGAGCTCGGCGTTGACGGTGCCTTCACTTCCGCCGGTATGGATGACTCCTCCAGCTGGCGCTACACCACGCACCTCGCCAACCTCCCGCTCTACTACGAGTTCGAGAAGGAGCACAATCAGGAGGACGACGAGATCAAGGGCGAGTATCTCGACAACTTTAAGCAGATCTTCGACCTGTATATCACCGACTCCACCTGCGATCCTTCGCAGCTCGCCTCCAAGACCGGTGACGACGCCACCAACGAGTTCGCAACCGGCAAGGCCGTCTTCTACCAGAACGGCTCTTGGGCCTACGCCGACCTCACCAAGGCCGGTATGACCGACGACCAGCTCGGCATGCTGCCGATCTACATCGGCGTCGATGGCGAGGAGAACCAGGGCCTGTGCTCCGGCGGCGAGAACTACTGGTGCGTCAGCTCCCAGGCTTCCGAGGATGCCCAGAAGGCCACCGAGGACTTCATGTATTGGTGCGTCACTTCTGACACCGCCACCAGCATCATCGCTGACAAGATGGGTCTGACCGCCCCGTTCAAGAGCGCTAAGGAGACCACCAACGTCTTCTCACAGCAGGCCGTTGCTATGGCCAAGGACGGCAAGAAGACCGTCGCTTGGGACTTCGTTTACATCCCCTCTGAGGAGTGGAAGAAGAACCTCAAGCAGGCTCTCATCGCTTATGCTGCCGACAACACCAAGTGGGACGGCGTCAAGAACGCCTTCGTCGATGGCTGGAAGACCGAGAAGGCTGCTTCCGAGTAAGCAGTTGCTGCCCAAGCTATCTGATTAGCGACAGGGGGCGGGCAGACGTAGGTTTGCCCGCCCCCTGCATATTGAAAGGACCCTTCTATGGGCAAAGCACTCAAGCGCTGGTGGCCGCTCTTTATGCTGCCCACGTGCCTGGCGTTTATGATCGGGTTCGTGATTCCCTTTATCCAGGGTTTCTATCTCTCGTTCTGCCAGTTTATTACCATCAATAACGCGCACTTTGTCGGTATCGAGAACTACGTGCGCGCGCTGTCCGATCCGCAGTTCTCCACGTCGTTCTTCTTTACGGTGGCGTTTGCCTTCCTGTCGACGGTGCTCATCAACGTGATCGCGCTGGCCATCGCGCAGGCGCTCACCCGCAAGGCGCTCAAGGGCACCAACATCTTCCGTACGATCTTCTTTATGCCTAACCTGATCGGCGGCATCGTGCTGGGCTACATTTGGCAGATTCTGATCAACTGCCTGCTCTCCAACGTGGGCGCCCAGCTCATCGCCCTCAACTCCGCCGCTGGCTTCTGGGGCCTTATCATCCTGACCCTGTGGCAGCAGGTCGGCTACATGATGATCATCTACATCGCCGGTCTGCAGTCCATTCCGTCCGACTACATCGAGGCCGCCAAGGTCGATGGCGCTACGGCATGGCAGACGTTTTGGAAGGTTAAGATCCCCAACCTGATGCCGACTATCACCATCTGCCTGTTCCTGTCCATCACCAACGGCTTTAAGCTGTTCGACCAGAACCTCGCCCTTACCGGTGGCGCCCCGGCGCACTCCACCGAGATGCTCGCCCTGAACATCTACAACACGTTCTATTCGCGTGCTGGCATCGCATGGCAGGGCATCGGTCAGGCCAAGGCAGTTATCTTCTGCATCCTGGTTGTCGCTATTTCTATGATCCAGCTTAAGGCCACGAGGTCCAAGGAGGTGCAGCAGTAATGAAACGCGATAAGGCTATCAACCGCGCGCTCTCGATCTTCTTTACGATCCTGTCGCTCGCATGGATCTACCCCGTGTTCATGATTGCGCTCAATTCCTTTAAGAAAGCGACCGCAATCAGCACCACCACGGCGTTCGATCTGCTCACGCCCGAGACGTTCAACGGCCTCGCAAACTACGTGCACGCTCTGAACGAGCAGGGCTTTGCCTCGGCGTTTATGTACTCGCTTATCATCACGGTCACGTCGGTCGTGCTGATTCTGGTGTGCTGCTCCATGTGCGCTTGGTACGTGGTGCGCGTCAACAGCAAGATCTCGAACTTCTTCTATTACCTGTTCGTCTTCTCGATGGTCGTACCGTTCCAGATGCTCATGTTCACGCTGTCCAACCTCGCGGACCGCATCGGCTTTAACACGCCGTTTAACATCTGCTTCATCTACCTTGGTTTTGGCGCGGGCCTCGCGGTCTTTATGTTCGCCGGCTTCGTCAAGAACATCCCGCTCGAGATTGAGGAAGCGGCCATGATCGACGGCTGCAACCCGGTCCAAGTGTTCTTTAAGATCGTCCTTCCCATTATGAAGCCCACCTATCTTTCGGTCGGCATCCTTGAGACCATGTGGGTCTGGAACGACTATCTGCTGCCCTACCTTACGCTCGACTCCACCAAGTACAAGACCATTCCTATTTTGATCCAGTACTTCCGCGGTGGCTATGGCCACGTCGAGCTCGGCCCCATGATGGCCTGCATCATGATGGTCGTTGTCCCCATCGTCATCATGTACATCTTCTGCCAGAAGTACATCATCGACGGTGTGGTGGCAGGTGCCGTCAAGGGCTGATGCCGTAACTGTTTTGCAAGTTTTGGCGGCGCCCCTCAGCGCGGCGCCGCGTATCGAAAGGTAGAGACATGGCCGAGATCGTTCTCAAACATGTTCAGAAGGTGTATCCCAACAACGAGTCAAAAAAGAAGGGCTTCTTTGGCAAAAAGAAGAAGACCGAGGAGAAGAAGCACAACCTCAAGGTTACCGAGGACGGTGTGCTCGCTGTAGAGGACTTCAACCTCACCGTTCACGACCAGGAGTTCATCGTCCTCGTTGGCCCCTCTGGCTGCGGTAAGTCCACGACGATGCGCATGGTCGCCGGCCTGGAGGACATTACCTCGGGCGACGTGCTCATCGACGGCAAGCGCGTCAACGACGTGGCGCCCAAGGACCGCGACATCGCCATGGTGTTCCAGAGCTACGCTCTGTACCCCAATATGACGGTGTACGAGAACATGGCATTTACGCTCGAGCTCAAGAAGGTCCCCAAGGACGAGATCGACCGCAAGGTTCGCTCTGCTGCCGAGATCCTGGGCATTACCGAGTATCTCGACCGTAAGCCTAAGGCGCTTTCGGGTGGCCAGCGCCAGCGTGTCGCCATCGGCCGCGCCATCGTGCGTGACCCCAAGGTCTTCCTGATGGACGAGCCCTTGTCCAACCTGGATGCCAAGCTGCGTAACCAGATGCGCGCCGAGCTCATTAAGCTGCGTCACGAGATCAAGGGCACCTTCATCTACGTTACCCACGACCAGACCGAGGCTATGACCCTCGGCGATCGCATCGTGGTCATGAAGGACGGCGTCGTCCAGCAGATCGCCACCCCGCAGGAGGTCTTCAACCATCCCGCGAACATCTTCGTCGCCGGCTTCATCGGCGTGCCGCAGATGAACTTCTTCGATGCCCAGCTGGTGCGCTCGGGCAACGGCTTTACCGTCAAGACCGAGGATATGGACGTGGCGCTCGCCCCCGAGACCTGCGCTCAGCTTGCCCTCAACTGGGACGGCGGCGACGTGAAGGAGATTACGGCCGGCGTGCGTCCCGAGCAGATTCTGCTTGCCGACAAGGGCGAGGAGGGTGCGCTCCAGGGCACCGTCGAGGTGACCGAGCTCATGGGCTCGACCGAGCATGTCCACGTGACTGCTCCCGACGGCCAGTTTGTCCTGATCATTCCCGTCGTCGACCTCGAGGCCAAGGGCGCGCTCAAGGCGGGCGACCCCATCTGGTTCAAGTTTGAGAAGAACGCGACCCACCTCTTCGATAAGGTCTCTGGCAAGAACCTTATCTAGGCCCGGTGCAACCAGGCCCTTCCTTTGGGCGACTGCGGTATTGCCATCCTTTTGCCGCGGTCACATATAAGGCTCCCCTCCCGTCCACTGGGCGAGAGGGGAGCCTTTCTTTGTGTTGGGACTGTCTGACCGGTCGTTTGTCTCGATCTGTAACGGATAGGGCCGATTTCGGACGTTAGATGTTACAGATCGAGACAGTTCCGCTGAGCTAACCATTTCATCTAAATCTGTAACACCAAAGGCGAATTTCACCTGCTAGATGTTACAGATTGAGATAAACCCAAGGGGAGGGGCCGGTATGTCTCAATCTGTAACAGCTGGGACCGTTTTGGTTGAGTAGTTGTTATGGATCGAGATTGTTTGGCCGAGTCGGATCACAGGGTAACGTGCGGGCACAAAAAACGGAGCCGCGTTGCCGTGGCTCCGTTTTCAAGAGGATGGGTAAGGGAAGCGAAATTAGTTCAGGTGCCAGATCTCGTCGTTGTACTGGGAGATGGTGCGGTCGGACGAGAAGGTGCCAGCGTTGGCGATATTGATGAGCGCCTTGCGCATCCAGGCGTCCTGGTCCTCGTAGTCGGCCAGTACGCGCTCCTTGGTCTGGATGTACTCCTCAATGTCGAGCAGGGCCATAAACCAGTCCTTGCCCTTAATGTCGTCGTGCAGGCGCTGCAGGCGCTCGGCGTTGCCGGTCGCCATAAAGGCGGGGTTGGTGATAAAGTCCACCAGCAGCTTGATACCGGGCTTGCGGTAGAGTGCGCTGGCGTTATAGCGGCCGTCAGCGTAGAGCTGCTCGACCTGTTTGGACGAGGCACCAAAGGTATAGATGTTCTCGTCGCCCACGAGCTCGGCAATCTCCACGTTGGCGCCGTCGAGCGTGCACAGGGTTAGGGCGCCGTTGAGCATGAACTTCATGTTGGAGGTGCCGCTCGCCTCCTTGGAGGCCAGGCTGATCTGCTCGGAGATGTCGGCGGCGGGGATCACGCGCTCGGCGGCGGTGACGTTGTAGTTCTCGATCATGACAACCTGCAGGTAGGGAGCCACGTCGGGGTCGTTTGCAATCCACTGCGACAGCGTCAGGATCAGATGGATGATGTCCTGCGCGATAGTGTAGGCAGGGGCCGCCTTGCCGCCAAAGATGATGGTGACGGGGTGCTTAGGCTTATTGCCGTTCTTGATGTCGAGATACTTCCAGATTATGTAGAGCGCGAGCATCTGCTGGCGCTTGTACTCGTGGATACGCTTGACCTGAACATCGATGATGGCGTTGGAGGGAATGGTCACGCCTTGCTCGAGCGCCATGAACTGGCGCATGATGGCCTTGGCCTCGGTCTTGGTGGCGGCCAGGCGCTCAAGAACATTCTTGTCGTCGGCGAACTTGGCGAGTTTGCTCAGATCGCCGGTGCTGCGCCAGTCGGTGCCGATCACATCGTCGAGCAGGCTGGCGAGCGCGGGGTTGGCCCCATGGATCCAGCGGCGGAAGGTGATGCCGTTGGTCTTGTTGGAGAACTTCTCGGGATAGATCTCGTAGAACGGATGAAGCTCGGTGTCCTCCAGGATCTTGGTGTGGAGGGCGGCTACGCCATTGATGGAGAAGCCAAAGTGGATGTCCATGTGGGCCATGTGGACGGTGTCGTATTCGTCGATGACGGCGACGCGCGGGTCATCGTGCTCGGCCTTCGCGATCTCATCGAGCTTGACGATAATGTCGGCGATGGCAGGGGAGACCTTCTGCAGGCTGACGAGCGGCCACTTCTCGAGCGCCTCGGCAAGAATCGTGTGGTTAGTGTAGGCGACCATGGAGCGTACGATGGTCACGGCCTCGTCAAACTCGATGCCATGCTCGGTGGTGAGCAAGCGAATGAGCTCGGGGATGACCATGGTGGGGTGCGTGTCGTTAATTTGGACCACGGCGTAGTCGGCCAGATCGTGCAGGTTGCTGCCGCGCTCGATGGCCTCGTCGATCAGGAGCTGGGCGGCGTTGCTCACCATGAAGTATTCCTGGTAGATGCGAAGCAGGCGGCCCTGCTCGTCGGAATCGTCGGGGTAGAGGAACAAGGTGAGGTTTTTGGCGATCTCGGTCTTGTCGAAGTCGATGGAGCTGCCGGGGACCAGGCCGTCATCGACGCTCGCCAGGTCGAACAGGCGCAGACGGTTCTTGGTGGGCTGGCCGTAACCGGGCACGTCGATGTTGACGAGCTTGGAGGTAACGGCAAAATCGCCGAACTCGACGGTGTAGGAGCGGTCGTCGTCGACTAGGATGTCCTGCTCACCGAGCCACTCGTCGGGGACGGCCTTCTGCTGGTTGTCGACAAAGCGCTGACGGAACAGGCCGTAGTGATAGTTGAGGCCCACGCCATCGCCGGTCAAGCCCAGCGTGGCGATGGAATCCAGGAAGCATGCGGCCAGGCGGCCCAGGCCGCCGTTGCCGAGCGACGGCTCGACCTCGAACTCCTCGATCTTGTTGAGGTCGTGGCCTGCGGCGGTGAGCTGGTCCTTAACCTCGTCGTAGATGCCGAGGTCGATCATGTTGTTGATGAGCAGCTTGCCGATCAAAAATTCGGCGGAAATGTAATAGAGCTTTTTCTTGCCGTTGTTGAGCGGGCAGGCGGCGGAGCGCTCCTGCACGAGTTTGACCAGCAGCTTGTAAATGCGACGGTCGTCGAGCTGCTCGAGCGAGGTGCCAAAAGACTGCTCGGCGAGTTCCATGAGGTTAATTTGGGGCATGTTTCCTCCTGTAATGGGTTGATTACATGTCTGCAATTCATAAGAATCCCGCGCGAGGGGATTGGGGTGGCCTCGCGCGGGTAAGCAAGCGCGTCCGCACAGTGGGGAGGGGTCGGGCGCGGTAGCTCCTATTGAGGAAGCTCGATTTCGGCTTCCGACGGGATGCGGAAGTAGGTCTCGGTCCAGTCGGTGAGTTTGTGCTCGAGCTCGCGGGTGATGGCGCCGTCGAGCATGCGCCAGGTCCAGTTGCCGCCCAGCGTGGCAGGGGTGTTGATGCGCGCCTCGTTGCCCAAGTTGAGCAGGTCCTGCATGGTGTAGATGCACGTGTCGCTCACGCTGGCTGCGATGGTTCGGTTGAGCGCGTCGGCGATGGGTTCGCCGGCCTGCTGATGGGTGTACAGGGCTGTCTGCTCGCGCTGACGCGGGGTAGCCGTTCCTTCAAACCAGCCGCGTGCCGTCTCGTTGTCGTGAGTGCCCACGTAGGCGACGGTGTTGGCAATGTAGTTGTGCGGCAGGTAGTACGAGTTGGTGCCCTCAAAGGCAAACTGCAGGATCTTCATGCCGGGGAAGCCCGAGTTGTCGCGCATATCGATGACGCCGGGGGTGAGGAAGCCCAGGTCCTCGGCGATGATGGGCAGCGTGCCGAGCTTTTCCTCGAGTGTCTTGAAGAGCTTGAGGCCGGGACCCTGCGTCCACGAACCGTAGGACGAATCAGGCGAGGAGAACGGCACCTCCCAATAGGCCTCGAAGCCGCGGAAGTGATCCAGGCGGATGACGTCGTACATGTCGAGGGCGGCGCGAATGCGGCCTTCCCACCAGGAGAAGCCGTCTGCTTCCATGGCATCCCAGTCATAGATGGGATTGCCCCAGTACTGGCCGGTGGCGGAGAACTGATCGGGCGGTGTGCCGGCGACACTGACGGGGTTACCGGCGGCGTCGATCTTAAAGAGCTCGGGGCTTGCCCACATCTCGACGGAGTCGCGCGAGACGTAGATGGGCAGGTCGCCGATGATCAGGATGTCGCGCTCGTTGGCGTATGCCTTGAGGCGGCTCCATTGGCGGTCGAAGAAGTACTGCGTCATCTGGTGGTAGAGCATGCGCGCGGGATGGGCGGCGCAGACCTTGGCAGAGGCCTCACCGCGGGTGCGAAGCTCTGCGGGCCACTCCCAAAATGCCTTGAGGCCGCACTCCTCCTTGACGGTCATGAACTCGCAGTAGGGGATGAGCCAGTCCTCGTTGGCCTGGATAAAGTCGTCGAAGTCGGCCGGCTTGTCGGCAGCAAAGCGCTCAGCGGCGCGGTCGAGAATCTGACGGCGGCCGCCAAAGATAGCGCCGTAGTCGACATTGCTGGGGTCGGATCCCAGATACACGCCATCGATATCGCGCTGCTCCAGATACCCTGCCTCGATAAGCTCGGCAAAGTCGATAAAGTTGGGGTTGCCTGCGCGGGCCGAGAACGACTGATAAGGCGAATCGCCATAGCTGGTCGTCGTAAGGGGCAGAATCTGCCAGTAATGTTGTTTGCACGAGGCGAGAAAATCGACGAAGTCGTAGGCATTCCAGCCAAAGCCGCCGATTCCGTATGGTCCGGGCAGAGATGAGACGGGCATGAGGACGCCGCTTGCACGCTCCATGAATGCGCTCACCAACCTTCTTGTTGTGGGGTCGGCCTGCCGATGGGTGTGCAGTCCGCCTCCGATGTTCTGATTCGATACGCCTATTGTAAAACATGTTGTTTAAACATGTACAGGCAAGATAAAAAAGTTGGTCGATTTTCGGCGAATGGCTACATGCCATGAAAAAAGCCCCGACCTCACAACGTGAGATCGGGGCAAGAACGGTATGTAGGTTTTTGCTACTCGGCGTCGGCGAAGCCGTTGGGGTTGTGGCTCTGCCAGTTCCAGCTATCGCGGCACATGTCCGCGATGTCGTACTGGGCCTTCCAGCCCATCATGCGCTCGGCCTTGGAGGCATCGCACCAGTTGGCAGCGATGTCGCCGGCGCGGCGCTCGCGGATCACGTAGGGCAGCTCCTTGCCACAAGCCTTGGAGAAGGCGGCGACGACCTCGAGTACCGAGGTGCCGGTGCCGGTGCCCAGGTTAAAGATCTCGACGCCGGTCTTGCCGTTCATCCAGTTAAGGGCGGCAACGTGACCAGAGGCCAGATCGCACACGTGGATGTAGTCGCGCACGCCGGTGCCGTCGGGGGTGGGGTAGTCGTTGCCAAAGACCTGAACGGCCTCGAGCTTGCCCACGGCGACCTGGGCGACATAGGGCACCAGGTTGTTGGGGATGCCCTTGGGGTCCTCGCCGATCAGGCCCGACGGATGAGCGCCGATGGGGTTGAAGTAACGGAGCAGCACGACGTCCCACTCGGGGTCGGCGGTGTGGACGTCCATAAGGATCTGCTCGATCATCCACTTGGTCCAGCCATAGGGGTTGGTTGCGGGCTTCTTGGGGTCTTCCTCGGTGACGGGCGGGTTGTCCGGGTCGCCGTAGACGGTCGAGGAGCTCGAGAAGATGATGGACTTGCAACCATGGTTGCGCATGACGTCGATGAGCACCAGGGTGTTCTCGATGTTGTTGTGGTAGTACTCGACGGGCTTGCTCACCGACTCGCCGACGGCCTTAAAGCCGGCAAAGTGGATGACGCGGTCGATCTGATGGGTATCGAAGATCTTGTTCATCGCATCGCGGTCGAGCACGTTGGCCTCGTAGAAGGTGAGGTTCTTGGCGGCCTCGTCGCCCACGATGGTCTTGACGCGGTCGACGGCGACGGCGCTGGAGTTGGAGAGATCATCGACGATGACGACCTGGTAGCCACCCTCGAGCAGCTGAACGACGGTGTGCGAGCCGATAAAGCCGGCGCCACCGGTAACGAGGACGCAGGTGTCTTTGGGGTCGAGTGCTTTGGACATGTAGTCTCCTATCGAATCAGGAACACTTCTAGAGGGGAGTATAGCGCAGGCGGGGACGCCCAAATGGTGCACTGTAGGAAAAGCAGAGGATTATGTTAACGTACTCATATAAGAGCTTGCTCAATTGTTACCTCAAATTTGACAATTGCTTACGAGCCGCCGACCTTGTAGTTTCCTGCCGTTCGTGGAAATCGTTGGGACGCGCCATATGTACGCTAATATGTATGAGTTGAGCGACATATAAATAAGCATGTAACGGAGTACATATGTCACCAAACAGCGATTCCATCCTTTCCCAGGAGCTCTCGCGCCGCACTGCCCTTAAGGCCCTGTTCGGCGCCGCTTCTGCGGCAGTTCTTTTTGGCCTGCCCACTCGCGCCCATGCGGCGGAGGCTTCCAAAGAAACCACCGATAAATTGAATGCCGCCCAGGCCCAACTCGACGAGGTTCAGGCCCAGCTCGACAGCATCGCAAATGAGTATGCGGCGCTGGCCAACAAGAATGCCCAGACCCTCAACGACATCGAGAATGTCCAGGGCAAGATTGACGACACGCAGGCCCAGATCGATGAAAAGAAGGCCGAGCTCAAGAAGAAGCGCAACGACCTTTCCGATCGCGTGGCCGCCAGCTACAAGTCCGGCGGCACGAACATCCTGTCGCTGCTGCTGGCCTCTGGCTCGTTTGAGGAACTCGTCGCCAACGCGCATTACGTTGAGAAGATCAACAAGAGCGACCGCAATGCCATCGAGGATATCCAGACGATTCAGGCTGAGCTCGACGCGCAGAAGACCGAGCTCGAAGCACAAAAGGCCAACCTGGAGAAACTCAAGGACCAGCAGACGGCTCAGATGCAGGATATGCAGGCCAAGCAGCAAGAAGTCCAGACCGTGCTGAACGGTCTTTCCGACGACGTCAAGGAACTCATGGCTCAGCGCGATTCCGAGATCCTCGCTGCCGCCCAGGCTGAGGAGGCCGCTAGGAAGGCGGCTGCGGCAGCCGCGGCCTCTGCGAACACGGGCTCTTCTTCGGGTGGCTCGAGCTCGGGTGGCGGCTCGTATGCCGGCGGCACCCCGCAACAGACGGGCGGTTCGGGCAAGCAGCAGGCCGTCGTCAATGCGTGCTACTCGACGCCTTCTCCCGGCCAGGGCTGGTGTGCTGCCTGGGTTACCAACGTCTTCCGCAATGCCGGCGTGGGCTATTTTGGCGGCAACGCGTGTGACATGTTCAACGCCTGGTGCTATAGCTCCGACCGCTCGGCGCTGCAGGTGGGCATGATCGTGGCCGATTCCTCGCACAGCGGCACGGGTGCTCCGGGCCTTATCTACGGTCATGTGGGTATCTACGTTGGCGGCGGCATCGTAATGAGCAACGAGGGCGCCATTACGTCTAAGTCGCTTGATTCGTTCATCAGCTTTTATGGTACTGGCTCTGGCGTGCGTTGGGGCTGGCTTGGCGGTATTGCGCTGTCGTAAAGCCGACTGGGCCGCGTGCCCGCCCGCAATATATTTGATTGCCTGCTCGGGCAGTCCTGCGCAAGACGAAGGCCACATTAAGTGGCCTTCTTTGCGTGCGGAACTCGCGATCAATCAAATATATTGCGGGCGGGCACGCGGCCCTCTCGGGTTCGGGGCGCGACACACCGGACTGGGTTATCTGAATAAATATGGTGAAGGCCCCTTTCGGGGCCTTCTTTGTTAGAGGAATTCGCCAACTCGGTGGACTTCGGGTTCGAGGTCTACGTCGAATTGGTCTTTGACGGTTGTTTGGATGTGGCGGATGAGTTCGTCGACATCGGCGGCGGTGGCGTGGTCGGCGTTGACGATGAAGCCGCAGTGCTTTTCGCTCACCTGCGCGCCGCCGATGGCGTGTCCTCGCAGGCCGGCGTCCATGATGAGCTTGCCGGCAAAGTAGCCCTCGGGGCGCTTGAAGGTGGAGCCGGCACTCGGCATGTCGAGCGGCTGCTTGTCCTCGCGGCGCTGGCGGTAGTCGTCCATGTCGGCCTTGATCATCGCGGCGTTGCCCGGGGCGAGATTGAAAGTGGCCGAAAGCACGATGAAACCGTCGTCGGCAATGCGGCTCTTGCGATAGCCCAGGTTGAGCTCATCGACATCGAACTCGATAATGCTGCCGCTACCGCGGGTGCCGTCGTCGAGCATGCGTGCGGGCTTGTAGACGCGCACGGACTCCAGCACATCGGCCATGCAAGCGCCGTATGCTCCGGCGTTCATGTAGCAGGCACCGCCGACCGATCCGGGAATGCCCGAGATGGGCTCCATGCCAGTAAGGCCGGCCTCGGCTGCCGCGGCTGCGACATCGGAAAGCAAGGCGCCGGCTGCCGCCGTGACGTGCGTGCCGTCGACCGTAATGTCGGAGAGGCCCTCGCCCAGCGCTACGACGACGCCGCGGATGCCCTTGTCGCCGACGAGCAAGTCGGAGCCGTTGCCCACGATGGTGAGTGGTAGATTGCAGCGATAGCAGGTATCGAGCGTGGCGACGAGGCCCTGCTCAGTATCGGGCGTGACAAAGACGTCGGCCGGACCGCCGATCTTAAACGTGGTGTGCTCGCGCATGGGCTCGCTCATCAGCACGTTGTCCTCGCCGGCAACGCCAGCGAGCGCGCACAGCAGGTCCTCGTTAAAAAAATCGTTCTCGTGCATACGGATATCCGCCTTTTGGTGGTCGTTGTCATCAATCGATTGCAATATACCCCACCCGGACGGATTTGGTGCGCTGGCGGCGATAAAACAGCCGTCCACCGGATTGGTAAAGTGTTTATCACCGAGGTAGAGGGGTAGTCGCTATACTTTCAAGAGATTGCGCGTAAACCAGGAAGGAGCGAGATGGCCAACAAAGTCACCCTCAAGCAGATCGCCCAGGAGGTGGGGCTTTCCCCCTCGTCGGTCTCGCTTGTTCTCAATAATCGGCCCTGTCGCATCTCGGAAGAAAACCGCAAGCTCATCAAAGAGGTCGCGGCGCGCAACCACTATGTTCCCAACCAGATTGCGCGCAGCCTGGTCATGCGCGAGTCGCGCACGCTGGGCCTTATCGTCCCTAACATCGAGAGCCGCTTTTTTGCCTCGCTCGCCGGTAGCCTGGAAAAGCGCTGCCGCGAGGACGGCTATGCGCTCTTCATTACCAGCTCGGGCGGAAGCGCCGATGACGATCTGGAGCTGCTGCGCCAGCTGGTGACGCGCGGCGTTGATGGCGTCTTCCTGGTGGTGGGTGACGAGTTCTCCGATGACCGCGCCCTGCGCGAAGAAGTCAGCCACCTGCCCATCCCGGCCGTAATGGTCGACCGTGCCATTGAGGGGCTCGAGTGCGACAAGGTGATGTTCGACCACGAGATGGGCGGCTATATGGCCACCCGCTATCTGATCGAGCAAGGCCACCGCCGTATTGCCTGCCTGGTTAATGCCCGCCGTTCCAATACGGGTCGCAAGCGACTTGCCGGCTATGAGCGCGCGCTGCGCGAGGTTGGCCTGCCGATCGACGCGCGTTTGGAGTTTGAGAGCGAGTACTACATTCCGAGCGCATACGAGGCCTCGGAGGCAGTGCTCGCAACTGACGCCACTGCCGTGTTCGCAAGCTCGGATAACATTGCCCTCGGTTTGCTCAAGCGCTTGCACGAGATGGGGAAGAGCATCCCGGGCGATATCTCGGTGGTGAGCTATGACAACTCGGCGGCCGACGTTCTCTTTGAGCCGGCGCTGACCGCGATTGAGCAGGACCCTGGTGTCCTTGCGGAGCATGCTTTTGGCTGCATGTCCAAGCGTCTTGCCGGTAGGGGCGGCAGGCGTGCCGAAGAGGTCGTTCTGGAGCCGGAGCTTATCGTTAAGGACAGCGTGCTCGAGCTTACTAAACACAACTAAACACGTTTACCAATTTGCAGAGACCGAATGTGGAGCACCTGTGACAATCAACGCCGCAGGTGAATGTCGCGTTTTGCTAATCGATGGGATTGATAAGGGTGGTAAAACGTTTTTTCACCATGATAAAACGTTTTAGCAAATATACTGGTCCCAACGAAAGGTTGCCGTATTGGAGGGTGACCGCACAGCGAAGGGACATAAACAATGGCTAAAACACTGGGGACGCCGTGGCAAAAGCTGGGCCACGAGGTGCCGGCTTCCGAGCTCGAGGGCGTCGACCTGTATTGGCGCGCATCGAACTATCTGTCCGTCGGTCAGATCTACCTTCGCTCTAACCCGCTAATGCGCCCCGACTTTGTCGACGAGAAAACCGGTGAGGTGCGCGACTTCGGTCGTCCGGACGTTAAGCACCGCCTGGTTGGCCACTGGGGCACCACGCCCGGCATCAACTTCCTGTTCGGTCACGTCAATCGACTGATCGCCGACCACAACCAGAATGCTATCTTCTTGATGGGCCCTGGTCACGGTGGCCCCGCCGGTACTGCTCAGTCGCTGCTCGACGGCACCTACCGCGAGATTCGCCCCGACATCACCAATGACGAGGCCGGCCTGCAGAAGTTCTTCCGCCAGTTCTCCTATCCCGGCGGCATCCCGAGCCACTTTGCGCCCGAGACGCCCGGTTCCATCCACGAGGGCGGCGAGCTCGGCTACACGCTCAGCCACGCTTACGGTGCCGTTATGGACAACCCGAGCCTGCTGGCCGTGGCCGTGGTGGGCGACGGCGAGTCCGAGACCGGTCCGCTCGCGACCTCTTGGCAGTCCAACAAGCTCGTGAACCCGGCAACCGACGGCATCGTCCTGCCGATCCTGCACCTCAACGGCTACAAGATCGCCAACCCCACCATCCTTGCCCGCGTGTCCGATGAGGAGCTCACCAAGTTCTTTGAGGGCATGGGCTATAAGCCGCACTTCTTTGTCGCCGGCTTTGACGACGAGAGCCACGCAAGCATTCATGCGCGTTTCGCTGCCCTGTTTGAGCAGGTCTTCGATGAGATCTGTGACATCAAGGCAACCGCGCAGGCCCAGGCCGCCGCAGGCGAGACCGTGGTCCGCCCGGCCTACCCCATGATTGTGTTCCGCACGCCCAAGGGCTGGACCTGCCCCAAGCAGATCGACGGCAAGAAGACCGAGGACTCCTGGCGCGCGCATCAGGTGCCGCTGGCGAGTGCCAAGGACACCCACGAGCACTTCCGCGTGCTGCGCGAGTGGCTGCGTTCCTACAAGCCCGAGGAGCTCTTTACGCCCGAGGGCCAGGTGCGCCCCGAGGTGACGGCCTTTATGCCGACCGGCGAGCTGCGCATCGGCGCCAACCCCAACGCGAACGGTGGCAAGGTGCGCCGCGAGCTCGAGCTGCCCGATATTCATGCCCACGAGGTCCCCGTCGCAACTAAGGGTCATGGCTGGGGCTCTACCGAGGCCGCCCGCGTCTTTGGTGAGTACACTGCCGACGTTCTGGCCAAGAACATGGATGACTTCCGCATCTTCGGTCCCGACGAGACCGCGTCCAACCGCCTGCAGGCTGCCTACAAGGTGACCAAGAAGCAGTGGGACGCCGGCTTCTACGAGGACGATGCCAACGACGAGCTGCTGGCCGGCTCCGGTAAGGTCGTCGAGCAGCTGTCCGAGCACCAGTGCGAGGGCTTCCTCGAGGCCTACGTGCTCACCGGCCGCTCCGGAGTGTGGAGCTCCTACGAGAGCTTTGTCCACGTGGTCGATTCCATGGTTAACCAGCACTGCAAGTGGCTCGAGGCCACCAAGCGCGAGATTCCGTGGCGCGCTCCCATCAGCGGCCTAAACATTTTGCTGTCGAGCCATGTCTGGCGCCAGGACCACAACGGCTTCTCGCACCAGGACCCCGGTTTTATCGACCTGTTGCTCAACAAGGCTAACGATACGCATATCGTGAATGCTTACTATCCGGCCGACGCCAACATGGCGCTTGCCGTGGCCGAGCGTGTCTACCAGTCCACCGACTGCGTCAACGCCATCTTCTGTGGCAAGCAGCCCGCCCCGACCTTCCAGGCGGTCGACGAGGCCTGCGTCGAGCTTGCCGAGGGTGTCGCGACGTGGGAGTGGGCATCGACTGCCGACTCGCTCGCCGAGGCCGACGTCGTGGTCGCCACGTGCGGCGACGTGCCGACGCTCGAGGCCCTGGCCGCAACCGATATGCTGCGCGAGCTGGGCGTTAAGGTGTGGTTCGTCAACGTGGTCGATCTGCTCAAGATCCAAAACGTCTGCGAGAACGACCGAGCTATCAGCGATGAGCGCTGGTCCGAGCTGTTCGGCTGCGGCGAGAAGCCCGTGCTCTTCGCCTTCCACGCCTATGCCGGCACGATTCGTCGCCTGATCTGGAACCGCCCCGGCCACGATGCCTTCCGCGTCCATGGCTACGAGGAGAAGGGCTCCACGACCACGCCCTTTGACATGCTGCGCTTGAACAACATGGATCGCTGGGCGCTGGCCGCCGACGTACTGCGCATGGTCGACGCCGACAAGTTTGCCGAGCAGATTAACGAGTGGGAGGCCTTCCGCACCGAGGCCTTTGAGTTCGCATGCGACGAGGGCTACGATCACCCGGCCTTTACCGACTGGGTCTGGCCCGACGCCGCAGCCGCAACTGCAGCCGACGGTGCGCTTTCCGCAACGCAGATGACCGCAGGCGACAACGAGTAGATAGGCATCCGGGACGGTCTCGCGCTGGGGCCTTGCCCGGCGGGGCGGCCTTGCTCCGGGAAGTGGGCTTCGCGAACTTCC
>NZ_QSFE01000022.1:0-23467 GCF_003467145.1 Collinsella sp. AM44-11
ACCCTAAGAGCAAACCACCCTTTTTAAGGGTGGTTCTGATTACTGGGGTTAATCAAAATAGTTGCCCAGTACCTCCTAGTTGCACTGGTCGCATTATGGCGTCCATGGACGAGCAGTTATTTGGCATTACAATGCCTGGCCGTCCGTTGTTTACGAGCTGTTCGTTGGCTTGATTCTTGGTGACGTTCAACAGAGCGTTATCGTTGGTGCTGCCTTGGAGTCCATGCTCATGGGTGCCATCATGGTCGGCGCGGCGGTTCCTCCCGAGGTCTATACCTCCGGCGTGCTTGGCTGCGCGCTTGCCGTCATTACGGGTACAGGCACGGCAACTGCCGTCGCGCTCGCCCTTCCCGTCTCCGTCTTCCTTCTCTACTCCGTGATTAACTTTGCAACGCGTATCGTCGCAGCCCATCTGGGTTACGACTTGGGAACCAAGTTTTTACAGCAGTCCGAAGAGAACAACCTTATGTCTCGCATGACGCATGCTGCCGGTGTCCTCGGAATGACCGTTATCGGCGCCATGATTGCGGCACAGGTCTCACTGTCCACTGCTTTGACCTTTGACGTGGGTGGTTCGGAGATTGTCCTGCAGGATCTGTTCGATTCGATCTTCCCCGGTCTGCTGCCCTTGCTGGCAACCTTTGCCTGCGTCGCCCTGTACAAAAAGGGCGTCAAGACCATTTGGATCATCTTGGGCATCTTTGCGATCTGCATCATCGGAACGGGCTTGGGAGTGTTCGCGGCGGCGTAATGTTGACTGCTATGCTCGCGCGTTGGATAACTAACTGACCGTTTGAAAACGGGGCTCGGCGTCAGGCCGGCCCCGTTTTTTGTTTGAGGGATTTTCCGACCGTCCAATAATCCACGCTCATGCATCACTCACGCATCTCTCGTCTCTCATTCGTCACTAACACGAGAGATAGCTTAAAGACGAGAGATAATTACGAGAGATAGCCCAGCAGCAAAGAGACAAGCAACCATGGTATTGTCTCAATATCGATTGTTCCACCAGCAAAAACATGATTAAATGAAGCAGGTAGAGATATCTTATCTCTCATCTTTCACTCATATCTAATACGAGAGATAACAGAAAGACGAGAGATAATTACGAGAGATAACTGAGAGACGAGGGAAATCCGTCTGCAGCATTCTCCGCAGAACCGAGCGAAAGGACGTGCAGATGAACGAAAACGAACTGACCGGTCTGCTCGAGTCTTTAAGACGCATGGGCTCGGACGATCTTAACGTCGAGGTCAAGGAGAGCGCCACGACGCTTTCCCGCGACGTATGGGAAACGGTCAGCGCTTTCGCAAACACCGCCGGCGGCATCATCGTGCTCGGAGTGAGTGAGCGCGCGGGTTTTGTTCCAGTTGCAAACTTTGAGACCGAGAAAGTGCTCAACCAATTCGTGGCGGGCATGGGCGATGCCGGCGGTCGCGGAAAGCTGGCCAATCCGCCCAAATACACCATTGAGCGCGTGGAGCTCCAGGGCACCGTGGTTCTGGTCATCACGATTGAGGAGCTCGACCCGTCGAGCAAGCCTTGCTATGTCATAGAGCGGGGCGCTCAAGGTGGCAGCTACAAACGCATCGATGACAAAGATGTCCCGCTTTCGTCGACCGAGGTTTTGGCGCTGTCGTCATATGAACGGACGAGTCCTAGCGATCGCGATGCGGTGCCCGGCACGAGTGTGGGCGATCTCGACGAGTCGCTGGTCGACCGCACGATAGAGCGTGCCTATTCGTTGACGCCTCGAGCGATGCGCGGTGCGGCGGACAAGAAGACAAAGATGGAGCGTCTGAATTTCCTCGACTTCCAGGGCAATGTTACCAAGGCCGGCCTCCTTGCCGCGGGCGTTTACCCTCAGCAGTTCTATCCCAAGCTCTTCATTGATGTGGCTGTCCACGTGGGAACTCAAAAGGGAGCTGCGGGGCCACTAAGGTTTATGGACCGCACAGTCTGCGAGGGCACCCTAGGCGAGATGATTTCGGATGCCGTCGCAGCTGTTGCCAAAAACCTGCGCCGCATCTCGACCGTCCAAGGCGTCTCGCGTGTCGACTCGCTGGAGATTCCCGAGGAGGTTCTGCGCGAGGCAATCGCCAACGCCGTAATCCATCGAGAATACGGGGATCGGTTCTGTGGACAATCGATTGCCGTCGACGTCTTTGACGATCGTGTCGAGGTGACGAATCCTGGCGGCCTTTACGGGGGAAAGACTCGCGAGAACTTGTTTGACGGCAGCTCCCGATGCCGTAACGCGACGCTCGTGAAACTCATGTCGATTGTCCCGCTGCCGGATGGCGCAGGTTCGCCGGCTGAGGGCAATGGCTCGGGCATCCCGATGATGATCGATGCCATGCGCGCGCATGGTCTGGCCGAGCCTCTGTTCTGCCCGGGGTTCGATCGGTTCAAGGTAGTACTTTACCGTTCAAAGATCGAGCCGGTCGATCATGGCGGGGGCTTAATTGTGACGGCACTCAAACACTACGGCGAGCTGGGGACGCGTGAGCTGGCAGAACGTACGGGGCTTACAATTTCCCAGGTTAGGTCGCGCGTCAACGCGCTCATTGCTCAAGGCGAGCTTGAGCCCACGGCGCCGGCGACGAGCCGCAACCGCAAGTATCGACTGTCGGAGAGCGTGGAATAAATGCGTTAGTGGACGAGGCGACCCAATAATCGACCCTCAATTGGCGCCCACTAAGGTAAAGCGGTTGTTACTCAGTCGACGGTGACGCTAAAGACTCGGCTTACGCCGGCATGGCCCCGAACCCGTCCATCAAGAACAGCCTAAGAACCAGCTTGATGACAGTTCCCGGTTTGACTTCAGCCGTGCCAAAGACGCTGCGCTCGGCGAGCTCGCTGCAGTATGCGTAGATGTCGCGGATAAGGTCCGCGCCCGAAAGCGTAAACATGTAGCCTGCGTCCGAAAGCGCATTGGGCGCGGCGGGCAACTTGGCCATGTGGCAGAACGTTTGCAGGTCGGGCGCCATAACATTCTGGTAGTCGAGGTGGCCGCTGGCATCCTGTTCGGCAAGCTCCAATTGGCGCACAAAATCCAGCGCCGTCGCTAACACAAAGCTCGGCGTAGGCGCATTGACGTCCTGAGTGGTCGCCACAAGCCTGCCCGCCGCCTGCGTGACAAGCCAAGCGACCTCGCGCTGGCAACGCACGGCCTTGCGCGTAACCGGCTTGATGGACGAAGAAGAAACGCTCCCCTTAGGCGGATTCGAAGCAGCCATAAGACCCTCCCATGAACAATCCGGCCCAACAAGCCCGGATGAAACACGTGCTACATCAGTATACAGGGGAGTGGGGTAGCGGGGTACAAGCGCGCCAGCGGCAAACCGAGAGCATCAACAATGTGCCTCCGCTCTATTTGGACGATGGTACGTGGGTCATTAAGTACTCGGTTCAAGCGCCGGGTACCGTTGGTTTTCGAGACCAGAATTACAACCGTAAAATGCTCAACTGCATGGAATGTGACGTCCCAGTCGGAGTCATATTTGCAACCGAGGTGGGCTATAAGGTGCTCGGCCTTGCGTTTGTTGAGCGGTTCGAGCCCGAAAACGGATGGTTTGTTCTGCACGGTCCTGTTCATAAAGGCGGACCGGACCCTCGTTTTGCGCCCGACATGAGTTATCTGAAGCACATACCCGTCGATATTGAGTTTGCCGGACAGGGTGCGACCGACGATGAAATTTGGCTTTGGCGGTCTTTTACGATCGTGCTGTTTGATCGGATCGCGTGGCGATGCAATCTCGCACACGCCTGCCGGTGCATGCTCTTCCTGATTTGTATAGCGAGAGGGGAGCGAACGTGAGCTGGCGAGGCGATATTGCGATGGGGAAGTACGGAAAACTGCCGTGCGCCCTTATAGACAACAAAATGTTTCCGAGCGTAGAAGTTGATTGCGGGTCGTTTGTCGTCGCCTGTCCTTGCTGCGGCTCGCAAATACCGTGCCTCGACATTCGGTTCATCGATGCGTGCGACAGACTTAGCGACGAAGTGAGAAAACGGACAGGCGTTCATATGCCGGTGTATCAGGAGAAATGCCCTGTTTGTGGCCTCGATATCGTGTACGACGCCGGCGACGAGGGATAGGTGATGCGGAGGAGCTGGCTGTGAAGGCATCTCTGTCCCTATAAATAAATCCCCTCACCGAGCTGCCTGTGAAACTTGGCGTGATGGTCGCGTGCCCAGGTAAAGAGCGCCTGGTCAAAGTCGGTGCGTGTGGCCGGGACGCCGAAGACGCCGGCAACTTCGACGCGCACAAACTCCAGTGCCGGCAGTTTGTTGATGGCAGTGAGGGCAAACGGGGACGAGGGCTCCTCGAACAGATAGCGGCTGCCTTGCAGCGCGTCGCAACTGGTGCACGTGTTGCCGAGCGACGGGGCTTTGGAGGCTCGCGCGCCTACGGGCTTGTAGCCGCAGCGCTTAGAAAGATAGTCGCGGATCTCGCCCGGCACGCAGCCAAGAGCGGGAACAATGGCGAGCGCGTTGGCATTGGCCGTGTCGATGGTAATGTGCCCGGCTTCGTTGGGCGCGTGCGCGATGGCGATGCCCTTGTCGTCATCGATTCGATAGGGAATGCCGAAGGCCGCGACCGAGGTCTCTTTGTGACACTTCCAGCACTCGCGCTTGCCCAGTACTAGATATATATACGGCGCTGAGGGGTCGGATCGGTCAACACCGGGCAGCCACTCGGCAAAGGGCTCGGGGTTGACGCCGCTGGGTACATACCAGATCTTCTTGGTCCGGTCCCATTTGGCGCCCAGCGCCTTGGCTTCTTCTTTGTGCGAAAAGGGGACATCGAGCTCGGTGCGCATGGCGGCTCCTTGGTGCTGCAGGTGCGAGTGGCTCAAGGATACCGCAGGGCGCAGACATCGCGGCGTTTTGTTGAGAAGTTGCGGCGCGGACTGCTTGGTTACGCCGTTAGATAAATTGGCAAGTAGATGGTCGGCTTTTGACCAGTTGGGCGGTTGGAGCAGCTTGCGGCGCAGTTTTGTGCCTGGCTATTGTTGATGTTGGGGTATTGAATATATTTGGCTGCCATTCGTCAGGTGAATTGTTGTTACGTTGCGATGACGGTTGGAACTGCCAGCGGATTTAGCGACAAAAAACAAAACAGCCCAGAGGACATAGCCTCTGAGCTGCGAACATTTGGTGGGCGTTAGAAGATTTGAACTTCTGACCTCTTCCGTGTCAGGGAAGCGCTCTCCCCCTGAGCTAAACGCCCGATCAAGGGTGCGCAAGCGCGCAAGGGATAATATAACGGAGCCTGAACTCGGTGGCAAGAACATTTTTAAAAATCGCTTACATTGTGGAATTCGGGGGCTTTGTCATATCCATTTCAAAAGAGCCTGCTGCCGCGATTTGACTGTCGCATAATGCAAGGCCATTGCGGTATCGAGCTATGGAAAGACGTCTGCGGAATTGTCCTACCGATAAGCGGACAAGCCTCCAGCTGGTGCCTTCGCCGTGGTAAGGTAAGCCGAATTGTTTCCAGGCTGCTTCGAGGGAATGGAATGAGCAAAGAGCGTGTCGAGCAGGTCGAAGGCGCAGGGGCTTCGGTGCCGATGACCGATATATCGAACATTGATGTGCCCGAGGGCACCGATGAGCTCAGCCGTAGCACCCGCCGCGCTTGGCGCGAGCGCCTGAACAGCGCTTCGACGCGCAAGATGATCACGGGCGTCTTGGCTACGCTGGTGGGCGGTTCGTTTTGGGGCTTCTCGGGCACCAGCGCGAGCTTTCTGTTCGATACCTACCACGTCGACACCTTGTGGCTTATGAGCGTGCGTCAGATTCTCGCCGGTCTACTCTTTATGGCCGTGGTTGTTACGCGCGACCGCGAGCGCCTGATTAAGCTCTGGACCACACCCGCCGATCGCAAGCAGCTGCTGCTCTTTACCGCCTTTGGTCTGCTGTTCAACCAGTTTTGTTATCTTTCGGCCGTGCGCCTGACCAATGCCGGAACCGCGACGGTGCTCCAATGCCTGCAGCTCGTTATCATCATGGGCTACATCTGCGTGACCGATCGCCGCAGGCCGCGTACTCGCGAAGTCATCGGCATTGGCCTGGCTCTGGGTGGAACCTTTTTAATCGCCACCGGCGGCGACCCCACCAGCCTGAATATCTCGCCACTTGGCCTGGCAGCAGGTCTTATGTGTGCGGTCAGCGCCACGTGTATGGCGGTGATTCCCGCCAAGATCCTGCCCGAATACGGCAGCCCAATCGTCACGGGCTCGGCAATGCTCACGGCGGGCGTGGTCTCGTGCGTCTTCGTGCAGCCTTGGGCGCATATGCCGGCACTCGACGCTGCCGGCGTCGAGGCGCTCGCGGTGTTCGTGGTTATCGGCTCGTTTTTTGCTTACATGCTCTATATGCAGGGCGTTAAGGACATCGGCTCGGTGCGTGCGAGTCTCATCGGAACTGTGGAGCCGGTTTCGGCGACCATCACCAGCGCCGTTATGCTGGGCACGGTGTTTTTGCCGACCGACCTTATCGGCTTTGCCATGATCATCGTGATGATGTTCCTCACGGTGTAGCTGGCGCCGCCGCCAAGACGGAAAAGGTGTTGTGCCGCATTTTCGCCAATTGATGTCCGTGTCTGGAGTTTAGCTGTCGATGCCCAAAATGCCATAAACTAGTAACGTTATGGACTTTTTCATTGCGACTCAATTGCGAGGATTTCTTTATGGCTGGTAATCACTTTAAGGGCAGCGATAGCGGCCGTCCTGCAGTTCCGCCGCGTCCGAACGGGGCTGGTAAGGCCGGCACGCCGGGCGGCACTGGACAGGGCGGTTCCGGTAAGCGCGTGTCCCCGGGCGAGACGGCGATGTTTACCGCTCTGTACGAGCAGTCACAAAAGGCAAAAAAGACCGGCCGTGCAAGAGGGAATGTCTTTGCGGGCGGTGCAACCTCCACGTCGCAGCCGAGTGGGGCTCCTTCGGTACCCGCGAACAACGCAGGTGCTACCAACGCCGCGAATGCCGCCGGCAACGTTAATGCCGGCAAGGCCGCCAACAATACTCCCTCTGCCGGTGGCGCGGGGCTTACGGGTAACCTTGGCACGATCTATACCGGCGCCTCCGAGACTGGCACGTTTGCCCGCCTGGATGATAGCGGTGCCGAGTTTGCGGGCTCGGGTTCCAAGGAGGATTATTACGATTTTGGCTTGAACTACGGTAGCGACGCTTCGTCGAGTTCGACCTCTGACGGTCTGGTCCGTCATCGCCATCGCAAGGGCGAACGCAAAAAGCGTCACACCGGCGCCATTATTGCCGCTGTAGTCGCGGTGCTTCTCGTTGCGCTTGGCGCAAGCGGCTTTATGCTGCTTAACTCGGCAAAGACCGTAAAGAGTGAAGCGAAGGAGGCCGTCGAGATTGTCGGTGGCCTTAAGGACAAGGTCACGTCGGGCGATTTTTCGACGCTGCCTGACGACGCGAAGAAGATTGATGAGCTTTGCGACAGCATGAAGGCGGAGACCTCGAGCCCGCTGTGGACGGCGGCTTCGTTTATCCCGGTGTATGGCAGCGACATCAATGCGGCCCGCACCATGATCGACGCCCTGTCCGATGTCTCGAGCAATGCGCTGGTTCCCATGGCCGATAACCTTTCGCAGGCCACGCCCGGCAAGCTGTTTCAGGACGGCATGATTAACGTGTCCGCGCTGCAGGCCGTTGCCGATTCGCTTTCCGATAGCTCCAAGGTGTTCAAGAGCGCCAACGAGAAGATCCAGGGCATTGGCGATACTCATATTTCCCAGGTGACCGAGCTGGTCGATAAGGCCAAGGACGGCTTTGCCACCCTCAACGGCGCGGTTGACGCGGCGGAGAAGGTCGCCCCCGTCCTTCCCCAGATGCTCGGCGCCAACGGCCAGACGCGTAACTACCTTGTGTACGCCATGAACAACGTCGAGATTCGTGCCTGCGGCGGCTTTGGCGGTTCGCAGGGCCTGATTTCGGTCACCGACGGCCAGATGTCGATTGGCGAGTTTGTTCCCCGCATTGGACTCAGCGAGGATGAGGCAGTCGAGAGCGTCGACGAAGAGGATGAGGCGCTGTTCGGCAACCACAGTAACCTGTACAACTCGGGCAATACCTATTCGCCTGATTGGCCCCGCAACTCGCAGCGTGTCGCAGCCCTGTGGAAATCTCAATATGGCCAGGACGTTGACGGCGTCGTGGGTATCGACCCGGTGTTCCTGCAGTATCTGCTGGGCCTGGTCGGTAACGTGTCGCTGCCCGACGGAACGGTTGTCGACGGCACCAACGCCGCAAAGGTCCTCATGCACGATGTGTACTGGAACTATCCGGTCGAGGAGTCGGACGGCATCTTTGCATCCGTCGCCAGCGCTGCCTTCGACAAGATCCTTGGCGGTATCGGCGATGTCGATGTTACGAAGCTTGTCAGCGCCGTTGAGCGCGGTGCCGAAGAGGGCCGCCTGATCGCGTGGATGAAAAACGATGACGAGCAGAACGCTATCAAGGAGATGAACATCGACGCCTCGCTGCCCGATCCGGATGACCCGAGTGAAGATCCCGTTGCTGGTGTCTACTTTAACAACCTGAGCTTCTCCAAGCTCGACTGGTACCTGAATGCCGATACGCAGATTGGCCAGGGCATCAAGAACGGTGACGGCACATGCTCGTATCGCATCACCGTTACCCTGACGAACATCATGACGCAGGAGGAGGCCGGCAAGCTGCCCGACTACGTCGCGGCGAGCGCGCCCGATGCCGCGCGCGACGACGAGCGTCTGAATGTCTCGTTGTTTGCCCCGACGGGCGGCAACATTACTGATCTGACCGTCGAGGGCACCCAGTTTGGTCTTGGCGCCGCTACGTGGCATGGAATCCCCTTCTATTCGGGCACCGTTGACCTGCATGCTGGCGAGACGACGACGATCACATATACGCTGACCACGTCAGCCGAGGCGGGGGACAAGCCGCTTACGCTGCGTCAGACTCCTACATGCCAGGCGGCTCGCGACAGCGCGTCGGCGTAGGGTTTTTCTGGTAGCGCAGATAATCGAGTACCATTTTGGGGCGGACAGGCAATCTGTTCGCCCCTATTTTGTAAGGAGAGCGCATGAAGTACTTTGGCACCGACGGCTTTCGCGGTGAGGCTAACGTTGGGCTGACGGTAGAGCACGCTTATAAGATTGGCCGTTTTGTGGGCTGGTATTACGGCGCCAACCGCGAGCGCAAGGCGCGCGTCATCGTGGGTAAGGACACGCGTCGCTCGAGTTATATGTTTGAGGCGGCGCTGGTGAGCGGCTTGGTCGCGAGCGGCGCGGACGCCTATATGCTGCACGTGATCCCCACGCCGGGCGTAGCGCATCAGACCGTGGAAGGCTGCTTCGATTGCGGCATCATGATCAGCGCGAGCCACAACCCGTTTTGCGATAACGGCATTAAGCTCGTCAATAGCGACGGTTTTAAGATGGACGAGGACGTACTGGAGCTCATCGAGGACTACGTCGATGGCAAGAGCGAGGTGCCGCTGGCCACGGGCAACCACATCGGCGCCACGGTGGACTACATGCAGGGCCGCAACCGCTACATTGCCTCGCTCATCGCCAGCGCGAACTTTTCGCTGCAGGGCGTCAAGATCGGCATCGACTGCGCCAACGGCTCGGCGTCCTCGGTGGCCAAGCCGGTGTTCGACGCGCTGGGCGCCGACGTGCGCGTGATCAATGCCGCGCCTGATGGTTTTAACATCAACGTCGACTGCGGCTCCACGCATATGGAGCGTCTGCAGCGCCACGTGGTGGAGCAGGGCTTGGACGTGGGCTTTGCCTATGACGGCGATGCCGACCGCTGCCTGGCCGTGGACGAGCGCGGCCGCGTGGTCGATGGCGACCAGATCCTGTACGTGTGCGGCGTGTACCTGAACAAGCACGGTCGCCTTTCGGGCGGTACCGTGGTTCCGACGATTGCCAGCAACTTTGGCCTGATCAAGTCGTTGGAGCTTGCCGGCCTAAGTGCCGTGACCAGCGGTGTGGGCGACCGCCACGTGTATGCCAAGATGCGCGAGGGCGGTTACAGCCTGGGCGGCGAGCAGACGGGCCATACGATCTTTGGCGATATCGAGCGCACGGGCGACGGCATTATGACCTCGCTGCGCGTGATGGAAGTGATCCGCGCCGAGCGCGAGACGCTCTCGCAGCTCACGGCTCCGTGCAAGCTGCTACCGCAGGCGCAGGTGGCCGTGCGCGTGGCGGACAAGGACGCCGCGCTCGAGAACATGGGCGTGCAGAACGCCATCGCCGAGGCCGAGGCTGCGCTGGCAGGCGAGGGCCGCGTGCTCGTACGCAAGAGCGGAACCGAGTCGGTTATCCGCGTGCTGGCCGAGGCGCCCGACCAAGCATCCGCCGATGCCGCCATGAAGCGCATCGCCAACGCACTCGAGGCTCTGTAGTTACGCGGTTTTACCAAACCGCGTAACTGCTCGACGCTGCAAACGCCCCTAAGCGGCAATCTGACGTTCAATTTCAAGGGCGCGACCAGAAGGTCAGCGCCCTTTCATTTCACGTCACCTTGCTCGCTTAGGGTCGTTTTCGCTGACGTTGCCAAGACATTGGCGTCAACATAGTTGGCGTTGGCGATGGCGTGCTGGTCAATCCTTACAGCTCGTACAGTGTGGTGAACTTGTCCTGCAGGTAGCTGCAGTAGTAGCGGGCGTCAAAGGCCATGCCGCAGGCGCCCTTGATGAGTTCCGGCGCGTCTTTGGCGCGGCCCCACTGCCAAATGTGCTCGCCCAGCCAGGCGCGGACGGGCGCCAGATCGCCGCTCGCGCAGGCACCGGTAAGGTCGACGCCGTCGCGGCACATGGCCGGCACAAACATGGCATCGTAGGCGCTACCCAGCGCATACGTGGGGAAGTAGCCAAACGAACCGCCGCTCCAATGCGTATCCTGCAGGCAGCCGTGCGTGTCGTCGGGAACGGGAATGCCCAGGTACTCGTCCATAAAGCGGTTCCAAAGCGCGGGGATGTCCTTGGCCGCAGCCTCGCCGGCAAACAGCATACGCTCAATCTGGTAGCGCACCATAATATGCAGCGGATAGGTGAGCTCGTCGGCCTCGGTGCGGATCAACGACGGCTGTGCGATGTTCACGGCGCGGTAGAGCGTGTCTTCGTCGACGTCGCCGTAGACCTCGGGCGCGTGACGACGCAGCACCTCGAGCAGCGGGCCCATAAAGGCGCGGCTGCGACCCACGGTGTTCTCGAAAAAGCGGCTCTGGCTCTCGTGGATGCCCATGGAGGTGCCGCCCTCCAGGCAGGTGCGCGCGTAGGCGGGATTGACGCCCAGCTCGTACATGGTGTGCCCCGCCTCGTGGATGATGCTGTAGACGTTGGAGATGCAGTCGTCCTCGTAGATGTGCGTCGCGATGCGCGCATCACCCACGGCAAAGCCCTCGCTAAACGGATGCTCGGTAAAGGCAAGCGTGGTGTCGTCCAGGTCCAGGCCGACAAGCTTCATAAGGTCGAAGCTCATGGCGCGCTGGGCAGCCTCGGGCACGTGGGCGTGCAAAAAGTCGGCAGCCGGCTGCTGGCCGCGCTCGCCGATGGCGTGCACGAGCGGCACGACCGTGGCCTTGACCTCGTCGCAAAACGCGTCGAAGCTCTTGGCGGAAAGGCCGCGCTCGTACTGGTCGAGCCAAACGTCGTATGGATCGCGCTTGGGGTCCATGAGCTCGGCCTGATGCTTAAGTTGGGCGACGATTCTATCCACATAGGTCTCAAAGCTCGCCCAGTCGTTGGCTGCCTTGGCCTTGTGCCACACGGCGTCCGCCTCGCAGGTGAGCCTGGTCCAGGCCTCGGCTTCTTCGGTGGGGATGGCACTGGCCTCACGTTGATCGCGGCCGAGCACACGGATCTCGTCGAGCAGCTGAGGGTCGTCGATTTTGCCGCCGGCGACGGTCTCGCGCGCCAGCGAGCGCACGAGCTCAACGGACTTCTCGCTGGTCAGCAGCTTGTGATGCTCGCCGGCAAGCGTGCCCATGGCGTCGGCACGCGCTGCTGCGCCGTTGGCAGGAGCAATCGTCGCTCCATCGAACTCGGCAATCTTGAGCAGGTACTCGCGAGTCCACAGCTTGCCTTCGAGCTTGCGGAGCTTCTTGATGCTCTTGCCCGCCTTGGCCTTCTTATCGAGTTTCTTTCCCATACCTATATCCTTGATCTCGCAGGTCGAGCGCCACGGGTGGGCGCGCGGCCAGTTTGCACAGCTACCTGCCTTGTACCCAGCACGAACAAAACGGAACGCGGCGATACGCCCACACAATGTGGTATCCTGTAGCCCAATGCGTTGACGGAGAGGGTTTTGCCCGCCGCGTCGCCGGCAAGAGAGGGAAGGTCATGGGCTGCAAGCCTTCCTGCGGTGGCAAGGGCCAAGCGTTCACTCCCGAGCAGCGACCTCAACGGGCGCGCGGCTAGCGGCGGCGAAGCCCCAGTAGGGAAGCCGTGAGCCTCGCGATAAGGGGCGCAGAGTGGGCACGGCGGGCCAGACATCCGCCGGGTCAAACAAGGTGGTACCGCGGAATTCAACCGTCCTTGGGCAATGCACACGCCCGAGGACGGTTTTTTATTACCGAACCGGGCCGCGTTTTCACAACGCCAGACGGCGGCAGCCGCCTCGGCAAACGGAGAGCGCGAGAGACGAAAGGGAAGACATGAGTCTGATTGATGATCTGGTCAAACTCGAGGAAGAGGCCAAGGAGCTCGTCGCAGGCGCCGACGACGCAGCCAAGCTCGAGGCTGCGCGCGTTGAGCTGCTCGGCCGCAAGGGCCGCATCACCGGCCTGATGCGCATGATGGGCAAGCTCGCCCCCGAGGATCGTCCCGTGATGGGCAAGCGAGCCAACGAGATGCGCCAGCTGATTGAGGGCATGCTCGATGAGCGCAACACCGAGATGAAGGCCGCCGCCCTCAAGCGCGCACTGGAGCACGACGCCGTCGACATCACGCTGCCGGGCATCCGTCCGCAGATCGGCCACCAGCACCTGATCAAGCAGATCATCGAGGAGGCCGAGGACATCTTCTGCGGTATCGGCTACACCGTCGAGTCCGGCCCCATGGTCGACACCTCCTACTACAACTTCACCGCGCTCAACGCCCCCATGGATCACCCGAGCCGCTCGGCCCGCGATACCTTCTACGTGGTCGACAACAACCCCGGCAGCGTCGCGCACCCCGAGGCCCACGCCCACGGCGAGTCCGACGTGCTGCTGCGCACCCAGACCTCGGGCGTGCAGATCCACACCATGGAGTCGCAAAAGCCGCCCATCTACATGATCTGCCCGGGCACCGTCTATCGTCCCGACACGGCCGACGCCTGCCACCTGCCGCAGTTCAACCAGATCGAGGGCCTGGTCGTTGACGAGGGCATCACCTTTGGCGACCTGAAGGGCACGCTCGACTACTTTGTTAAGTGCATGTTTGGCGAGGATCGCAAGACGCGTTACCGCCCGCACTTCTTCCCCTTCACCGAGCCTAGCTGCGAGGTGGACGTGAGCTGCCACGTGTGCGGCGGCAAGGGCTGCAACTTCTGCAAGCACAGCGGCTGGATCGAGATCCTGGGCTGCGGCATGGTTGACCCCAACGTCCTGATCAACTGCGGCATCGACCCCGAGAAGTACACCGGCTTTGCCTTTGGTATTGGCGCCGAGCGCGTCGCGGCCCTGCGCTACGACCTGCCGGATCTGCGAACCCTGATGACGGGCGATATGCGCTTCTTGAACCAATTTTAAGTTGACCTGTCCCGGCGGCTTCCCGAGCCACCACACCTTGCCTTTCAATCGTCGGTTGCGTACCTAAGTACGCGGCCCTCCTCTTTCAAGGCAATCTGCGGCACCTCGGAAACCCGTCTCCGTAGCTGGAGTTTTCCGACTGTTTATTGCAGGCGTTACAGATGAAAGGAGACCAGTTAGATGCGCGTTTCTTACGACTGGCTCAAGACCATGATCGATATTCCGGAGGATCCCAAGACTCTTTCGGACGAATATATCCGTACCGGTACCGAGGTCGAGGCGATCGACACCGTGGGCGAGTCCTTCGACCACGTGGTGACCGCCAAGGTGCTCACCAAGACCCCTCACCCCGATAGCGACCACATGTATGTGTGCTCGGTCGACGTGGGTGACAAGAACCTCGACGCCGACGGCAACCCCGCTCCGCTGCAGATTGTCTGCGGCGCGCAGAACTTCGAGGCCGGCGACCATATCGTCACGGCCATGATTGGCGCTGTCCTGCCCGGCGACGTCAAGATCAAGAAGAGCAAGCTTCGCGGTGTCGTGTCCATGGGCATGAACTGCTCCGCGCGCGAGCTCGGCCTGGGCGGCGACCACTCCGGCATCATGATCCTGCCCGAGGACACGCCCTGCGGCATGCCGTTTGCCGAGTACGTGGGCTCGAGCGACACCGTGCTCGACTGCGAGATTACGCCCAACCGTCCCGACTGCCTGTCCATGATCGGCATGGCCCGCGAGACCGGCGCCATCTTCGACCGCGATTTCCACGTTGAGCTGCCCGCCATCAAGGCCGAGACCGGCCGCGCGACCGACGACGAGCTTTCCGTCGAGATCGCCGACGAGGGCCTGTGCGACCGCTATGTCGCCCGCATCGTGCGCAACGTGAAGGTCGGCCCGTCGCCCGACTGGATGGTCAAGCGCCTTAACGCCCTGGGCGTGCGCCCGCACAACAACATCGTCGACATCACCAACTATGTGATGATGCTCACCGGTCAGCCGCTGCACGCCTTTGATCTGGACACCTTTGCCGAGCGCGATGGTCACCGCCGCGTGGTGGTTCGCGCCGCCCAGCAGGATGAGAAGTTCACGACGCTCGACGGCGAGGAGCGCGTGCTCGACGCCGGCATGGGCCTCATCACCGACGGCGAGCGCCCCGTGGCGCTGGCCGGCGTTATGGGCGGCATGGATTCCGAGATCGAGGACGACACCGTCGACGTGATGGTCGAGAGCGCCTGCTTCAATGCCGGTCGCACCTCGCACACCAGCCGCGATCTGTCGCTGATCTCCGACGCCTCCATTCGCTTTGAGCGCCAGGTCGATGAGGCCGGCTGCGTGGATGTCGCCAACGTTACCTGCGCGCTCATCGAGGAGATTGCCGGCGGCGAGGTTGCTCCCGGTTATGTCGACGTTTTCCCCGCGCCCAAGACCATCGACAGCATTAAGCTGCGCCTGGCCCGCGTGCACGCCATCTGCGGTGCCGATATCGAGCCCAACTTTATCGAGCGTTCGCTCACCCGTCTGGGCTGCACCGTCGAGCGCGACGGCGAGGACTTTATGGTTACCCCGCCGAGCTTCCGTCCCGACCTGCCGCGCGAGATCGACCTGATCGAGGAGGTCCTGCGCCTATGGGGCATGGGCCGTGTGACGGCGACCATCCCGGCCGCTAAGAACCACATCGGCGGCCTGACCCGTGAGCAAAAGCTCACCCGCAAGGTCGGCGAGATCCTGCGCGCCTGCGGCCTTAATGAGACCACGACCTTTGGCTTTGCCGCCCCGGGCGACCTGGAGAAGATCGGCATGTCCACCGAAGGCCGCGGTTGCCCCGTGGTGCTCATGAACCCGCTGGTAGCCGAGCAGACCGAGATGCGCCGCTCGCTGTTGCCAGGCCTGCTGCAGTCCGTGGCCTACAACGAGGCGCACGGCACGCCCAACGTGCACCTGTACGAGGTCGGCAGCCTGTTCCACGGTCGCGAGAACGCCAGCCTGCCCAAGGAGACCAAGTCCGTCGCGGGTGTGCTCTCGGGCCAGTGGAGCGAGCAGTCTTGGAACATGAAGTACCGTAAACTGCGTTTCTTCTTTGGCAAGGGTATCGTCGAGGAGCTGCTCGCCCAGCTGCGCATCGAGAAGGTTCGCTTCCGTCCCGTCGAGGGCGAGGGCTATGCCTTTTTGCAGCCGGGTCGTGCGGCCGAGGTTCTGTCCGGCGGCACCGTGCTGGGTTGGGTCGGCGAGATCCACCCCGAGGCGCGCGAGGCCTGCGGCATCGACGAGGTTGTCGTTGCCTTTGAGCTTGACCTGGACAAGCTGATCAAGGGCGCCCGCAACCAGGAGAACTATCGCGAGTTCTCGCAGTACCCGGCTGTTGAGCACGATCTTGCCATTGTGGTCGACAACGCCGTGACTTGCGAGGACCTTGAGCGTCGCATCACCAGCGCCGGCGGCAAGCTGCTCGAGGGCGTGCGCCTGTTCGATGTCTACCGCGATCCGGTCCGCATCGGCAAGGGCAAGAAGTCCATGGCCTTCGCGCTCACGTATCGCTCGGACGACCACACGCTTACCAGCGAAGAGGTCGAGAAGGCGCACCAGAAGATCGTCACCAAGGTGTGCAAGGGCGTAAACGGCGAGGTCCGCGGCTAGGACCGCTTGCGTCTGTGACGAATGTATTACAAAACGGCGCACTGCTTTGTTGGCAGTGTGCCGTTTTGCTATGATACCCGGCGGCGTGTTACGAATCTAACAATACGTAACACTGGCAAGGTTATTCAGGCGGCGCTGCAATCCCATGCGCCGGCAACCGGGAGGCGTATATGCACATTCCAGACAACTACCTGTCCCCGCAGACCGATGCCGTCATGGCGGTGGCGATGGTTCCCGTTTGGGTTCACTGCATTAAGAAGGTGCGCGCCACGCTCGATCGCGAGCACATGGCCTTTCTGGGTATTTGCGCCGCATTCTCCTTCTTGCTCATGATGTTCAACGTGCCGCTGCCTGGCGGCACCACTGGTCACGCTGTTGGTGGCGCGCTCATCACGCTGCTGCTGGGCCCCGAGGCTGCTGCCATTGCAGTCTCGGTTGCACTCGCGCTGCAGGCGCTGCTGTTTGGCGACGGCGGCGTTCTGTCCTTTGGCGCCAACTGCTTTAACATGGCCTTTGTGCTGCCGTTTACCGCTGCTATCGTGTTCCGTGCGCTCAACAGCCGTCTGCACGACAAGAGCTGGGGCACCTCGGTTTCGGCCATCGTGAGCGGCTGGGTCGGCCTGTGCCTGGCGGCCCTGTGCGCGGCAATCGAGTTTGGTATTCAGCCGATGCTCTTCACCAACGCTTCGGGCGCCCCGCTGTACTGCCCCTTCCCGCTGTCGGTTTCCATTCCCGCTATGCTGATTCCGCACATGCTGGTTGCCGGTGTGGTTGAGGGCGTCGCGACGGCCGCTATCTACGGCTTTATCAAGAAGACGGCTCCTAGCTTCATCGTCGGTCCCGAGGCTGTCGATGGCTTGCTTTCTGCCGAGGGCGCAACCGCCAAGAAGACCTCGCTGGTTCCCACGCTTATCCTGGTCGCTGTACTCGTGGTTGCCACGCCACTGGGTCTTCTGGCCACCGGTGACGCCTGGGGCGAGTGGGATGCCGAGGGCGCAGCGACGGCAGTTCAGGAGGCTGGCGATGACAGCCTGCAGGCTTCGGTCGGCCTCGATGCCCCGACCTTTGCAGACACGCTGCCCACGGGCGATTATCTGCAGGCCTATTCCGAGGAGCAGGGTCTTGACTTTGCCGGCCAGGCCGCGATGTATATTCTTTCGGGCGTGATTGGCGTGGCGGTGCTCACTATCGCATTCCGCCTGGTCTCGCTGACGGTCAAGGAAAGCGGTGCTCATGGCAATAGCCGAGCTGCCTAGTTGGCTTGCGGCTGAGGAGCGATACGAGCCCGTGGGGGCTCGGCATCGTGTGATGCAAAAGAATGTCCTGCACCTGGCGAGCCTGCTTGAGCGGGTCCGCTTGGGTGGCGGGGCGCACAGGGGCGGGTCGGCCATCGACCGCGCCCTTTCTTTTGTTTCGGCGCCGGTGCGTCTGGTGGGGATGTTCGTCTGCGTTTTGTGCGTGTGTCTGACGCAGAGCCCGCTGTACCTCATGTTGATGGCGGCGATCGCGTTGGTGTTGGTCGCGGTGCGCCCCGCACGCGGGCTGCGCGCGACCTTTGTACCGGCGCTCGGCGCCACGGGGCTTGCGGTGGTTCTGGCACTGCCTGCCCTGCTGCTGGGCGCGTCTGCCACGGGCGCCATGCTCAAGATCTCGCTCAAGACGTTTATTAATGTGTCGCTGGTGCTGGGTGTTTCGTGGACCCTCACGTGGAGCCGCATGTCGGCGGCGCTCAAAATGCTACATCTGCCCGACGAGGTCATCTTTACCTTTGATATGGCGCTCAAGCATATCGAGGTGCTGGGACGCACGGCGCACGATCTGTGCGAATCGGTCATGCTGCGCAGCGTGGGTCGCGCGCCTGCGGGTTTTTCGCGTACCGACTCGCTGGCGGGTATCATGGGCATGACGTTTATCAAGGCGATGGAATGCAGCCGCGCGATGGACGAGGCCATGCTTTGCCGCGGCTTTGCCGGCGTGTATCCGGCGACTGCGCGGAGTGGTTTTAGCTGGTGTGATGCGGTTTACGCGGCCGTCGTGGTGCTGCTCGCCGTGTTGTGCGCGGTGCTATAACGCGGGCGGTCGAACCGTCGATATGAATAGGGAAGGGCGACGTTTTGGCAAATGATACAAATGGCGCGATGGGCGCGAGCGGCGCTGCTGGCACCGAGGCCAGGTCGCTCATCGAGTTTCGCGATGTGGTGTTTTCCTATGCGGGCCATACGGTGATCGACGGTGTTTCGCTGCAGGTGAACCGTGGAGAGCTCGTTGCCCTGCTTGGCCCCAATGGTTGCGGCAAGACGACGATCATGCGCCTTATCAACGGCCTTGAGCTCGCGGACACAGGGGCATATCTGTTTGACGGGCACGTGATCGATGCGGCATATCTCAAGGATTCCGCGACGGCCCAGCGGTTCCATCAGCGCGTGGGCTTTGTGTTCCAGAACGCCGATGCGCAGCTCTTTTGCGCCACGGTCGGCGAGGAGGTCGCGTTTGGCCCCGCCCAGATGGGACTTCCGACAGACGAGCTCGAGCGCCGCGTGCGCGATGCCATGGGGCTGTTCCAGGTTGCCGACCTTGTCGACGCATCTCCCTATCAGCTCTCGGGCGGGCAAAAGAAGCGCGTTGCGCTGGCTGCGGTGGTGTCGATGAACCCGGATATCTTGGTCCTCGACGAGCCTACCAATGGGCTCGACGAGGATTCATGCGACATCGTGGTCAACTTTCTACTGGCCTACGTCTCGGCGGGTAAGACGGTCTTGATGAGCACGCATCACCAGGATTTGGTGCGACGCCTGGGTGCCCGTGCAATCTATATCGATCGATATCACCATGTGGTTGAGGCGCCCGTGCCGTCGTATGGAACCGAAAGCGGTGCTACGGACTAGTTGCTGCGTAGAGCGTGCGTAGCCGCCCGCGCGGCTTTGCCGTGATGGTATAGTTATCCAGGTTTTTATGGGGGTGGCTATGCCAAGCTGGAACATTCATATCGCTCAGACGGAGCGTTTGCTGGAGCGCACCGGTGCGCTTGCCAATAGCGTGCGCGACCGCAATACCTTTTTGTTTGGCTGCGTGGTTCCGGACATTTTTGTGGGCTATATGGTTCCTGGCATCGCCGATCCCATCCCGTACCGCATTACACACTTTGCCAAGCCTGAGCCCATCCCTAAGCCTCGTGAGCATGAGTTCTGGGATACCTATGTGGCACCGTTGCTCAAGGAGGCGCCCACCGGTGCGCCGGCCGCGGCGATCTCGATTATCGAGGAACGCGAGCGACTGAACCGTGTACACTATCCCCAGCGCTACAAGAATGCCGAGCCGGTTGCCGGTCCCGGCGCCTGTGAGTTCTCGCTTGCGTCCGAAGATGTGGCGCAGTCGCTGCTCGATTTAACGCTGGGCGTCTGGTCGCATCTGGTGGCCGACACGGTATGGAACACGCGTGTGAACCAGTATCTGGAAGCACACGGCGGCAAGCCGTGCGAGGAGTTCCGCATTAAAAAGCAAGGCGACTTTGACTGGTTTGGCAAGACGCTGGGCATTGTTTCCATCCCGCGTGCGACCGATCGCCTGTATACCGCTGCGACGCGTTTTGGGCAGTATCCCATCCATAAGGAGTATGTGCTCAAGACCATCGGCGTCATGCACGAGATTGTACGCGAAAACCCCGGCCAGCCCGATCATCCGCCGTATCGCTTGCTAACTGAGGAGTTTTTCGATACAACGTTTACCGAGGTCATCGAGCTGACCGAGGCGGGATTTGCCGCCCGCGTCGCATCATCCGGTGTTCCTGCTCTGCCCCTGATCGCTAGCTGCTAGCTGGCCGGCTTGACGGTGAACAGTTCATCCCAATTGACCAACAGCTCCCGTCGCAGGGTTTCTGCGGCAGTGCGTTCCAGTTCGGATTTTTGAACGAAAGGGAGCCCCGCCTTTTTATGGATGAGTTCGGCGATGTTGTTAAAGCTCTTTGTGTCTTTGATTTGCTCATAGGTTATTTGGATAACGTCATAGCCCATGCTGGTGAGGGCGGTGGTTCGCTCGGCATCGGAGAGGCTCGCGGCTTCGCCATCGTGGGCGGAGCGGCCTTGGCATTCCAAAATGACGCCCATGCTGTTGGTGTTGCTCTCTATGAGGATATCGGCGTAGCAGCAGGTTTTGTCATACAGTGAGCGCGCGGCGTCGCTGAGTGGGATGCGCACGTTGTTTGCGATGTTGATGCCCATGCCGCCCTCGTTGCGGGGGAGCGAAACAAGCATGGAGGTCTGTACTTCGAAGGGCGAGGCGGTCTGCCCCGTCATGTGCTCGGTCGCCCAGCGCAGTTGTTTAACGCCGCGCAGGCCTGCGGCCTGCTTGGCAAACGCGGCGATATCCGCCGCGCTGAGGAGCGGTGGGCGCTTCCACAAGTTGGTGCCATTGCCGTTGACATCGTTAACTCGCTCCCAGCAGCAGTTGGGTGGAATGAGCTTAAGCGAAATAGCTTCATCAAGTTGTTGTTGCGTTCGCTCGCAGGGCTTAAACACTGCAAAGGAGCCGCACATCTCGTAGCAAGCCATGAGTAGCTGGTTGCGGGAGACCTGCGTAGCAAGGCTGAGCAGCGTGAACTCCGGTGAAGTGACATCAAACCCATGTTCAGTCTGCCTAAACGACCCAGGAGGCGGCTCTTGGGTCAGGAGGTGCGATTTAAACAGGCTTCGCGATCCGGATTGTGCCCGAGTGAATACAAGCCTGTGAAGCGGTGCGTGAAGCAGGTCTTTTACAACTGCATGACTTCCGAGGCTGCAACATCTGCGATCCATATTGCCAAGGCTAATGGCGGGGTAAAGGCCTAATACCTGCGGCGGGATACGGTAATAGTAAAAAGCGGATTGACCACATAGCGTCAGGTCCATGACGTCCTCCAGGTCGAAATGTGCTTTTGGACCGTGCGATGCCAGCGTCAATTCGGAAGTATGCGGCAAAATCTGAACCCTGTGAGCAGACCTGGCTTTTGAGCCTAGTTTATCAGGCATTTTGTTGTGAAAAAACAGGGTGTGCTCGGAGGTCTCGGAATTTGCCGCATACTTCCGAAAACGCGGTCGATCTGGCTCTTGCTAAAACGATTTAGCACCGTCGGTTAAGGTGTGGGTTTGCCACCGGTTGAACGCTTTTAAACTTGGGGTTATATTTTTTGGCCTCGAAGGGTGGATTTCGCGCTTTTGGTAAAGAAATGAGTGCGTGTCATGCTGTGCAGTGAGCACTGGCACAGAAAAAGGGCCCGGAAGGCAATGCCTTCCGGGCCCTTTGCAATGCAAATATGCTTGCAAGTACGACTTAGCGCACCTGAGCGACGTAAGCGACGTTGGTCGAGGAGACCTTGTCCTCGAGCTGGACGCTCATGCGGGGATCGCCGGCGGTAGCGACGGTCAGGTCGCCGGCCTCGACGTAGCCGAGCTCCTTAGCGGTCTCAATCGCCTTGACGATCGTGCCGTTGACGGTACCCTGGGTAATCTCGGCCTGGTGCGGGATAACGCCCCAGTACATGATCATCTGCTGGACGGCCCACTCGTGGCGGGAGAACGCGCAGATCGGCATGTTGGGACGGAAGTGCGAGATCAGGCGAGCGGTACGACCGGTGGTCGTCGGCACGGTGATGCACTTGGCGCCAACGGTGGTGGCCATGTTCACAGCGGACATACCCACAACGTTGTTGACGACGCGGGTGCCGTGAGCATCGGCCGGAACCTCGAGCGGAGCGTGGGCCGGGAGGTACTTCTCGGTCTCGAGAGCAATGCTGGCCTGCATCTTGACGGCCTCGACCGGGTACTTACCGGCAGCGGACTCGCCGGACAGCATGACGGCGTCGGTGCCGTCATAAATGGCGTTAGCAACGTCGGCAACCTCGGCGCGCGTCGGGCGCGGGTTCTGCTGCATGGAGTCGAGCATCTGCGTAGCGGTGATAACGGGCTTGTAGGCCGCGTTGCACTTGGCGATGATCTCCTTCTGGATGTGCGGAACGAGCTCGGGCTTGATCTCGATACCCAGGTCGCCACGGGCGACCATGATGCCGTCGGAAGCCTCGAGGATCTCGTCGAAGTTCTCGACGCCCAGGGCGCACTCGATCTTCGGGAAGATCGTCACGTGCTCGCCACCGTTCTCGCGGCAAAGCTTGCGGATGCCGCGGACGGACTCGCCGTCACGGATGAAGGAAGCGGCGATGTAGTCGATGTTCTCGGTCAGGCCAAAGAGGATGTCCTGACGATCGCGCTCGGTGATGGCGGGCAGCGAGATGTTGACGTTGGGCATGTTGACGCCCTTGCGCTCGCCGATCAGGCCGTCGTTCTTAACGACGCAGGTCATGTCCTGGCCGCTGACGGACTCGACCTCGAGGGCAACCAGGCCGTCATCGATCAGGATGAGGGAGCCCTTCTCGACCTCGGAAGGCAGAGCCAGGTAGTCGAGGGAGATGTGCTCAGCGGTGCCGTGGAAATCCTCGGACGTGGGCTGAGCGGTGACGACGATCTTATCGCCGGTCTTGACGGCAACCTTCTTGCCGTCGACCAGAAGGCCGGTGCGGACCTCGGGGCCCTTGGTGTCGAGCAGGATGCCGACAGGCAGACCGAGCTCCTTGGAAATACGGCGGACGCGCTCGATGCGACCGTGGTGCTCGTCGTAGGAGCCGTGCGAGAAGTTAAAACGGGCGACGTTCATGCCCGCCTTGATCATCTCGCGGATGGTCTCGTCGCTATCGCAGGCGGGACCCATGGTGCATACAATCTTAGTGCGCTTGTACATTCAGACCTCCATCTGACATCGTCTTGCGCTGATAGATAAACCATAAGAAATAAAACCGAGATGATTATAACGAAATGCCGACCGAATACCCCAAAAAATCGACCGTATGCCGAAATGGAAGTTCATTTTTTGCGGGAAAAACGGTATATGGAAAATCTTTACCAACCACTCCAACCGCTGCTATCTGGGCGATATGTCAGTTTGGCGATGTGCCGAAGAAAAAACGTTTTACCAATGTTGAGCATCACACGGTCTGCACCGTTGCGTGCGGACGGTTGATTTCCGATCTCAGCCGAACACATTGAGCAAATAGG
>NZ_QSFE01000023.1:0-15940 GCF_003467145.1 Collinsella sp. AM44-11
GCCAGGGCGCCGCTGACCGGTGGACGGCACCGAGCCGTCAATGGAATGGAGAAGGGGGAGGCCTCGCGGCCTCCCCCTTTTTGCGTGTATTTGGCTCGAGTGGACACAATTACACGAGCTTCTCTCGTTGCCTTTTGGACGCTATGCCTTTATTTAAAGACTATGAATCGAATTACAACAGCAATTGCTATGACCGTAATGATCAAAAGCAGAATTGTCAGTCGATGCTGCTTGCGTCGTTTGCTTGACGAAACGAAGATCGACTTTCCTTTTTTTGGCGTTTCGAGATAGCGAGCCGAATGCGTCAAGGTTTGCTTGGGCCGAGGCCCTCGTTGTTGATGAGTGACGGATTCTCTCATCGGCTCATCCTTATCTGCACTGTTTTTAGAGAGCGGCGCATCTTTCAGATATACAGGGTTTCCCGAGGCCACGCCCATATTTTTGCGCCTCGTTTGTGTATCCTCGAGTGTTCGATATCGATTTCTCGTTACATATTCGGGCTCGGGATCATCGATGGGCTCTTGTGAGATATGTGGGCGATGGAACCGTGCGGGCTGCTGGGTGGACTCTTCGCCCTGCGTCGGCATAAACCTGTTGTCCTGTCTTTGATCGTCCATGGTGCCCTTTAGCTCGTTATCAACAACGCGTACGCGCTCATTGTAAGCCCCGTGCCCGAATTTGCATGGGACATACTTGCTATTAATGGCACGGTTCAAAGAACCTTAATCTATCTAAAACCTTAGTCAACAACACTTAGATATGCTTATAGTAAGAGACTTAAAAAACTTTATAGTCAGTGTATATATGAGAAACTCCTGGGCATATATAAAAGCGTCAAAAGAAGTCCCAGTCACCTAGAAGATGACTCGGCAGTCCTTACAAGGAGTGGTAAACATGGCAAGCTTGGTTCCTTATCGTTCGGTTTTTGGTGTACGTCCTTCTGCAAGCTCGCTGTTTGATCTGTTTGATGATATGACAGACCTGACGAATAGCTCGATTGCTTCCAAGGCGTTCCCCGTTGACGTTGAGGACAAGGGCGATGGCTACGAGGTCAAGGCGTATCTTACCGGTGTCGCTAAGGATGACATCGACGTCGAGCTCAATGAGGGTCGCCTGTCGATCAGTGTGAACGTCGAGGAGAGCGCCGAAAATGAGGGTAAGAACTTCCTGCAGAAGGAGTTCGGCTCGTACAGCGCGACGCGCGGCGTGTATCTGAAGGACGCTTCGAGCGAGGGCCTTTCGGCTAAGTATGCTGACGGCATCCTGACCGTTACGGTTCCCAAGATTGTCGAGAAGAAGAACGTTACGAAGATCTCTATCGACTAACGATGGCTCCACTTCAATCGAGAGTATGAATTATGGGGGGCTGGGAAGTGATTCCCGGCCCCCTTTTGTTGTGTTGAGTGGGCTATTGAATAGTTGTCGGTTGATACTGACTTGCAGGGCGTATCGAGAGCTTCCGTGGCCCTTGAAGACGGGTGGCTGAGCTGCCGAGCTCATCATCGAGATTTGCATCAAGCGCGTTGGCATAGCTTTTGACGGTAAGGCTTGGACGATTATTGTCCTGGCTGATGTGCATAGCGATGAGCTGTTCGGTGCGATCGGTAACAAGTTCGCGCGCGGCTTTTGCGGCCTGGTTGTTGGAGAGGTGTCCCTTTGTGGACAGGATGCGCTCCTGAAGAAAGCGGGGGTACGGTCCTTCGCGCAACATAGTCACATCGTGGTTGCTTTCGAGCGCGAGAACTCGACAGTCTTTGAGGATGCCTATGGCTTTGCTCGGCAACTCTCCGGTGTCGGTGGCAAACCCAATGGAATCATCGAGAGCATTGAATCGATAGCCGACAGGATTGATGACATCGTGCGATGTTGAGTAGGTTTGTACCTGGATGCCGGCAATGGGGAGCGTGTCGCCGGGGTCAAATTCCTCCACGGGCAGGTGCGCGAGGTTTTCTTTGCATGAAAGGGTGCCCCTACTGGCAAAGAGGGGACCATGCCAGTGCCTGCACCATACATCGAGCCCCTTGATATGGTCTCCATGCTCATGAGTGATTACAAGAGCGGCGACGTCGTCTGCCGAGAGGCCAAGCTCCGCTATGCGTTTAAGCGTCTCGCGGCGGGACAGGCCGTTATCGATCATGATGAGCCCCTGAGGCCCCTCGACGAGTGCGCAGTTGCCTTTTGAGCCGCTGCCGAGGATATGAAGGTGCAGACGAGACATAAGATTCCAAAGGATACAATGGGTGCGGACGAATAGAGGAGGAAGCGAATGCCAACGGTATCTCAGCACTATGGACATCATGCCGCGCCGAGGACGGATAAGAGCGCTCTGGCAACGCGGCAGACCGCTGCCCCCGTAGTGCTCATGGTATCAGGCGGTGCGGACTCGACGGCGCTGCTCCTTATGGCTTGCACATCAAAGCTGGATATCCAAGATGGACGCGGCGTTGCCCCCATTGCTCGCGAGCGTTTGCACGTGCTGCATGTGAACCACCATCTGCGCGGGGAGGCATCCGATGGCGACGAGGGCTTTGTACGTGACCTGTGCGCGCAATATGGCTTGCCGCTGTGTGTTGAGCATGCCTATTTTGATAACGAATCGGGCAATATCGAGGCTGCGGCTCGCGAGGTGCGCTATGCCGCGGCGCGGAGATATGTTCGCGAACTTTGTGCCGAATCGGGCGCACCGCGGACGGCGGCTCGTATCTGTACCGCGCATACCTCGTCGGACCGCGCGGAAACATTTTTGATGAATGCCATTAAAGGGTCGGGTACTGCGGGTCTATCGAGCATTCCACGCCGTCGGAACATTGTGGTGCGCCCCTTGCTCGACCTCACGCATGATGAGCTCGTGAGCTATCTGCAGGTGCACGGTCAGCCATGGCGGGAAGATGAAAGCAACGAGGATGTTTCGTACCTGCGCAACTATGTGCGCCATCGGGTGATGCCGGTGGTGGCACAGCGCAACGCGAACGTCTGTAAGACGATTGGCGCCGCTTGCGAAATTCTAGGCGACGAAGACGCCTTTCTTTCCCAGCTTTCGGCACAGGCGTTTCGAAGCTGCTTGCGCAAGGAAGCGGCGGGCGCACTGGTGCTCGATGCGCGCCGTCTTGCCGCCGCCGAGGTTGTGATTGCACGGCGTATCGTGCGGTTGGCGATTAAGCGCATCGATCCCGACGCGCGACCGGAGATGCGTCATGTGGAGCGCGTACTCGCTTGTGTCGCTGCGGGCTCGGGCTCGGTTACGCTTCCTGCGGGAATTGATGCCCGTGTGGAGTTTGGCATGCTGGCGCTCAAGGCCCCGGCGGCGCGCGAGGGCTTAGTGGCCGACTGGATCTCCGTTCCCGGTCGTCTGCCGCTGGGGGCGGGGCGTATGCTGACAGCAGAGCCGATGGCTGTGGAGCCGGGGTGCGATATCGTGCACCGTGCCCGCGAGCTTGCTGCTGCCGGAGAGGTTGCGGCCTTGGTGGATGCGGCGGCCCTGGGATTTGCCGACCGCGATAGCGATCGGATGCTAGCCGGCTCGCGCGGGGAGATTCCCGCCGAGGCGCGATTGGCGCGCCTGTGGGTGGATAGCCCTGTGCCGGGAGACGTGATGTGCCCGTTGGGGATGAACGGTCGAAGCAAGAAAGTGTCAGACCTGTTGAACGAGGCGCGCATTCCTGTTTCAGACCGTTCTGGCGTACCCGTGGTAAGAACGGCTCCGGGAGGTGCCGTAGTATGGGTCGCGGGCGTTCGCGCGGACGAACGTTTTAAGTGCGCAGCGGCGACGCGCGTGGCCTATCTGCTTCGCGTGGTTGACACGGATTAGCTCCTCGCACCAGCTTTTCTGTGCGGCGTTGACGGTATTCCCGCGCTGATGGTGCGCGGGCTGGAAAATATACCCCGTGCGCTGCTAGAATGTGTAGTTCGCGTCCATACGGCGGTGTGTGGGCGATTAAGCACAAGAAAGGGTTGTCATGGCTTCTCAACATCCGGATATCGAGAAGGTTCTGTTTACGCAGGAGGATATCGACGGTATCGTCTCTCGCTTGGGCGAGCAGATTACGCGCGACTATGCGGGTAAGGATCTGGTGCTGATTGCGGTCCTGCGCGGCGCCGTGGTCTTTATGGGCGACCTGATGCGCAAGATCGAGCTGCCGACCAACATCGATTTCATGGCTGTTTCGAGCTACGGCGACGGCGTGAAGTCCTCGGGTATCGTGCGTATCATTAAGGACCTGGATATCGACATCCGCGGTCGCGACGTGCTGATCGTCGAGGACATTCTGGACTCGGGCCTGACGCTCAAGTATCTGATGAAGAACCTCGAGAGCCGCAAGCCCGCCTCGCTGGAGGTCGCCGCCTTCCTATGGAAGGACGTTGAGGACCGCGTCTCGGCCGTCACGCCCAAGTATGTTGGAACCCATTGCCCCGATGCCTTTGTGGTGGGCTACGGCCTCGACTATGCCGAGCGCTATCGCAACCTTCCGTATCTGGGCATTTTGAAACCGGAGGTTTATTTGTAAGATGCCCGACGACCGTAACGACAACAATTCCCAGACTCCCCGGGACCCAAAGATCCCGGGGATGCCCGGAGGCAAGAAGCCCACGCGTACGGGCTGGCTGTATTTTCTTTTGGCTTGCGCGCTTCTGGGCTATGCCTTCTTTAACATGGGCTCCGGCTTTGCCAAGTCCAGCAATACCGTAAAGCTCGCGACGAGTGAGATGGTCAGCGCCATCAAGCAGGATCGCGTCGAAGATCTGACCTATACGGTTCAGGACGGAAGCGTGACGGGTCATTACTGGAAGACGAAAAAGGATAAGGGCGACACGAGCGAGCTCAAGAGCTTTTCCTCGACCTATGTCGGTTCCGATTCGCTTGCCGAGCTCATGGCGGAGCACCCCGATACCAAGTACATCGTCAACACCAACGATCCCGATTTTTGGGGTGACTTGGCGATGAGTGTGCTTCCGACGATTGCCCTGATTGCTATCATGTTCTACTTTATGCGCCAGATGATGGGTGCCAACAACAGGAACATGCAGTTTGGCAAGACCAACGCCAAGACCAACGAGGCCACGCGCCCCAAGGTCAAGTTTGAGGATGTCGCTGGCGTGGATGAGGCGGTCGAGGAGCTCGAAGAGATTCGTGACTTCTTGAGCGACCCGGACCGCTATCGCAAGCTGGGCGCCAAGATTCCCCGCGGTGTGTTGCTGGTAGGCCCTCCGGGTACCGGTAAGACGCTGCTGGCCAAGGCCGTTGCCGGCGAGGCGGGCGTGCCGTTCTTTAGCATCTCGGGCTCTGACTTTGTCGAGATGTTCGTGGGCGTCGGCGCCAGCCGCGTGCGCGACCTCTTTAAGGAGGCCAAGTCTCAGGCTCCGTCGATCATCTTCATTGACGAGATCGACGCCGTAGGACGTCAGCGCGGAGCTGGCTTGGGCGGCGGTCACGACGAGCGCGAGCAAACGCTCAACCAGCTGCTGGTCGAGATGGACGGTTTTGAGGAAAGCGAGTCGGTCATCCTGATCGCCGCGACCAACCGTCCTGACATCCTGGATCCGGCATTGCTGCGTCCCGGTCGTTTTGACCGTCAGGTTACGGTCGACCGTCCGGATGTGAAGGGCCGCGAGCAGATCTTGCGCGTGCATGCCGAGAACAAGCCGATGGACGAGGACGTGAAGTTTGAGAAGCTCGCCCAGATGACCGTTGGCTTTACTGGTGCCGATTTGGCGAACCTGCTCAACGAGTCTGCGCTGCTGGCCGCTCGCCGTCATCGTTCCGTGATCTCGATGGACGAGGTCGAGGAGTCGATGGAGCGCGTGATTGCCGGACCGCAACGCAAGGGTCGCGTGATGACCGAAGCCGAGCGCACCACGATTGCCTACCACGAGAGCGGCCACGCTTTGGTGGGCCACATCCTGGAGCACTCCGATCCGGTTCATAAGATCTCGATCGTCAGCCGCGGTCAGGCCCTGGGCTACACACTGCAGCTTCCGCAGGAGGATCACTTCCTCAAGACCAAGAACGAGATGCTCGACGAGCTCGCCGTGTTCTTGGGCGGTCGCGTTGCCGAGGAGCTCATGTGCGATGACATCACGTCGGGCGCGAGCAACGACCTGGAGCGCGCGACCAAGATGGCGCGCGAGATGGTCACGCGCCTGGGCATGAGCGAGGAGCTGGGCACTCAGGTCTTTGGCGAGGCGCAGCATCAGGTATTCCTGGGCCGCGACTATGCCGATCATCAGGATTACTCCGAGGAGACGGCGCGCCGCATTGATATCGAGGTTCAGCGCATCATGCGCGAGGCCCATCGTCGTGCTGTTGAGATCTTGGATGCCCGTCGCGATCAGCTTGATCTGATGGCGAAGGTGCTGCTTGAGCGCGAGACTGTCGAGGGCGATGCCGTGAATGCCCTGCTCGATAACGAGTGGGACGCCTATCTTGAGCGCGAGGGCGATATCCTGGCGGCCAAGGAGGAGCGCAATGCCAAGGCGGCCGGCATGCCGACCAAGAAGCGCGCGCCTCGTATGAGCGAGGAGGAGCTGGCGGCTGATGCCGCGGCCTTTGCGCAGGCGGCCATGCAGGAGGACGCCGGCGTCGCGTCTGAGGATGCTGACGATGCCGAGAGCGCTGACGAAAAGAAGGCCGGCGGCAATACTGACGTCGACGAGTAATCTTTGTAGCAAAAGCCTCCGCGGGGAAACCTGCGGAGGCTCTTTCTTTTGAGCGATATGGGGCCATCTGTTGATTGGGGACAGACTTAAATGAGCGTTTTCACGCATTTAAGTCTGTCCCCAATCAACATTGCTGCGGCGCTTTGCTCGGCTAAAGCGTACAATAGCGCCTATGCGAAAGGGGAACAGATGATCAACGAAAGTATGTATGCTCGCGGTGCGGAGAGCTCCATCATCCGTGAGATCTTTAGCTATGGCCTTGAACGCAAGGCGCAGATCGGTGCAGAGAACGTGTTCGATTTCTCACTGGGTAACCCGAGCGTTCCGGCGCCTGCTGCCGTGGCGGAGTCCATTAAGAAGGCCTTGGAGCTGCCGAGCGACCAGCTGCACGGCTATACGCCCGCGCCTGGCCAGCCACAATGTCGTGCAGCCGTCGCCGAATCGCTCAACCGCCGTTTTGGCACGAGCTATGAGGGCAAGGATGTCTTTATGACGGTGGGTGCGGCAGCTTCGCTCACCTGTACGCTCAACGCGATTACCAATCCGGGCGACGAGGTCATCGTTATCGCTCCGTACTTCCCGGAGTATCGTGTGTGGATTGAGAAGGCCGGCTGTACGTGTGTCGAGGCGCTCGCCGATGAAGATACGTTCCAGCTGAGCGTGGATAACGTGCTCAAGGCGATTACCGATAAGACGGCTGCCGTCATTATCGACTCGCCCAATAACCCGACCGGCGCTGTGTATACGCGCGATACCTTGACGCGCCTGGCTAAAGTTTTGTGCGAGGTCAACGCCAAGCGCGATCCCGAGAACCCGATTATGCTTATCTCGGATGAACCGTATCGCGAGATTGTATACGGCGCCGAGGTGCCTTGGGTGCCCTCGATTTACGAGCACGCCGTCGTGTGCTATTCGTACTCCAAGTCGCTGTCGCTGCCGGGCGAGCGCGTGGGCTGGATTTTGGTTCCCAACACCAACCCGCAGGCGGCGCGTCTGATGCCGGCTGTTGCGGGTGCCGCCCGTACGCTGGGCTTTGTGTGCGCACCGGCGCTCTTCCAGCGCGTGATCATCGATTGCATCGATGAGCCGAGTGATGTCGAGGCCTATGCTCGCAACCGCACCGCGCTTACCGACGCACTAGCGGAGTACGGCTACACCTATGTTGAGCCGGATGGTGCATTCTACCTGTGGGTGAAGGCACTGGAGCCCGATGCGAATGCGTTCTGTGAGCGCGCGAAGAAGTATGAGCTGCTTGCGGTGCCCTCGGACAGCTTTGGCATGCCTGGTTGGTTCCGCCTGGGCTATTGCGTGAGTTACGAAACGATTATCAATTCGCTACCCGCTTGGAAACAGTTGGCGGACGAGTATCGTTAAAAGTAAAGCGCTCTGCTTACAATGTTTTACGTGAAACGGGGTTTGGTGTTAAGCCAGACCCCGTTGTCTATGCCGTTGTGTGATTGGGATGAAGCAGTTTTACGACTGCCGAAAGCTATGCGTACAATGAATATACGCGACGGCCATGCTGGACAAGGAGACCTGATGCCCTACCTGCTTTCCTGTGATATCCATACTCATACGATGTTCTCCGCGCATGCGTACTCAACCATTGAGGAGAACATCTATTGGGCGGCGGAGCGTGGCCTTCAGGTGCTCGGTTCCGCCGATCATTTAAGCTCGATGGTTACGCCTTGCCCCAATGACCTGCGCAGTTTCCAGTTCTTTATTAACCAGGATATCTGGCCGCGCATTTGGAGCGGCGTGCTGGTGCTCCGCGGCGCCGAGGCCGATATCGTTTCGCTGGACGGAAGCTTGTTTGGCGAGGACATTCCCGTTTCGCTCAATATCGCCGGCGATTCGTATAGTCGTGAGCATTCGCTGTTCGATTTGGTGACGCGTAATTTGGATTATTTGGTGGCAAGCGTGCATAACCCGCAGTTTGCCGAAGGCGCGACGCTCGCCGAGACGACCGAGATGTACATCAATGCCCTGGAGCACCCCAAGGTGTTCATGCTGGGGCATGCGGGGCGCTCGGGCGTGCCGTTCGATATCGACGAGGTGCTGTTGGCGGCCAAGGCCAAGCACAAGATTATCGAGATCAACAACCATAGTCTTGAGCACGGTGCCGACACTGAGCATTGGGCCGTATGCCGCAAGATCGCCGAGCGCTGCGCCGAGCTGGGCGTTGGCATTGGCGTGTCGACCGATGCCCACATTGGCATGGCCATTGGCAAGCTCGATCACGCGCGCAAGATGCTCGACGAGATTCACTTCCCGCTGGATTTGATCGTGACGCGCGATCGCGAGACGCTGCTGCGCGAGATGGCGGCAGCCGGCGTGTGCGACCTGCGCAAGGGGATGTAGCGGAGTTCATAAACCAAGCGAAGGGGGCAGTCCAGACGGGCCGTCCCCTTTCTTGTGCCGGTGGATTAGCGGCGCTCGAGGACCGCGACGGTCTCGGTGTGGTCGGTATGAGGGAACATGTCGACCGGCGTGATCTTGAGCAGGCGATAACCTCCGTCGAGGAGCTGGTGTAGGTCGCGCTCTTGGGTGACGGGGTTGCAGCTGATATAGGTGATGCGGCGCGGCTTAAGTGCGCAGGCGGCTTCGAGGAACTCGGGTGTAGAGCCGGCGCGCGGCGGGTCGATGGAGAGAACGTCAACGCGCTCGTTGTTATCGGCAGCGTCCAGGATGTAATCGGTGGCGTCGTCGGCCATAAACCAAGCGCTGCGGGTGAGGCCGTTGAGCTCGGCATTGCGGCGTGCGTCGGCAATGCCCGCCGGGTTGCGCTCCACTCCGAGCAGCATGATGCCGATACCCTTGTTCTGGGCTTCTTTAGCTGCGCAAAGACCGATGGTGCCGCTGCCGCAGTAGGCATCCATAAGCACATCGTCCTGGCGCAGATCCATGCCATCGATAGCGAGCTGGTAGAGCAGCTCGGTCTGCTGCGGGTTGGTCTGGTAGAACGCGGTAGGGGAGATATCGAATTCGCAACCGAGCAGCTGGTCGCGCATGCACTCGGCGCCATAGACGATACGAGTCTCCTCACCCAAGATGGCGTTACCGGGGCGTCCGTTGATGTTTTGGGCAACGGTGACGATATGCGGATCGAGTGCGGCGACAGCCTCAAAGAACTCCTGCGCATGCGGCAAGTCGCGCTGAGCGGTCACGAGGGTGACCATAATCTGGTCGGTACGCCAACCGCAGCGGACGACGGCATAGCGGAGCAAGCCCAGATGCTTGTCCTCGTTAAAGGCGGGAATGTGCAGGCGCTCAGCTTCACGCGCGATGCCGATAAGAATCTGTCGGGCGCCCGGTACCTCGACGGGGCATTCGGGCACGGCAACGATTCTGTGCGAACCGCGCTCAAAAAAGCCGCAGCGGACAGTACCCTCCTTACCGGGAGCAAACGGAGTGGCAGCCTTATGACGAAAACCACGCGGCGCAGGATACTTGCCCGGGTCGCCCAAGGTGACGCCCATACCGCGAATGGGGTCGACGCTAATACCCTCGCGCTCGCAAAGAGCAGCAAAAAGCTCCTCCATAGCAGCCTGCTTAGCTGCCAACTGCTTTTTATAAGGACGATTGAGCGCCGTGCACCCACCGCAAGCTTTCATGATCGAACAGGGAGACTTGGGGTCCACAGCCTTACGCGCAGACGAAACCCGATCTTTATGCGAGCGCTTGGAGCGAGTATGAGATGCCTTATCCTCGTTCCGACGAGAGCCGGGATGCTTGGCCTTAGCCTTGCCCTTCGCATCCTGAGACGACTTGGATTTCTTAGAAGGTTTTTTCTCCTCCGACCCTTCAGTCGCTTCGATCAAAGCACGACGAGCCCTACGCTCCGCACGAGATTCTGCCATCAATAACTCCACTAATTCATGAATTAAAGCTGCAAGTATTGTACCGTGCCAAGCCAGCAGACGATATACAAGCGGTTTATTCGTGTCAGTGATAAGCCCAACGACGGTTGCCCGCCGCGTGAGGGGTGTGGGGGTTAAGTTTATCGCGAGTTCCGCACGAACAGGAGGCCACTTAATGTGGCCTCCGTCGTGAGCAGGACTGTAGAGCAGGAAACTTAACCCCCACACCCCTCACGCGGCGGGCAAACTCGCCTTGTGCTCTATCACGCTAAAGTGTATGATTCTGAACGTTACATGATTCACTTTACTTAACTAAAGTGCCATCAAGGGGGAATACCATGAACACCGATATGTCTCGTCGTCAGTTTGTTGGTCTAGCCGGCTCGCTCGCCGCGGTGCTTGGCCTTGGTCTTGTCGGTTGCGGCGGTGGTGCTGGCAAGGGCTCCGCTGCTGGCTCTGCCGCGGCCAAGGATGTGAAGGGCGCCGCGGAGTCCAAGAAGCTCGTGGTGGGCTTTGATAAGTCCTATCCTCCGTACGGCTTTGTGGGCGACGATGGCGAGTACACCGGCTTTGATCTCGATCTGGCCAAGGCTGTTGCCGATAAGCAGGGCTGGGAGGTCAAATACGAGGCCATCGACTGGGACGCCAAGGATACGCTGCTCAACTCCGGCGCCATCAACTGCATCTGGAACGGCTTTACCATGGAGGGCCGTGAGGACGGCTACACGTTCTCCGAGCCGTACATGCTCAACGAGCAAGTGCTCGTGGTCAAGAAGGACGCGGGTATCAAGAGCTGGGACGATCTCGCTGGCAAGACCGTGATCACTCAGACCGATTCCGCTGCGCAGGATGTGCTCGAGGGCGACCAGAAGGATCTGGCCGCGACGTTTGCCACGCTCGATACCATCGGCGAGTACAACACGGCCTTTATGCAGCTCGAGAGCGGCGCGGTCGATGCCGTGGCTTGCGACCTTTCGATTGCCCAGTATCAGCTTGCCGCCAAGCCCGATGCCTATACGCAGCTCGACAAGCCGCTGTCCAGCGAGCACTACGCCGTCGGCTTTAAGAAGGGCGACACCAAGTCGGCCGACGCCGTGACCGAGTCGCTCAAGGCGCTCTACGAGGACGGCACGGTCAAGGACCTGTGCGATAAATATGCAAGCTATGGTCTTTCCTTCGACAACTGGGTGCTCAAATAGCGGCTTTCCCAGGCACCCGATTTTGCCGTTCAAACCGTCGCTTGCGTACATTTAGTACGCGGCGCTCCTCTTTCACGGCAAACTCGGGCACCTGGAAAACCCGCTTTAGCATTGGGTTCGCTGTTCCGTTACTGTGAAAGAGAGCTTGGGTTGTCTATTCAGGTCATGATGCAGATGCTTGGCCAGGGATTCTTGGTCAGCTTGCAGCTGTTTGTGCTGACGCTGCTCGGATCGATTCCGTTGGGAATCCCCGTGGCGTTTATGCGTATGAGTAAGATCGCGCCGCTTCGCTGGATCGCGCGCATCTATATTTCGGTGATGCGCGGTACGCCGCTCATGCTGCAGATGTTTGCCATCTACTTTGCCCCGTACTACGTGTTCGGCATCTCGCTCACGCCCGATTCCAAATGGACGGCGTGCGTCGTGGCATTCATCATCAACTACGCCGGCTACTTTGCCGAGATTTATCGCTCGGGCTTGCAGTCCATTCCATGCGCTCAATACGAGGCAGCCGAGGTGCTGGGCTATTCGCGTATGCAGACGTTTCTGTATATCGTGATGCCGCAAGTCGCCAAGCGCATTTTGCCGGCGATGGGCAATGAGATCATCACGCTGGTCAAAGACACGTCGCTGGCGTTTGCCATCGGCGTGGGGGAGATGTTCTCGACGGCCAAGGCGCTGGTTGCCTCGCAAGTGAGCATGGTGCCGTTTGCGATTGCGGCGCTGATCTACTGGGTCTTTAACTTTGTGGTCGAGATGCTGCTGGGCGCCGCCGAAAAGAAGCTGGACTATTATCATGACTAGATCGTTCCGCCGTTCTAACGAACGGCGGACTGCTCGACGCTGCGCGCGTGCCTGACGGCCAATCTGCTCCTCAAACCGTCGCTTGCGTACAGAAGTACGCGGCGCTCCTCTTTCGGAGCACATTGTCTCGCCAGTCACACGCTCGCTGACTCTTTAAACACATGGAGGCTCCCGTGTCCGGAACGGTAATGAATATATCGAACGCGCGTAAGGCGTTTGGCGGCTATGAGGTGCTCAAGGATATCTCGCTCGAGGTCAAGCGCGGTGAGGTTGTGGCGATTATCGGGCCTTCGGGCGGCGGTAAGTCTACGCTGCTGCGGTGTGCCACGCTGCTCGAGACGCTCGACGGAGGATCGCTCTCGTTTGGCGACCTTGCCGTTGCGACGGACGCGGGATCGGGTGCGGTATATGCGAAAGGCGACGTGCCCAAGCAGGCACGCTCGCGATTTGGCCTGGTGTTTCAGAACTACAATCTGTTTCCGCACTATACCGTGATGAAAAACATCACCGATGCTCCGATTCGCGTGCTCAAACGCCCGCGCGAGCAGGCCGAAGCACGTGCGCGTGAGTTGATCGCGCAGATGGGGCTTGCGGGAAACGAGAACAAGGTGCCATGTGAGCTTTCGGGCGGTCAGCAACAGCGTGTGAGTATCGCCCGCGCCTTGGCGCTCGACCCGGAGATCTTGTTCTTTGACGAGCCGACCTCGGCGCTCGATCCCGAGCTAACGGCCGAGGTGCTACGTGTCATTAAAGACCTTGCCGCGCAGAATATGACGATGGTGATCGTGACCCATGCGATGCAGTTTGCGCGCGATGTTGCCGACCGCGTGGTCTTTATGGACGGCGGTCGCATTGTCGAGGAGGGTCCTGCCGAGCAGGTTATCGACCATCCGCGTGAGCAGCGCACCCGTGAGTTCTTGAGCCGTATCGAGGGCTAGGCTCAGCTATGTATTGAGAAGAAGCCGCCGCAGGTCTTATGGTCTGCGACGGCTTTTATTTGTATCGATGGGGTTTAATAATCGCCTGGCATGCTTGCCCTGTCCTCTCGCCGCCTGTATTCATACGTGCGCCGAAAGGTGTGCATGGGCAGTCACCCGTGAGGGTAGGGTGGTGGCATAGGACATTTGGAGGGTGAGCCGGCTCGGCTGCCGACCATGCTGCTTCCGGGACGGCACCGACCGCGAACTCTCCCCGTTGGCGTCGCGCATTGCGCGCGGCCCTGCAAGGAGGTCATCATGGGTGCTCCCAAGACCGGTAATGTAAGGAACGTGGTGCTCGTAGGCCAAGGCGGGGTGGGCAAGACTTCACTCGCTGAAGCCATGCTCCACCTTTCTGGCAAGACCGCCCGCCTGGGCGGCCACGACGGCACCAAGCCCACGCTCGACTATGACCCTGAAGAGGTCAAGCGTGCATTTTCCATCTCGACGACCATCGCGCCGATCGACTGGAAGGGCACACGCATCAATGTGCTTGATGCCCCGTGCTATCCCGATTTTATCGGCGACGCCTTTGCCGCGATGAGCGTCTGCGAAACGGCTCTGTTTGTGGTCGACGCCGAGGCCGGCCCGCAGCCTACGACGGTTAAGCTCTGGTATGCCGCCGAGGACCTGCGCCTGGCGCGTGCGGTGTTCGTAAACCGCCTGTCGCGTTCCGAGGCCAGCTTTACGACCACAATGAACCTGCTGCAGGAGCGCTTTGGCACGCGCCTGGGTGCCGTGACCCTTCCCTGGGGCGAGGGCGAGGACTTTGACGGCATCATCGACCTGGTGCGCATGAAGGCGCGCCATTGCAACGGCACCGAAGCCGTTGAGTCGGAGATTCCCGAGGAGTATCGTGCCCAGGCCGAACAGGCCCATGACCATCTGTGCGAGCTGGTGGCCGAGGCTGACGACGAGCTGATGATGAAATACCTGGAGGGCGAGGAGACGCTGACGCAAGAGGAGCTTGAAGGCCTGCTGTCGAAGGCGATCGCCGAGCGCATCTTTGTGCCGGTCTTTGCGGGCGATTGCATTAAGGAGCAGGGCGTCAACTCGCTGATGGACGACATTGCTACGTACTTCCCGGCGCCGACCGACTACGGCGAGATGCCGCTCATCGATGGCGACTCGCTCAAGATCTCGAGTGACGATGACCGTCCGGTGGCGTTTGTGTTTAAGACCCTGGCCGATCCGCAGCAGGGCCGCATCAGCTTTATCAAGGTGCTGACGGGTACGCTTGAGCCGGGCCTTGAGCTGGTCAATGCGCGCACGCGCAAGGGCGAGCGTCTGGCTCACCTGTATGTGATGTGCGGCCGCGACATGACCGAGGTCGGTCACGCCTATGCCGGCGATATCATCGTGGCGCCCAAGCTGGCTGCCGAGACGGGCGATACGCTCTCGATTACCGGTAAGGTCGAGGCTGCGGCGTTTAAGTTCCCCAACTCGCAGTACCGCATCGCCATTGAGGCCGAGAATCGCGGCGACGAAGAGAAGCTCTACACGTTTATCGAGAAGGCCTGCAAGGCCGATCCGACCATGAGTATCGACCGCGACGAGGAAACCGGCCAGACCATCATCTCGGCGGTGGGCGAGGCGCAAGTTTCTGTCCTGCTCAACCGTCTGGAGGACCGCACCAAGGTCGCCGCCAAGAGCGTGCCAATCCGTATTCCGTATCGCGAGACCATCCGCCGCACGGCAAGTGCCCAGGGTCGTCATAAGAAGCAGACCGGTGGCGCCGGTCAGTATGGTGACTGCTGGCTGCGTGTGGAGCCGCTCATTGGGCCCGACGGCACGAGCGACGGCTATGAGTTTGTTGACGAGGTCGTGGGCGGCCGCATCCCGCGCTCGCTCATCCCCGCCGTGGACAAGGGTGTCCAGGAGACCATGAAGGACGGCATCATTGCCGGCTACCCGCTCACGGGCATTCGCGTTGCTGTGTACGACGGCTCGTATCACAGCGTCGACTCCAACGAGATGGCGTTCCGCGCGGCGGCTCGCATCGGCCTGCGAAAGGCATGCGCCGATGCCGATCCGGTGGTACTGGAGCCCATCGAGGAAATCACGGTGACTATCCCCGAGAGCTACGCCGGCGCCGTGATGGGCGACATCTCGGCCTCGCGCGGTCGCGTGACAGGCATGGAGACCGACGAGCGCGGCGATACCGTGGTCATTGCCCAGGCGCCGCTGGCCGAGCTGACGGATTACTCGACGCGTCTGCGCTCTATTACGCGCGGCACGGGCGACTTTACCATGGAGCCCGCAGGCTATGAGCAGGTGCCCTATGACGTGCAGGCCAAGCTGGTCGAGCGCTATGAGGAGGGCCGCGCTAAGTAACGTGTGGTTTTGCCTGCGCCACGCATGTTGATGCAAGGGCCGCTCTGGGTGATCCGGAGCGGCCCTTTTTGATTCAAGACTTTAGTCTGCTGGCCGCGCAGCGGCCAGCTTT
>NZ_QSFE01000024.1:0-14612 GCF_003467145.1 Collinsella sp. AM44-11
CGGGTTCGGCGGGGCGTGGGGGATCGCCCGCTCCGGGGCCGGGGGCCCGCGGGCCGAGGCCGCCGGGGAGGCCGCGGCCGCCTCCACCGCGCCCCCGCCGGCGCTCGTCGAGGCCGAGAACAGGCAGGTCAGGTTCCTGGCCGCCCGGATATCGGAGGCCCTCGACGAGGCCGGGGCCCTCGAGGCCGAGACGGCGGCGCTGCTCGAGGGCGACGAGACCTACGCGTGCCTGCTCACCGTGCCCGGCATCGGCCCGAGGACCGCGGCGCAGCTCGCGGTGTCGGTCGACATCGGGAGGTTCCCGGACCACGACCACCTGGCCTCGTACTGCGGCATAGCCCCGAGGGTGAGGAGCTCCGGAACGTCGGTGAGGTCGGTCAGGGCGTCCAGGCGCGGCGACGCGAGGCTCAAGTCCCTGCTGATCTTCTCGTGCAACAGCCTGGTGAGGTCCTCGGGGCGCTACGGCGAGTACTACCGGGCCTGCAGGGCGCGGGGCATGGGGCACGGGCGGGCGCTCAAGGCCGTCGCGAGGAAGCGGCTCAGGGCGATATACGCCGTGATGCGCGACCGGGTGCCCTACCGGGAGTAGCGTCGAAGGTTGACAAAACTATAGGAACACCCAATGACTATTTATTCGGATTGCTAATTTGTGCGGGTTGTGGTTTTGTGACCTGCTGAAATTTGAGATACTGTACAACTGTACGTTAACTAATCTTCGTAGTATATTGCTACCCGCAAAACTCAATACCATTGTGCTTCGAGACGCTAAAGCGCCTACGTACAATGGTTGTTGATAGTACGATTTGATTCAACGACAGGATGGATGGTCCAAGCGTGAGTCTCGGCAGCAAACTATCCGATGCAAAGGTCTCCTTTGCGATATTTAAGCGCGACATTAAGCGACTGCTTGTGAACCCCGTCGCCTTGGTGGTTACCCTTGGCGTGTGCGTTATCCCCTCGCTGTATGCCTGGTACAACATCGTGGCAAACTGGGATCCGTACGGAAACACCCAAGGTATCAAGATTGCCATCGCCAACAACGATCAGGGCACTCAGAACGACCTAGTGGGCGAGCTCAACGCGGGCGACCAGGTCGTCGATCAGCTCAAGGAGAACGATCAGCTGGGCTGGACCTTCGTCGACTCGGCTGCCGATGCCAAAGAGGGTGTCGAGAGCGGGGAATACTACGCTGCGATCGTAATCCCCAAGAACTTCTCCGACAATCTTGTCTCGATGCTCGATGGCAATTACCATCAGCCGAAGCTCACCTATTACGTCAATGAGAAGAAGAGCGCCATTGCGCCCAAGGTCACCGATACCGGTGCCAACACCATCGAGGAGCAGATCAACTCGGAGTTTGTCTCCACGGTGGGCGAGACCGTAGCGGGCATCGCCAAGGATGCCGGCATCGATTTTAAGGATAAGACCGCCCAGGTTCAGGATTCGCTGACGAGTTCGGTGTCCGAGGCATCCAGTACCTTGAGCGAGGTCCGCGATTCGATCAACGACATGAACACCGCTATCGACAAAACGAGCGGTGCTATCGCCTCGGCGGATGGGGCGCTGGCCGGTTTGCAGGGTCAGACGCCTTCGCTGACTCAAGCGATCTCCCAAGGTAACGACCTGTTGGGCGAAGCGCGCACCACCGCGGGCAAATCGATTACCTCGCTCTCTAAGGCGCTTTCGGAGGGAAGTGTTGCACTGTCCAAGACGTCGGCTTCGGCGAACGCTGCGGTCGGAAAGATGACGGGCGCCTTGACGTCTACGACCACTCGCATCGACAACTCGCTCGAATCGCTTCAGACGACGATTGACCATAACAAGACTCTTATCGATCGTCTGCAGAACCTGGCCGACAGCGCGCCGACGGGCTCGGAAGAAGTTAATAAGCTGATCGCGTCTGCGATTGATACGCTTCGAGGGCAAAATGAGAGCCTTCAGGCCGTCAAGGATAATCTCTCCGCTCAGTCAAGCGCTATTGCGAATGACGCTTCGGCTGTTTCGGGCGCCAGCGATGCTATCAACAATGCGATCCAAACCGGTACGACCAACATGAATCAGGCTCAGATGGACCTGGGGCAGAACGCGCTGCCGAAGGCTTCGAGCGCGCTGGACTCCTTCGCCACCGTTTCGGGCGACCTGACCGGCATCGTATCGGGTCTTACGCCCACGATTGCGAATGCGCGTGGCACGCTGGCCCAACTCGATGCCACGCTCAAGCAGGCCAAGACCACGCTGTCCCAGACCGATGCCTCGCTTGTCAAGGTCCAGGACAGGCTTGCAACCGCCGCTAACGACATCGCAGCGTTGCAGACCTCTGAGTCTATGGGCGAGCTGGCTGACCTGATGGGCATCGACGTGGACGACGTGGCGGACTTTATGGCGTCCCCCGTTGAGCTGACGTCCAAGTCGATTTATCCGGTCAAGAGCTTTGGCTCGGGCATCGCGCCCTTCTACACCAACCTGGCGCTGTGGGTGGGCGGCTATGTGCTCATCGCCATCTACAAGCTCGAGGTCGACCGTGAGGGCGTTGGCAGCTTTACGGCGCGCCAAGGCTACTTTGGCCGCTGGTTGCTCCTGGTGATCCTGGGTGCGTTGCAGGCCATCATCGTTACGGTGGGAGATCTGGTCATTGGCGTACAGTGCGTTAACCCGCTGCTGTTCGTGCTGGGCGGCATCGCTATCTCGTTCACCTACGTCAACATCATCTATGCGCTGTCCACCACCTTTAAGCATATCGGTAAAGCCATTGGTGTCATCCTCGTCATCGTGCAGATCCCCGGCTCGTCGGGCATGTATCCCATCGAGATGATGCCCGGTTTCTTCCAGTGGCTGCACCCGCTGCTGCCCTTTACCTACGGCATCAATCTGCTGCGCGAGACGGTCGGCGGCATGTACTCGTTCAACTACCTGTTTAACCTGTGCATTCTGGGCGTGTTCTTGATCGTGGCGCTCTTTATCGGTCTGCAGCTGCGTCCGCTGCTGCTCAACCTCAACCTGCTCTTTGACAAGCAGCTTTCCACGACGGGCCTTATGATCTGCGAGTCCAATGACCTGCCGCGTCAGCGCTATTCGCTGCGCACAGCCATGCGCGTCGTGCTCGATTCGGATTCGTACCGTCGCGAGGTGCTCGACCATGCGGTGACTTTTGAGCACCGTTACCCCTACTACATCAAGGGCGGTTTTGCCGCCGTGGTAGGCGTCCAGGTCCTGCTCTTTGTGCTGTCGACGGTTCTCGATATCGACAATAACGGCAAGATTATCCTGCTGGTCATTTGGATTATCTCCGTCATTGTCATTTGCGGCTGGCTGATCAATATCGAGTACATCCGCGCAAGCCTCAACACCCAGATGCGCATCTCGGCGCTTTCGGACGAGGACCTGCGCCGCGAGATGCGCGAGCACACAGCGGCGATCCCTGCCGCCCGTCGCATGTTTGGCCTGAATGCCAGCGAGCGAGGCTCTAAATCCAAGGATCAGGCTGCCGACCAGTCCATTCACCACGATCTGCACCATGTGCCCGCAAACGGGGACGACACGTTTGTGATGAATGAGGATGACGCCCCGCTTGGCAAGCACTCAAAAGGAGGTGAGGCATAAATGAAGAACATCCTGCATCTGTTTAAGCGCGACGTCCAAAACGTGTCTCACTCCGTGATCGGCTTGATTGTCGTGATGGGTCTGATCATCGTGCCGTGCCTTTACGCATGGTTTAACATCGCCGGCAGCTGGGACCCGTACGGCAACACCGGCAATCTTAAGATCGCCGTGGTCAACACCGATGAGGGTTACGAGAGCGATCTGATTCCCGTCGAGGTCAACGTGGGCGAAAACGTGACGTCCGCGTTGCGCGGTAACGAGAACTTTGACTGGGTTGTGCTCAACGATCGCGATAAGGCTATCGACGGTGTTAAGTCGGGCGCTTACTATGCGGCCGTCGTAATCCCCAAGAGCTTTAGCTCCGACATGATGACGCTCTTTTCGACCGACGTGAAGCATGCCGATATCGAGTTCTACGAGAACCAGAAGGCCAACGCCATCGCCCAGATCGTGACCGAAAAGGGCTCGAGTGCTGTTCAGAACCAGGTCAACGAGACCTTTACCGAGACCATCACGACGATCGGTCTTAAGACGGTGTCCAGCCTGCTCGATTACATGAGTACCGAACAGGTCAGCAACTTCATCGCCAACCTGTCCTCGACGCTTGGCGACTCGGTTCAGGACCTGCAGGACATCAAGGCCAGCGCTACTTCGCTTGCGGGCATTTTGAGCTCGACATCCGATTCGCTGACGTCGGCGGGCGGCCTGCTCAAGCAGACCGGAACTACCGAGCAGTCGGTGAAACAGCTGATGGAGCATGCCGAGAGCGGTATCGGTGATTCGGAACAAGCGCTCAAGGCTGCCAGCGATGCCATCGATGCCGCGATTGATGGAAGTGCGGGTTCGTTCGATAACGTGTCCACCGAGCTCGCAAAGGCCTTTGACGCCGCGAACCAGCATGTCGATCTTACGGTGTCTCAGCTCAACGACGGCGCAGCGTCACTCAATACACGTGCTGACGAGATTGATGCCACGGCGGATAAGCTCCGTAGTCTTGCTGGCCAGGTGAGTAACGATAAGCTCAAGGCAGGGCTTGAGGGCGCGGCTGCTGAGCTTGACAAAACCGCGACGGAGTACCGTAACAATGCCAAGGAGCTGACGAGCATCGCAACGTCGCTCTCGGACAGCATGGCAAAGGTTAACGATGTCCGCGCCGAAACCGACCAGGCAATCGCCGATGCCAAGGCAGGTGTCTCGGGTGCCAAGATCGATTACGACTCCACGTTCTCGGTCAAGGCAAAGGAGCTCAAGAAGACCATCTCGGGTGTTTTGGATTCGCTGAACGGTATTTCGAGCAATCTGGATAGTGCCGTGAGCGGCCTCACCGATGCATCCGGCTCGTTGGCTAAGGGCCTCTCCAAGGCTGCCACGCTGGTCAATAAGGCTTCCGATCAGCTAGGTGAAGCGTCCGATAAGATCAGCGCCTTTAAGGACGAGCTCGATGGCGCCCTGATGTCGGACGACCTTGCCACGATCAAGACGATGATTGGCAACGACCCCGAGGGTTTGGCCGTGTCGCTTTCCGGTCCCGTCGCGCTCGATCGCAAGCCGGTCTATCCGATCCGCAACTACGGTTCGGCCATGGCGCCGTTCTACACGATTCTGTCGCTTTGGGTCGGCTCGATCGTGCTGGCAGCCATGATGAAGGTTTCGGTTGACGATGAACTTATCAACGAGCTCATCCCCGTACGCCTGCACGAGATCTATCTGGGCCGTTACCTGTTCTTTGGCGGTTTGGCCCTGCTGCAGGCAACGCTCGTGTGCGCGGGCGACATTCTGTTCTTTGGCATTCAGTGCGACAACCCGCTGCAGTTTGTGCTGGCGGGCTGGGTCGCGAGTCTCGTGTTCTCCAATATCGTCTACACGCTCACCGTGTCGTTTGGCGATATCGGCAAGGCGCTCGCCGTCGTGCTGCTGGTCATGCAGGTCGGCGGTTCGGGCGGCACGTTCCCCATCGAGATGACCGGCCCCGTGTTCCAGGCGATCTATCCGTTCCTGCCGTTCACCCACGGCATCAACGCCATGCATGCCGCCATGGCCGGTGCGTATCATATGGAGTACTGGGTCGAGCTGGGTATCTTGGCGAGCTATCTGATTCCGTCGCTGGCCCTGGGCGTCGTCTTCCGCCGTCCGGTCATCAAAGCCAACGACTGGATCATCGAAAAGCTGGAATCAACAAAGCTTATTTAGTTACGCGGTTTTACCAAACCGCGTAACGGCTCGACGCTGCAAACGTCCCTAAGCGGCAATCTGACGTTCAATTTCAAGGGCGCGACCAGAAGGTCAGCGCCCTTTCATTTCACGTCACCTTGCTCGCTTAGGGGCGTTTTCGCTGACGTTGCCGGAACATCGAGGTTTTCTGTACCGACGCTTTAGCGTAGTGAATTGCGTGGGTTGCTTGGTTGTTGCTACAGTAGCGGGGCGTGCCGGGGGTCCGGCGCGTCCCGTTTTTATTTGACCATGAGGCGGCACGCAGCCATACGCGTGCGGACACCACGCCCAGATTGAGTGCGAGGATGTTCCATGGCCCAATACGCTGCCAACGAAATTGAAAACATGCCCGATAGCCCTGTTGCTCGCGAGGACCTGGGTGCGGGCGGCACCTCCCGTGGTGCCGGTGCTCGTTCGCCGCTGTTCTGGAAAGTTCTACTGCTTTCGGTGGCGATTATCTGGGGCTACTCCTTTACCACTATGAAGGACGCGCTCGACACCATCCCGGTGTTCGAACTGCTCTATATTCGTTTTCTTCCCGCAGCGCTGGTCATGCTTGTTATCTTTCGCAAGCGCATCGCCGCCCACCTTAACGCCCGCAACCTGATTGTTGGACTGGGCATGGGCGCGCTCATGTGGGCAGCCTATGCCTTGCAGACGGTCGGTCTGGCTCAGACCACGGCGGGTAAGAACGCTTTTTTGACGGGCACCTATTGCATCCTGGTCCCGTTCGCGAGCTATTTCCTAAGCGGCGAAAAGCTCACTCGTTACAACTTGGGCGCCGCATTGCTCTGTCTGGCGGGCATTGGCCTGGTGGCGCTCGATAGCGTCGAGTTCAACATCGGTGATGCCATCACGCTGGGCGGTGCGGTTTTCTTTGCCATTCAGATGTCGGTGACGGCCAAGTACGGTCGCAAAATGGACATCAACGTCATCACGTTTTGGATGTTTGTGGGCAACGGCGTGCTGAGCCTGGTTTCGTCCCTGCTATTCGAGACCCAAGCGCCTCTGTCCGTGTGGACGCCGAGCTTTATCGGCGTGATGGCCTTTCTCTCGGTGGGCTGCACGTGCGTGGCGCTGCTCATCCAAAACGTCGGCTTGGCGCACGTCCCGGCCTCGACGGGCTCGCTGCTCCTTTCGATGGAGTCGCCTTCGGGCGTGTTGTTTTCGGTGCTGCTGATGGGGGAGGCGCTCACCTCGCGCCTGCTCGCCGGCTTCGTGCTTATCTTCCTGTCGATTATCTTGAGCGAGACTCACTTCGATTTTTTGCGCAAAAAGCCGCGCCCGCAATTGTAAACAACTTGTTGCGCCGCCCTCTCGGGGCGGCATTTTTTATGCGTCGCCCTTAAAGTTTTACCTTGCACTTTACGCTATCAAAGTGCTTGCTGCAAAAACGTTACTGGAGGGCATTTATGGCACCAGCTCTGTCCGATCTTCAACCGCAATCAGCGCCCAAGGCCACCGCAGCGGCGCAGGCCGCTATCGGCGATGGTCTGGTCAAAGAAGCCCAGGCATTTGCCGGTGAGCTTGCCGCATGGCGCCACGATCTCCATCAGACGCCCGAGCTCGGTAACAATCTTCCGCAGACGTCTGCCTATATCCAGGTACGTCTGGACGAGATGGACATCCCCCATACCACGCTTGTCGACGGCTCCTGTGTTGTTGGCCTGATTGGTGCCGGTGCGGCCGCGGCTGCTCAGGGCAATGGTACGTGCGCGGACGAGCAAGCCGGTACGGTTATCATGCTTCGCGGCGACATGGATGCCCTGCCCGTTGTCGAGGAATCGGGCGAGCCTTTCGCTTCCACCAACGGCTGCATGCACGCTTGTGGCCACGATATGCATGCGACGGCGCTGCTCGGCGCGGCCCGTTTGCTCAAGGCCCGCGAGGCCGAGCTTGTCGACGCCAATGCCACCGTCAAACTGCTGTTCCAGCCGGGCGAGGAAACCTTTGAGGGTGCCCGCGCCGCCATCGCCGACGGTCTGCTGCAGAACCCGCGTCCCCAGGCCGCCTTTGCCATGCATGTCAATAGCCAGTCGCCGCTTGGCCTGGTGCTCTATGGGAGTCCGGCGCTCTCGGGCGTGTGCGGTTTCCGCATCACGCTGCAGGGCAAGGGTGGCCACGGTTCCAGCCCCGAGATTTGCATCGACCCCATCACGGCGGGCGTGCATGTGCATCTGGCACTTCAGGAGCTCATCTCTCGCGAGGTGCCGGCGGCCAAGGAGGTCGCGCTTACCGTGGGTAAGTTCGCTGGCGGTTTGGCGGCCAACGTCATCCCCGACACCTGCGTGCTCGAGGGAACGTTGCGCGGCTTCGATGTCGAGCTCATGGCTCACCTTAAGACCCGCATCGCGGAGGTCGTCAACGGCGTTGCCGCAACATATCGTACGCCGGCAACCATCGAGACGCTTTCGGACGTTCCGCCGCTCGTGCTCGACAGCGATATGACCCAGGCCTCGCTTGGCTACGTGGGCGCGGTGCTGCCCAAGGCTGCCTTCCTGCCGCTATTCCACGCCATGGCGAGCGAGGATTTCGCACTTATCTCGAGCGAGATCCCAAGTGCGTACTTTACGGTGGGCGCGGCCGTGACCGATACGGACGAGCATTTTGCCCAGCATCATCCCAAGGCGCGCTTTAACGATGCCGAGCTTCCCCTCGGTGCCGCGGCTTATGCCGCCGTCGCTCTCGGATACATTGCGGACCACAAGGAGTAATCCATGTCCCAGCAACGTAAATATTTCCCCGGCTGGCTCGTGGTGGCCTCCGGCTTTGTGATCATGGCCACGTGCTACACGATTTTCGTTAACTGCATGAGCCTGTTTCAGCCGCTCATCGTAAGCGACCTGGGCATCACGCTTGCGCAGTACAACATCTCCAACGCCATCTCCACCGTGGTGAGCGTTATCGGCTCGCTTGTCATTGGCCATGTCGCCGATAAAGTAAGCGGCCGCGTTTTGGGCTCCCTCACTGTAATCGCCACCTCTGCCGTTCTTGCCGGTATGAGCTTTGTCGGTGAGCTGTGGCAGGTCTACGTGCTCTTTGCCGTCTCGGGCTGCTTTGCCGTCGCCTCGACCCGCCTGCTCATCAGCCTGGTGACCGCCAACTGGTTTACGGCCAAGCGAGGCCTTGCCATCTCCATCGCACTTTCGGGCTCGGGCTTTGGCGGCGCTATTCTGTCTCCCATCGTGAGCTCGCTCATCGTGAGCGTTGGCTGGCGTTTCGCCTTCCTGGTGCTCGCGGCTATCTGCATGGTGGCGGCACTGCCCATCACGGCCTACTCCTTCCGCACCAAACCTTCCGATATTGGCCTGAAGCCGCTCGGCGAGAACCCGGGCGATCCGTCTGTTTCCACCGCGGGCGATAAGGACGAGCATACGGCCCCCGAGGTTAGCGTCGGCTGGTCTCGTATCAAGAAGAGCCCGGCATTTTGGCTGCTTGTCGTCGCCTTCCTCTTTATGGGCTTGGTCAATGGCGCCATCCTGCCCAACCAGGTTACCAACATGACGAGTGTTACCGTCAACGGTGCCAAGATTGTCACGGGCGGCCACGACCCCATGTGGGCAGGCACCGTGCTTTCGGCCTACATGGTCACCGTCGTTATTGCCAAGATTTCGCTCGGTGCGATCTATGACCGCTTTGGCCTGCGCTTTGGCAATATCCTTGGCTCCGTTGCGTGCATTATCGCCTGCGTGGCGCTGTGTTTCCCGACGACGGACCTCGGTCCTATTGTCGCCGCTGTGAGCTTTGGTGTTGGAACGTGCATGGGCACCATCACGCCTACCATCGCCGCGTCCAAGCAGTTTGGCATGGCCGACCTGGGTAAGGTCACGGGCACCATTACCTCGCTCGAGATGGTCGGCGGCACCGTGGGCGCCATTGTCTCGGGCGTGCTGTTCGATGCCACGGGCTCCTTTGCGAGCACCTGGATTGTGTGCCTGGCGTGCTCCGTGGTCATGCTCGTGTTCCTGTTGGCATCCGAGCCCATCGCCGCCAAGCTGCGCGCAAGCGTGGCGGGGGAGTAGGTAGGCCAAAGCGCATCGCCGCTTGTCCGTTTGTCCGCGGCCGCCCTGGGAGCCGAATGGCTGCTCGTACCATCGTTCGGTTTCCACGGCGGCCACGGGCGCACAAAAATGGTCTGCTTTCCTCCGTCCCCTACGGATCACGTGATGATCCCCTGGGGACGGAGGAAAACGAATCGGCTGCCGCGGCGGTGCGTCTGGCCGAACGAGTTCCCATACCCTCGTTCGGTCAGACGCGCCGCCGCGTTGCTGCTTTGTGCCGTATAATGTCCACTACCTATGACGCGATACAAAAGAAAGGTGTTTGCCCATGCAGGCACAGAAGGCGGAGGGAACCCGCGACCTTATCGGCGCCGAGATGCGCGCCTGGCAAAAGATGCAGCAGATTGCGGCCGGCGTGTTCGAGCCGTTTGGCTTTAAGCCCATCGAGACGCCCGCGATCGAGCAGGTGGACGTCTTTGTCCACGGCATCGGCCAGTCGACCGACGTCGTTCGCAAGGAGATGTTCCGCGTCTTTAGCGGCGCCAACCTGGAGCGCGTCTTTACCGAGGGTACCGACACCAAGCTCAAGCCCAAGCAGCGCCTGGCGCTTCGCCCCGAGGGCACGGCTGGTGTGGTGCGCGCCGTCGTGGAGAACAATCTGGTGCCCCAGGGCTCCACGCCGTTTAAGGCGTACTACGCCGAGGCCATGTTCCGCGGCGAGCGTCCCCAGAAGGGTCGCCTGCGCCAGTTCCACCAGGTAGGCATCGAGTGGCTCGGCGCTCCCGATCCGGCGGCAGACGCCGAGTGCATCATTATGCTCATGGAGTTCTACAAGCGCCTGGGCTTCGATCTTTCCAAGCTCCGTCTGCTCATTAACTCGATGGGCGATGCCCAGTGCCGTCCGGCCTATCGCGAGCAGGTCAAGCAGTTCATTCTCGATCACGCCGACGAGATGTGCGATGAGTGCCGCGAGCGCGCCGAGCTTAACCCGTTGCGCGCCTTCGACTGCAAGAACGACCACTGCCGCGAGATCATGGCCGACGCGCCGCTGATGGGCGACAACCTGTGCGACGAGTGCCGCGAGCACTACGAGCAGGTCAAGCGCTATCTGGATGCCGCCGGTATCGAGTATGTCGAGGATCCCACACTGGTGCGCGGCCTTGACTACTACACCCGTACCGTCTTTGAGGTCGAGGCTCCCGGTGCTGGCGTCGGCTCCATCGGTGGCGGCGGCCGCTACGACGGCCTGGTCGAGCTCGAGGGCGGCAAGCCCACGGCGGGCGTCGGCTTTGCCGTCGGTTTTGAGCGCGCCCTGCTGGCCCTGCAGGCCTTTGGCAGCGATTTGGGTGCCGATGAGGTCCCGTGCGTCTATGTCGCCAACGCCGGCAAGGAGCTGCGCCAGAACGTCTTTGCCATTACGCAGGAGCTTCGCGCCGCAGGCATCGTGACCGAGGCCGACTATCAGGGCCGTTCGCTCAAGGCCCAGTTTAAGCAGGCCGACAAGGTGGGCGCTAAGCTCATCCTGGTCCTGGGTGGCGACGAGCTTGCCGCCGGCAAGGTCAAGGTACGCGACATGCAGAGCCATGACGAGGTTCTCGTCGATCTGGCCAACGTGGTCGAGGCGGTTCGCGAGCGCTTGTAGCGCATCTTTTTGAGCTGCGGACCCGCTTGAGTGTCCCGTCCATTGCGAGCGATTGTTACGGGGGTGTTTCGCATTTATGCGGAATGCCCCCGTTTGTGTATGCCGTCCACCGAGAAATACGACCATTTAGAGCAAAAACCCTTGCAATGCAGAAAATACTTTTGTGTGGTAAAGCGCAATCAGTGTCGAAAGTATTTCGCAAGCGCCTATAATGAATACCGCATGTTACGTGCATAGAAGGAGGAATGGGAGGAAACGTGGCTGAGAACCTAAGCAACCAGTCTGTACCCGAAGCCGCGGCGCGCGTCGCTGCCGTGGTCAACCGCCTCGTTAACCGAATCGGCTCGAATGCCGAGTCCAGGGAGCGTCTCGCCGAGATCGAGATCCCCGAGGAGCTGCGCGACAATCTGGCGCTGTTCCTGCGCCTGGAGCGTCGTGTGCTTAGCGAGTATGATCCTGAGATCGCGGACCTGTTCGACAAGATCCTGTCGGCCGAGATTGTGGCCAATGCCGGCAACCCCGGTACCCGCGCTGCCGACGAGGCCGTCGACGAGCAGGGCGTGCCCACCGCCGACGAGCCCACCGCCGTGGCATTCCGTGAGGTCGTCGATTTGATCGACAGCCTGCCGCTCGATAAGCAGCAGGTCATCGTTCGCGCCTTTACGAGCTTCTTCCACCTGGCAAACCTGTCGGAGGAGAACTACCGTGTGGCGCAGCTGCGCGAGCGCGAGGCCGGCGCATCGACCGATACCGAGGTCGATCCCGCCAACGAGCTCACCGTCGCCTATCACCAGTTGGTAAACGAGATGGGTGTCGAGGGCGCCAACGAGCTGCTCGGCAAGCTCGAGTTCCACCCTGTCTTTACCGCACATCCCACCGAGGCCCGTCGCAAGGCCGTCGAGGGCAAGATTCGCCGTATCTCCAATCTGCTGGAGGAGCGTCCGCGTCTGGGCGGCTCCGACCTGGTGGAGAACGAGCGCCATATGCTGCAGGAGATCGACGCCCTGGTGCGTACGAGCCCCATCGCGCTCAAGAAGCCCACGCCGGTCGAGGAAGCCGATACCATCATCGACATCTTCGATAACACGCTGTTCGACGTCATCCCCGTCATCTATCGTCGCTTTGACGACTGGGTGCTGGGCGACAAGGCCGGTACCGTGCCGCCGCTGTGCCCGGCGTTCTTCCATCCCGGCAGCTGGATCGGTTCCGACCGCGACGGTAACCCCAACGTCACCGCCAAGGTGAGCCGTGAGGTCGCCGCCAAGTACTTCACTCACATGGTGCTCAAGCTCGAGGACAAGTGCCGCCGCATCGGTCGCAACCTCACGCTCGAGGCTACCTACAGCAAGCCGTCTGCCGAGCTCATCAACCTGTGGAACCATCAGGTCGAGATGAGCACCCAGTACACCGCACGCGCTGAGCTGATCTCCGAGCACGAGCCGCATCGCGCCGTCATGCTCGTCATGGCCGACCGTCTGAACGCCACCGTGCGTCGCATCACCGACACCATGTACCACAGCGCAGACGAGTTCTTGGATGACCTGCGTGTCGTTCAGCGCTCCCTGGCCGCCTGCGGTGCCGTCCGTGCTGCCTACGGCCCGGTCCAGACCATCATCTGGCAGGTCGAGTCCTTCGGCTTCCATATGGTCGAGATGGAGTTCCGTCAGCACTCCGTGGTGCACGCCCGCGCCCTCAAGGATATCCACGAGAACGGTATCCATGGCGACCTGCAGCCCATGACGCGCGAGGTCATCGATACCTTCCGCGCTATCGGCTCCATCCAGAAGCGCTACGGCAAGAAGATGGCGCATCGCTACATCATCTCGTTCACCAAGAGTGCCCAGCATGTGGCCGACGTCTTTGAGCTGGCCCACCTGTCCTTTGCACACGAGGAGGATGTCCCCGAGCTCGATGTGATCCCGCTGTTCGAGCAGCTCGAGGACCTCGAGGGCTGCGTCGACGTGCTCGACCAGATGCTCACGCTGCCTGTGGTGCAAAAGCGCCTTGCCCAGACCAACCGCCGCATGGAGGTCATGCTGGGCTACTCCGACTCCTCCAAGGATGCCGGTCCTACCACGGCCATGCTCGCGCTGCACTCCGCGCAGGAGCGCATTGCCAAGTGGGCCGAGAAGAACGATATCGACCTGGTGCTCATGCACGGTCGCGGCGGTGCCGTGGGCCGTGGCGGCGGCCCGGCCAACAAGGCCGTGCTGGCGCAGCCCAAGGGTTCGGTCAACTGCTTCTTTAAGCTCACCGAGCAGGGCGAGGTCATCTTTGCCCGTTACGGCAACCGCACGCTGGCTCAGCGCCATGTTGAGTCCGTTGCCGCCGCAACGCTTTTGCAGTCGGCTCCGAGCGTCGAGAAGACCAACACCGAGACCACGCAGAAGTTCTGGGATATGGCCGAGAAGCTCAACGCAGTAAGCCATGAGCGCTATCTGGACCTGCTGAACACTGAGGACTTTACACCGTGGTTCTCGACCGTGACGCCGCTGACCGAGGTCGGTCTGCTGCCGATTGGCTCGCGCCCGGCCAAGCGCGGTCTGGGTGCCAAGTCGCTCGACGACCTGCGTACCATTCCGTGGATCTTCAGCTGGAGCCAGGCGCGCATTAACCTGGCCGCTTGGTACGGCCTGGGCACCGCCTGCGAGCAGTTTGGCGACCTTGACCAGCTCAAGGCTGCCTACCAGGAGTGGCCGTTCTTCCGCACCTTTATCGACAACATCGAGATGTCGATCGCCAAGACCGACCAGCGCATCGCCAAGATGTACCTGCACCTGGGCGATCGCCAGGATTTGTCCGAGAAGGTCTTCACCGAGATGCAGCTCACGCGTAAGTGGGTTCTTGCCATCGTCGGTGACGAATGGCCGCTGCAGCGCCGCCGTGTGCTCGGCTGCGCCGTCCGTGTGCGTAATCCCTACGTCGACGCCCTGTCCATCGCTCAGGTCCGCGCCCTTCGCGAGGTGCGTATGAACCAGGACGAGATGGCAGAGGAGAAGAAGGCCGAGTACATGAGCCTGATTCTTTCGACTGTGACCGGCGTCTCGGCAGGATTGCAAAACACGGGGTAATCGATAGCCCTGTAGTCGCTGTCCGGGGCCGCCGTATGTTTGCTTTCCGGCGCGTCCTCGGACATGCAAGAAGCCCTCGCTGCGCAC
>NZ_QSFE01000025.1:0-1897 GCF_003467145.1 Collinsella sp. AM44-11
GGTTGATTTCCGATCTCAGCCGAACACATTGAGCAAATAGGCCATTCCCGCAGTTAGCCGAACGCCCCCGCGGCCCCTCCCGGGGTCCGGGGGCGGCATTTTCCCAGTTGAAGGAACGGTGGAGATGTGTTTCGATGGGTCCGGTGGCCATGCTCCGCCCGCCGCCCGGCGCCTCTTCCCAGACTCAGCCGGACGGTCGGTCCGTCTATTCCGTTTTTCCTTCTAGGCTAGGACAGCGGGGCATCGCCCCTTTCCGCGCGCGCCCGCTCGATGAGCCCCGGCGTCAGGTCGAGCTCCTCGACGGGCACGTCCTCCACGCCGTATGCCTCGAGCAGCGCCGCCGCGTCGCCGCCGAGCATCGCCCGGAAGGCGCGGGCGGGCGTCGCGAAGCCGAGCGCGCCGCGGGGCTCGGAGTTCACGTGCGACATGGCCAGCGCCAGGTCGGCCGGGGCGAGCCGGTCGAACCTGAGGCCGCGGCCCTTGGGCAGCAGCTTCCTGATCTCGACGTGGTTGCGCTCGCAGGCGCCCTTCTGGTCGCTGCGCCGGGGGTCGCAGTAGAACAGCCTCGTCTCGCCCCGCCCCTCGCCGAGCAGCGCCGCGATCGCGTCCTCGTCGGAGAACTCGGGGCCGTTGTCGGTGAGCACGGCGCGGAACACGCGGCGCGTCCCGTCGGCGCCGAGGACCGCCCGGACGCCCTCCAGGGCGCCCGCGACGCACCCGGCGGTCTTCTCCTCCAGCGGCAGCGCGAGCTGGAGCCTGCTGGGGCGGTGCAGCAGCGTGAGCAGGCAGGCGCTGTCCTCCCGGGCCCCCTCGACGGTGTCCATCTCCCAGGCCGCGGCGCACGCGTCCTCCCCGAGGGCGAGGAACGCGGCATGTGACCTGCGGGCGGAGTGGCGGGTCGCCGCCCGGCGCGCGGCGCGCCTCCTCGGCCTGTAGCCGACCTTGCGCCTGAGCTCCATGTTGGTCATGCCGTCGTAGCCCGCCGAGACCCAGCGGTAGATGGTCGACGGCGACAGGTCCACCGGGCCGCCGTTGCGCGCCGCCATCTGCTCGGGCGACAGTCCCCGGCGCAGGCAGTCCCTTATCGCCTCCAGCCTGGCCGCCGCGGCGGGCTCGTCGGCGTCTATCCCGCGCCTGGACGAGACGAGGACCGAGTCGGCGCACAGCTGCGCGGCCCGGGCCTCGTAGAAGACGTGCGGGCGGCGCTTGCAGCCGATCGCGCGGTACCGCCCGCACCCGTTGCAGCAGCGCGGCCACGCGGCCAGGCGCGGGCAGGCCGCCGACAGGTCGGCGGAGGCGTCCACGCGCTCGCCGCGCCTGGCCTTCGGCGCCGTCACGAACCTGTGCGACGCCACCTCGGCGCTCACCGTCGAGGGCGACCTGCCCAGCTCCCTCGCGATCTCCCTGCACGACGCCCTGCGCTCCAGCATCCTCTGGACCGTGTCCCGCTCGTGCCTCGTGAGCCTTCCGTAGGCCCTCGGGACCGCCCTTGCGGAGCCCCTTTTCTTCTTTCCGGACATGCCGTCCTCCGATCTCCCGGGGCCGGCCGATCCGGCCCTCAGGGTATCGGGTTCCCACATTCATCCGTACATGTACGGATGAATGTGGGAGGTGTTCGGATAAAGTCGATAATCAAGGCAAGGGATCAAGGCGAGAAAATTTCTCAAAAAAGTTCTTGCCCTGTGCCGATTCGTCCGTATAATAAACTTCGTTGCTTGAGAGCACGCACCTATTCCTCGGTAGCTCAATGGTAGAGCACGCGGCTGTTAACCGCGCTGTTGTAGGTTCGAGTCCTACCCGGGGAGCCAGAATTTCTCAGCCCATTCCGCTGGGCTTTTAAATTCCTCGGTAGCTCAATGGTAGAGCACGCGGCTGTTAACCGCGCTGTTGTAGGTTC
>NZ_QSFE01000025.1:1907-7559 GCF_003467145.1 Collinsella sp. AM44-11
AACCGCGCTGTTGTAGGTTCGAGTCCTACCCGGGGAGCCAGGTTGTAAAACCCGTCGCTTATGCGGCGGGTTTTTTCATGCCGCGACCACTTGACTCGAACGTTGCCATATCAACATTTCGTGTCGAGGATGTAATCCCGCGACCCACCACCTCAACATGGCGCGGTCGTTGTAGAATATTGCAATGATTGCTCCCACGACATGGTGCCGCGAGCACCAGATAAGGAGATTCTTGTGTCTGAGACCATTAACGGCAGCCTGAGCGTCTCGAACGACGTTATTGCCGATATTGCCGGTTATGCCGCGATGACGTGCTATGGCGTCGTCGGTATGGCTGAGCAGCTCCAAGGCGCCGAGAGCGTGCGCCTGCTTGCCGGTCAGCGCCTCCGCAAGGGCGTGCTTGTCTCCGCCGACGAGAACGGCCTTACGGTCGATCTTCACGTCGTGCTCGAGAACGGCGTCAACATGAAATCCGTCTGCCACAATCTTTCGAGCTCCGTTGCCTTCACCCTGCAGGAGATCGCCCAGATCGATCTCGCCAGCCTTAAGATCGGCATCCATATCGACGCGCTCAAGAGCCGTCTGAACTAGCATCCGAAAACGGAGATTTAAATACCCATGATTGCAAAGACCATTCGCACCTGTTTTCCGATCGCTGCGGCTGCCGTTTCCGACAAGGCCGAGGAGATCAACAAGCTCAACGTCTTTCCCGTGCCCGACGGTGACACCGGCACCAATATGTCGCTCACGCTCGCCTCGGTGACCAAGGAGCTTTCTGCCCTTCCCGCCGACGCCGACATGGAGGCCATCGCCGGCGCCATCACCCACGGCTCCCTGATGGGCGCCCGCGGCAACTCCGGCGTCATCACCTCGCAGATCTTGCGCGGCGTGGCCGAGGGCCTTGTCTCCGCCGACGAGCCCATTACGTCCGCCAACATCGCCTTCGCCTTCCGTCGTGCCGTCAAGGTTGCCTTCCAGGCCGTCCGTAAGCCCATCGAGGGTACGATCCTCACGGTGTTGCGCGATGTCTCGACCAAGGCCGACGAGTGCGAAAAGAAGAAGTTCTCGGCCGAGGACGCGCTCGACGCCATCGTCGTCGAGGCCTACCAGTCCGTCGCCCGCACGCCCGACCTGCTGCCCGTTCTGAAGGAGAACGGCGTGGTCGACTCCGGCGCCTTTGGCTTTGCTATTTTCCTTGAGAACTTTGTTGCCGCCGCTCTTGGCCGCAGCACCGTTGTCGAGGATTTCTCCGCCACGTTTGATTCCGCCTGCTCTGCCCGCGACGCGGCCCTTGGTCGTGTTGAGATCGAGGCCAACGACGACTGGGAGGGCTCGGAATTCCGCTACTGCAACGAGTTCCTCTTTAAGGCCGACGCTCCCTTTGACGAGGACGAGTGCCTCAAGTTCCTGGGTTCCATGGGCGACTGCGAGCTGCTCGTGGGTGCTTACCCCGATTACAAGATTCACGTGCACTCCAACACCCCCAACTTGGTGCTCGAGCACATGCTGCAGCTTGGTCAGATCTACGAAGTCTTTATCCATAACATGGAGATGGAGGCCCACGACCGTACTGCCAAGATCCACGAGGACCAGGAAAAGGCCGCCGAGCCCGCGAAGGCCCTGGGCTTTGTCGCCGTTGCCGCCGGTTCCGGCGAGGCAGACATCCTCAAGTCTCTCGGCGTTGACGTGATCGTCTCGGGTGGCCAGACCATGAACCCTTCGACTGCAGACCTGCTGGGCGCCGTCGACCAGGTCAACGCGACCTCGGTCATCATCCTGCCCAACAACGGCAACATCCGCATGGCCGCCGAGGCCGCTGCTTCAGCCTGCACCGACAAGAAGGTCGCCGTCGTTCCCACCAAGACCGTTCCGCAGGCCTTCTCCGCGCTGTTCGCGGTCCTACCCGATTCCGAGCTTGAGGATGCCGTCGCCGCTATGGTCGACGCCATCAGTGAGGTTCGCGATGGCGAGGTCACCCGTGCCGTGCGCGATTCCAGCGCCTCCGACGGCTCGCCGATTCACTCCGGTGACGTCATGGGTATCATTGCCGGCTCCATTGATGTGGTCGGCTCCGACGTGAAGCAGGTCACGCTCGATTGCATTAACCGTATGCAGGAGGAAGAGGAGGGCGACGCGCTGACGATTCTGGCAGGCGAGGAACTGTCCAATGAGGCCTTCCAGGAGATTGTCGATGCCATTGAGGAGGCTCAGCCCGATCTGGAGATTGACGCCCATCGTGGCGAGCAGCCGCTCTATCCCGTGATCTTCTCGATCGAGTAGGCAACTGCCCATGTCCGAACTGTGCTCCGTGCCGCGCGTCTCGGAGCGCTTTGCTCAGAGCAATGCGCTCGACGAGGATATCGCGCGACTCAAATATGTTTCGGGTAAACGTGAGGAGGCCCTTCGCCGTCTGGGAATTCGGACGGTGGGGGACCTCCTTCTCCATATCCCTCATCGATACCTGGACTTTACGCGCTCCTGGTCCATCGAGATGGCGCCCATCGGTACCGTGTGTACCATCATCGCCACGGTCGACCGTATCGTCCAAAAGCAGCCTCGTCCGCACATGCAGGTGACCGAGGTCTCACTCGTTGACGAGACGGGCGTGCTGCAGGTCGCCTTTTTCCGCCAGCCCTGGATTGCCCAGCAGCTTAAGCAGGGCGACCGCCTGGCCGTAATGGGTAAGGTCGAGTTTGCCTACGGCTTTAAGCAGATGGCCTCGCCGCACTTTGAAAAGCTTGAGGAAGGGCGCGCCGCGGGCACTATCCTGCCGGTCCATTACGTGAGTGACGGCGTGAGTCAGGCATGGATGCGCCGTATCGTAAGTGGCGCGCTCGAGGTCGTCGGCAATCCCTTTGATCCCATTCCGGCACGCTTACGCGTTAAACGTCGCCTGATGAGCCATGCCCGTGCCCTTCGATCGATCCACTTTCCCTCGAGCATGGCTGAGCGCGATATCGCGCGCGCACGGCTTGCCTACGAGGAGTGCCTCTACCTGCAGCTGGCGCTGCGCCTGCGCAACGACGGTGGCTTGGTCGAAGTCGCTCCCTACGCCCACGCCGCGGGCGAGCACCTGGCCGCGCTCAAGCAGGCCCTGCCGTTTTCGCTGAGCGACGAGCAGGAGGCCGCGTTCCAAGACATCCTGCGCGATATGTGCGATGGCGGGCGCGTGATGAACCGCCTGCTGCTGGGCGATGTCGGTACCGGTAAGACCGCCGTTGCCGCCTGCGCGCTGGCTGTGGCTGCCGATAGCGGCACACAGGCCTGCGTTATGGCGCCCACGGGCGTGCTGGCGCGTCAATATGCCGATAAGACCGGCCCTCTGCTCTCGCAGGCCGGCATGTCTTGGGCGCTTCTGACGGGTGCCACGCCGGCCGCAGAGCGCGAGCGCATCCATGCACAGCTGGAATCCGGAGAGCTCGACGTCCTCTTTGGAACCCATGCGGTCCTTTCGGATAACGTGGCGTTTAAGTATCTGTCGCTCGTAGTCATCGATGAGCAGCACCGGTTTGGCGTCGGCCAACGCAATGCCTTGCGCGCGAAGGGCCCCGGTGCCGATCTGCTCGTTATGACGGCAACGCCCATCCCGCGTACGCTGGCGCTTTCGGTCTACGGCGATCTGGACACGAGTATCATCCGCCATCGGCCCGTCCCTGGCGCTGGCGTGACGACACGCGTGCTTACCGAGTCGAGTCGCGACCTTGCCTATGGCGCCATCCGCGAGGCGCATGAAAAGGGTCAGCAGGCCTACGTGATTTGCCCGCTCGTGGAGCCGAGTGACTCGGCCGATGATCTGGAGGACGTGCCCGGTATCGTCCGCGACGACGAGGGCCGCGTGACGGTCCCCGTGCCGCTGCACGATACGGCGACCGAGCTCGATCGCCTGCGTCTGGCGTTGCCGGGTCTTGCCATCGAGCGCCTTCACGGCCGCATGCCAGCGGGGGAGAAGGACCAGGTTATCGATGCCTTTAAGCGTGGCGAGATTGACGTGCTCGTCTCGACTACGGTGGTCGAGGTGGGCGTCGACGTGCCTAACGCCACCGTCATGGTCATCGAGAACGGCGAGCGCTTTGGTTTGGCGGCGCTGCACCAGCTGCGCGGTCGCGTGGGCCGTGGCAGCGTGTCGGGCACGTGCCTGGTCATGACGCACTCCAAGGGCAACGGCGGCGCTTCGGCAGCACAAGATCGCCTGCAATCGCTCGAAAAAACCTCGGATGGCTTTACGCTCGCCCAGATGGACCTGCGTCTGCGCCACGAGGGCGAAATCCTGGGGTACCGCCAGCATGGCGGAGTGACCCTGCGCTTTGTCGACCTGGATGCCGACGAGGAGCTGATCGAGTGGGCCCATTTGGACGCGGTTGAGCTCTTGCGGTATGCTTGCAACCTTGACTCCGTGGCGACGCGCCCCCTGCGCGATGCGGTCGCCATGCGATATCGACACATTTTTAAGGAGGTCAGCGGAGGATGAGAATCATCGGCGGCGAATGGCGCGGTCGTAAGATCGAGGAGCCCCGTGGTCGCGATGTCACCCGCCCCACGACCGATCGCGTGCGCGAGGCATGCGCATCTATGGTCATGTCGGCATTCGACTTCGATCTGGACGAGGTCCGCGTGCTGGACGCCTTTGGCGGCTCCGGTGCCTTAGGGTTAGAGATGCTCTCACGTGGTGCCCGCTCGCTCACGACGTTCGAGATCGATCGGAATGCCGCGCGGCTCATTACCAAGAATATCGAGTCGCTCTGCCGTGACCGTGCGCGTTGGCGCGTGATAGCGGGCGACATGCTGGCGAGTGCCTCGCGCGGTCGTGTGCCGGGCGGCCCCTTTGATCTGGTCCTGCTCGACCCGCCCTATGCTTTTGGTGCCGAGCCGGTCGAGGAGCTGCTGCAGAAGCTGGCTCAGCAGGGTCTGCTTGCACCTGGCGCTTATGCCCTGTTTGAGCATGCCGCCGCCGATGCGGGCGCGCATCCGGCAGGCTTTGAGATCGTGCGCGAGAAGCGCTACGGCATTACCTCGGTCGACCTGCTTCGTTGGGTCGGCGATGACGATGGTGAGGAAGATTGCGCTGGCACCGATGCTCACAACAACGATGCCACGACGTTTCAGGAGGACGACCATGAATGACACCATCAACCGCGTGATCGTCCCGGGCACCTTCGATCCCATCACGTTTGGCCATATCGACGTCATCCGCCGCGCCCGCCGCATCTTTCCCAGTGTGATCGTCGCTGTTGCCGAGTCGCAGGGTAAAAACGGTGTGGGTACCACGTTTATGCTCGATGAGCGCGTGGCGCTGGCCCGCGAGGCGCTCGGTGATATCGACGGCGTCGAGGTCCTGCCCTTTACCGGCCTCTTGGTCGACTTCGCTCGCGAGCAGGGGGCGGGGGCCGTGGTCAAGGGCCTGCGCGCCATGACCGACTTTGAGTACGAGCTGCAGCAGGCAGATCTCAACTATCGCTTGGATAACGAGCTGGAGTCCATCTTTGTCATGAGTGCGCCGCAGTACGGCTATATCTCGAGCTCGGTCGTTCGCCAGATCGCCTCACTCGGCAGCGATGTATCGACGTTTGTCCCGCCCAACGTGGTCGAAGCGCTCAGACATCGCTTTTCGTGAGGTTGATTTCCGATCTCAGCCGAACACATTGAGCAAATAGG
>NZ_QSFE01000026.1:0-7329 GCF_003467145.1 Collinsella sp. AM44-11
CGCCCGCCCCGCCCCCGAGGAGCTCCCATCCCAAATGTGCGGAGCAAAGCTCCGCGCACCATCTTTTTCTTTCAGCTAAAGCACGCCGGAAATTCGACGCAGCTGGCTAACCTTGCCGGACGTTGTCGACGCCAAACCAGCTCAGAAGCTATATCGATACAGAAAGGTCCCCGGACGGAGGGGCCGGATATAAGGTTTATCGCGAGTTCCGCACGCAAAGAAGGCCACTTAATGTGGCCTTCGTCTTGCGCAGGACTGTAGAGCAGGAAACCTTATATCCGGCCCCTCCGTCCGGGGACCGCGCCGTACCAGCTACAGCGTCATGTTTGGATCGGCGTCGACGTCGAACGGCGAGATTCCTCCTCGGTCGAATTTACGGCGGGCAACCTCTGCGATCATGGCGGCGTTGTCGGTGCACGCCGAAAGCGGTGGCACCGTTACGCGGATCCCCTGACGCCCGAGCTTCTTGATCATCATCTCGCGCAGATGCGGATTAGCCGAGACACCACCGCCGATGCAATACTCCTTGCACCCGGTGGCGTGCAGGGCGTTTTTGGCCTTCTTGTACTGCACGTCAAAGACCGCCGCCTCAAACGAGGCCGCTAGGTCGGGCAGGTGAATCGTGCGCCCGGCCTTGGTCTCCTGCTCGATGTAGAGCGTCACCGCCGTCTTGAGGCCCGAAAGCGAGAAGCGATAGTCCCCCCTGCTGTTAAGCGCACGGGGGAAATCGATCGCCTTGGGGTTGCCCGTCTCGGCAAGCTTGGAGATGATAGGGCCTCCGGGATAGCCAAGACCCAGTGCCTTTGCCACCTTGTCGAAGGCTTCGCCCACGGCGTCGTCGAGCGTCTCGCCAAGCACTTCATAGTCGCCCCATGCCTTTACGTGCACGAGCATGGTGTGCCCGCCCGAAACGAGCGTAAAGATAAACGGGGGCTTGAGGTCGGGCTGCGCCAACAGGTTGGCAAACAGGTGGCCCTCCAGATGGTTGACGCACACGAGCGGCTTGCCGGCGGCATAGGCAAAGCCCTTGGCGAAGGCGACGCCCACTACCAGAGCACCCACCAGGCCCGGACCCTGTGTCACGCCAACAGCGGCGAGTTCGCTCGGCGCGATGGCTCCACCCTCAAGACCAAGCGATGCTGCGGCATCCTCGAGCGCCGCATCCACGACACTCACAATCACCTCAACGTGTTTGCGCGAGGCGATCTCGGGCACCACGCCGCCAAAGCGGGCGTGAAAATCAATCTGTGTCGACACCTGGTTAGCCAGCATATTGCCATCCGCATCGATAATCGCCACGGCCGTCTCGTCGCAGGAGCTCTCGATAGCGAGCACTAGGCGGCGGCGCTCAATTTCGGCACGCTCCCCCTCGGAGCGCCCAGGCGCAGGCAGCGGCCATACGCGCTGCTCTGCCGCCGTCGGCTCGGGCGAAGCATTATCGACCGGAAGCACCAGGGGCAGCGGAGCCGTCATGACGATGGCGTCCTTGCCGGCACCATAGTAGCCGCGGCGACGGCCAGCCTCGGTAAAGCCCAGAGCGTTATAAAGCGCGGTCGCTCCCTCGTTACCGTCCTCGACCTCGAGCGAAGCCGTAGTGCAGCCGAGCATCTGGGCATCATAGCTCACGTGCGACAGCAGCTTGCGGGCAATGCCCTCACGGCGATGTGCCGGGTCGACGGCGACATCCAGAATCTGCACATCACCGTCCACGACCATACCGCCGGCAAGGCCCAGCAGCTTGCCGTCGTCGTGTGCCACCCACCAACTACGCGGCGCAGCGACGTCCTCGCCCAGTTCGGACAGGAACATGCCCGGCGTCCATGCCTCGTGTCCGGCACCTTCAAAGCAGGCAGCCTCCAGCGCGCTCGCGCCCTCGGCATCCGCCGCGCCCATGGGACGGAACTGCAGATGACGACCGGCGAGCTCATCGGCAACACCCGTAATTTCGCTCTGCGCACTCTCGGCAAGACCAAGACGCTTGCGCTCGTTTTCCTCGGCATCCGAAAGGCGCGTGTAAATCGGCAGGACGCGGGCCGGATCGCCGTCACCCGCAGCGTGCGCGAGCAGCAAGCCCTCGCCCGAAGGCCACCACAGGTCGCGCTCCACGCAGCGGGCGGCCTCGTCCTCACCCAGCAGCTTGCCATAGCGCACGAGACCGTCACCGGTCAGCTGAACCTGGCCCCAGTCCGCTGCTTGGCGCCACTCATCGAGCGCCACGGCGGCCTTGACCACGTGTTCGCGCTCAAATTGACGCTCGGGACCCTCATCGACCAGCATATACAGCGCCGGATATACCTCACCGCGCATAGCATCGGCCAAGATACCAAGCTTGCCGCGCACGCCAGCCTTCCACGCCGTCCAAGCGCAAGCGTCGAGCGTCGACACGCCCAGCAGCGGAACATTGGCACCACGCGCGAGGCCCTTGGCAGTGGAGATGCCGATGCGCACACCCGTAAAGGACCCCGGGCCGCGGCCGACCACATAGCAACCAACATCGCTGCGATCCAGACCGGCTTGAGCCAGCACGCCATCAACGGTGTTCACGAGCTCAACGTTGGCGTGACGGCGACACATGTGGTCGCCACTCACGAGCTTCGTCTCACCCGTCTGCCCATCAATCCAGCTTGCCGCGCAGGCAAGCATGTCGGTCGAGGTATCGAGCGCCACCACCAGCGCGTTGTCGTTATGCAAGCTCATCTTGTACAGCCTTATCAATCAAATGGGAAAGCTCCATTGCGCGGTCACCGTGCGCCTCAAGCGTTATCGTTCGCACATCGCTGTCGCCCTCATCACGCCTGAGCGTCACCGAAAGATACTCATCCGTCAGCTCGTCCTGGAATTGTTCGCCCCATTCCAGCAGGCAAGCACCCTCATAGCCCAGCACATCGAAAATGCCCGTATCCTCGAGCTCGTAGGCATGCTCCAGGCGGTATAGATCAAAGTGAAACAGCGGAATACGACCTTGATCGTGAACGGCCATGAGCGCAAACGTAGGACTCGTAACCATATGCCCATCGCCCAGCCCGCGCGAGACGCCCTTGGTAAAGTGAGTTTTGCCCACTCCCAGGCCACCGGTCAGGATGAGCACATCTCCGTCCTCAAGGCACGGTGCAATTAGCTCGCCAAAGTACTCCGTATCGGCAGCGCAAGTCGTTTTGTAAGTACCTACCCCCAGGCGCTCCAGGGACATATATGCTCCTTATTATTCCGAGGCGTCCTCTGGTGCGGGATGTCGCCCCAGATAGTCGCCCAGCATCTTAAAGTCTTCCTCCAGCAGCTCCTGCCACGCTGGATTGCGTAGCGCTGCTGCCGGATGGAAAGTGGGCATTACTACAAAATGCCCCATCTGGTGGAACCTGCCGCGCAGCTTGGTAATGCCGATCTCGGTCTTGAGCACAAAGTGCGTTGCGGGGTTGCCGAGCGTCACGATGATATCGGGCCAGATGCTTCGAATCTGCTCGCGCAAAAACGGCGAGCAAGCCAGCACTTCCTCGGGACGCGGATTGCGGTTTCCCGGCGGGCGGCACTTAAGCACGTTGGCAATGTAGACGTCTTCGCGTTTGAGCCCCGCCAGCGACAAAATGCCGTTGAGGTCCTCGCCTGCCGCCCCCACAAAGGGCTCGCCCTGCAAATCCTCATTACGGCCCGGCGCCTCGCCAATAAACATCACGCGAGCGCGGGGGTTTCCCACGCCAAACACGATGTTGTGGCGCGACTGGTAAAGCTGGCAAAGGTGACAATCGCCCAGAACGGCCTCGATCTCCTCGAGTGCGACCTCACGCGGCGCCTGATGGCTATGGCCGGGAATGTGCATGACGCCCATAGCGACTCCTACACGTAGACCTTGTCGAGACGCATACCAAAGCCGCAAGCGACCTCGTAGTTAATCGTGCCGCGTAGGCGCGCCATCTCGTCCATGGTAATCTCGGCATCTCCATCGCGGCCGACAATGATCATCTCGTCACCATACTCGGCCTCGGGAATCTCATGCGCCGGGTTGGACTGAATGGCGACCATAAACTGGTCCATGCAGATATTGCCCACCTGACGCACACGCTCGCCGCGATACAGCACGTCCATACGATTGGAAAGCGTACGCGAAAGGCCATCGGCATAACCGATCGGAAGGGTGCAGATCTGAACGCGCGTGCGCGGTACGCGGTAGGTAAAGCCGTAGCCCACGCCCTCGCCCATCGCAGGGTGTGCCACGCGCGTCACACGCGCGTGGACGCTCATGACGGGATCAAGCTGCATCACGCGACCACTCAGCTCACATGGCTGCAGACCATACAAACCGATGCCGGCACGAATCATGTCAAAGTGCATTGAAGAATCGAGCATCGAGGATGGCGTATTGGCACAATGCACGATACCGCATTCAAAACCTGCGTCCTTAATGGCCTGAACGGCCTCGGTAAAACGCTGGCACTGCAGCTTGTAGTCCCAACCCGAAGGTTCATCGGCCGTGGCAAAGTGCGTAAATACGCCGTCGCACTGAATACCGCGATGGAAGCTGATGCCGCGGACAAAGTCGAGCACCTGTGTGTAGTGAACGCCGATACGATTCATGCCCGTCTCGATGGCAAGATGGTACTTGCCCACCTTGCCCGCCGCGACGGCGCATTCGCCATACGCGAGAGCAAAATCGGACGTATAGACCGAGGGCATGATATCGAACTCGAGCAATGCAGGAATAGCCTCGATAGGCGGCTCGCTTAGAATCAGGATGGGCTTAGTAATTCCGCCCTGACGGAGCCCAACGCCCTCGTTGACCGTCGCCACGGCAAACATGTCGGCGCCAGCCGAATACATGATCTTAGCGCACTCAACAGCTCCATGACCATAAGCATCGGCCTTGACCACGCAGCACAGGCGCTGACGCGGATTCAACAAGTTCTTATAGGCTCTCGTGTTGCGACGGAGCGCCCCGCGGTCGATCTCGACCCAGGACCAGCGCGTCAAATCGGCTTTATTCATGATTAGTCATCCGACCCTTCGTCCATGATTCCCAGATCTTCGAGCGCATCCTTTGCCGCCAGCTCCATGGCAGTACCGATCAAGTCGATAAGATCGGTCGCGATAACGCTCTTCTCACCATACTCCGTCGCCGCGGCAAAACCGGCGTAGCTGTGAAGTGCGACGGCGTACGAATACAGCAGCTCCCAACGATCCATCTCGTCGCGCATGGTGGCAAGCGTGCCGGCCAAAATACCCGCGAGAACATCACCAGAACCGGCAGTTGCCAGAGAAGCCGGACCCGAGAGTGGCAGCAGCACGCGCTCAACGCCACAGATAGCCGTCGTCGGCCCCTTGGCTATGACCACCAGATTGTCGGAGCCTGCAGCCCAGACAACCTTCTGCGCAGCTGCAATCGCGGTACCAAGGTCGTTCACCTCGTCACCGGCAACCAAACGCGAAAGCTCACGATAGTGCGGCGTCATAACCAACGGCTGCTCACGACGATACATCTCGGGGTTACTATCAATACCGTCAATGGCAATCTTAGCAAGGCAGTTGAGTGCATCGGCGTCCAAAATTAGCGGTACATCAAGCTCGAGCAAGCCCGAAACCACCTGCATAGCGCCAGCAGACGTCGTCATACCGGGACCGCACAGCACGCAGCTGTACTTCTTTGCGATCTCGCACACCGTCATGCGCGCAGCGGCGCCAAAGGAGCCGCGGGAATCAGACGGAATAGCAAAGACCGGAATCGAAGGAAGTGCCATGCGAATGAGATTGGCGCAGGCGTCAGGAGCCGCGACTGCCACGTAACCAGCACCCGCGCGAGCTGCAGACTTGGCCGCCATAATGGCAGCACCAGGATATTGCGCAGATCCGGCGACAATAAGCACGGAGCCACGGGAATACTTATCGATATTCGATGGTAGCGGAGCAAAGTAATCAACTAAGTCACCGGGCTCGACAATCTCGGCGGCGTGGTCGACATCATCGATGACCTCGTCAAGACGGTCGTAAAGATTGCCGCAGATCAAATCGCCAGCATACTCAGGACCATCAGCGCTATACAGACCAATCTTGGGCGCAATCATCGTCACCGTGCGCTCGGCACGAATGCAGTCGTCATCAACAACGCCCGTCTCTGCATTCAGGCCCGAGGGGACATCAATGGATACGACACAATCGGCGCATTCATTGACCGTAGGAATCCAAATGGAGAACGGCGCACGCAGATTCCCGTGGAAACCGGTACCAAAAATGGCATCGACAACAACATCGGCCTTATCGATCAAAACCTCGAGTTCATCACGCGAGGGGCCGACGCAAACGTGCACATCGCGGCCGGCAGTACGACGAGCAACATGACGTGCCAGAGCAGCAGGAATCTCATCCGGTTCAACCGGAGAAACGATATCCACGTCCACACCCTTATGGCTCAGGATATCGGCGGCAACCCAACCGTCGCCGCCATTATTACCAAAACCGACCAAAACGAGAACCCGATCGGGATTGAGCTTCAAGACCTCGTTAGCGGCAAACTCACCCGCTAGCTCCATAAGCTCGGCCTTCGAAGTCCCTTCGCGTTCGATGATATCCTCGAGACGAACGACTTCTTCGGTACTCAAAACCGGTTTCATCTATGCTCCTAGCGTATCTTGCGAAGCATCGCCCAGGTGCTCCGTCAATGCTGAATTCTGCAGCTGCTCGAGCTCATCTAATACAGAGCGAGCCTCTTTAAATGTCTGCGCAACGCGTTTCTTGGTGCTCACCTTTTCATCTTTTGGCTTAGGCCGAGCATCTTCGGTAATCGCGATGGCATTCGCAACGGCCAAGTCTCCCGTAAGCGTAATGGAAAGAGCGACCTCAACAACGCCCAGTTCTTGAGCGATCTCGAGAGCACGGCCCGAAAGCAGCGCCTTCGGTTTGCCGAGTTTATCACGCGTTACCGAAACATCCTTGCGACCCACGCCTTGACTAAAACCCGTGCCGAGAGCTTTAAGCACCGCCTCGCGCGAAGCAAAGCGGCTCGCATAGTGAGCAGCGGGACGCGATGATGCATCGCAATACGCACGCTCTTCTTCGGTAAACACACGCCGAGCAAACGACGGCGTCTTTTCAAGAATTGATTTCATGCGGGAAATCTCGACGATATCAACGCCGATACCAGCTTCAGCCATGTTCACCTCCATATCGCACAGACTAAGTTATTGTAGCCCGTTCACAGAAGATGCGACAAACGAGGGTTATAAAACACAGCTACTATGTGAGACAAATTGCCCGAGATACAAAAAAGGGGGAGGCCGCGAGGCCTCCCCCTTCTTCAGTTTCGTTGACGGCTCGGTGCCGTCCACCGGTCAGCGGCGCCCTGGC
>NZ_QSFE01000027.1:0-4687 GCF_003467145.1 Collinsella sp. AM44-11
CATCCGTGCCGTTTCGCTGACGGCATCTAATCGGGTTCTCCCACGCATACGCAACTTCCTCGCTGGTAAGCCCGTGCTTGAGGGCGTTCCCATGCACTCTGACCACTGCCGTTCTCCTTTCTTTCCTAATAAGTATACCATAGGGGTATACCTAATTAAATAGCGTATCCACCGCGAGTACCAAAGCCGCGAGCGCCGCCGCGACAACGAGGGCGATGCTTCTGAGGAAGGGTAGTCGGGTCAATGCAGCAATGCGTGACCACGGGGGTGGAGAGTTCCGCGAACGCGGATCTCGGAACCCTCGTTCACGGATTGCGGAATTGGCGCGACGGTCGAAACAGAAGACCAGACTTGATTGAGGGTCGATGGGCTAACCTGCCCATCGACCCTTTCCTTGCCCTCGTCAGTCGTTTTCGGCATTGTCGAAATCCTCGATTTTAAGATGGACGTTGTTCCGGTCGGCTTCCCTGCGGAGCACCGCGAGCGCTTCCATGATTTCAGAGAACGCCGCAACCTCCTTTCCCAAAACCGCCTTGGCTTCCTCATGGTCGAGCGCATTCGAGCCGTACGTGTTCAGGAATCTCATGAACTGGTTCAGGTTCGTCCCCTGCTTCGCGAGTTCGTGCGCGGCCTTTCTCAAAGGCTCGGTATCAATGACCCTGATTGTCGCATCGTCGGAATTGGCAAGGAGCATGCGAGCGTATTCGGAAACCGTCATGCCGTTTTTGGCGGCTTTTCGCTTGAGGGCTTCCTTCTCGTGTTCGGTCATCCGCACCTCGACGCGTGCTTCTTTTCTCCGCATGTCGCTTTCGACACCTCTCGTTTTTCCAGAATCATCCGTTTGCAAATAGCGCCGCCGCGTTTGCAAACGGTGCGAAATCGAGCGGCATGGTTGCCGCCCACTGAAAACCGGCAACCCTAAATTGCCGGTTTTCCAAAGCGCAAGCGCTCTCCCGTCAAGGCCGCTAAAGCCGTTCGGGAGCAAGATGGAAGTGAGGGAAAAGTCCACAACAGTGGAGTTTGTCCGTACACTTCCCAAATCTTGCAACTCGAAGAGCGGCCTTGGCCGGTGAGCGCTCGCGCGAGAGTCTTCTTTCTGCGGTGCCGCCGCCGCAGAAAGAAGACGGACAGCCCGACTAGGCGAACGCGCAGTAGACGTACCCGCCCTTTCGGTCATACTCCCAATCGCCCGGAAGCTCGTTGCCATCTGAATCGACCTCGACCCACCAGCCGTCCTCCGGGTCTCCCATGACGCGCCAGCGGCGCTTGCCGAGCTGCGACACGAGTTCATCGCCGTCAGGCTCGACGAGCGCTGAATCGCCCACATCGCCGACGCGCTCGACCGACAGAACCCACGCCTTGCCCTCGACGCTCGCGATTCGGTTGAAGAACTCCGAAAGCTCAAAGTCAGCCACCTCGGTGCGCTCGCATTCACCCGACCTGCGCAGCACGGATACGTTCCACTTCATGGCTAGCCCCTCCAAGCCCTCTTGAGCCTTTGCCATCGGCTCAGCTTCTGCTCGGTCGATTCCAGAGCGAGCGTCTGGGCAGTCTCGTGGTGGAGCGCCTGAGCGCCCTGCACGGCCTTGGTGCTGTCGGCAACGGTCTCCATGAGCTTGGCTATCTGCTCGTCCTTCTTGGCGAGCTGGGAATCCTTGACGGCGAGTTGGGCAACCAGCGCGGACACCGCCGTCGATTCCGTCGATTCACCGCCGTCGGCAGCGCTGGCAATCTGTCTGGCAAATCGTATGGCACGCTCGACGGCAGCACCCTGCGACACACTCCATTCGGTGGAGAGTTCCACCAGTTCATCGTATATGTCTTCCTCGATTCGGAATGTCTTCTTAACCTTGGCCACCGTCGGCTCCCGTCTGGCAAAGTGTCTGGCAAAACGTCTGGCACGTATTCAACCACATCGGTGTTTCCCTTCCCAGTCCCTAATCGAAAATGCGTTTCGGGCTGATATCCCGGATTACCTGTAGGTAGTCTTCGCCCTCCGGTTCATTCATGTCCTCATAGGTGCGCCATGACTTAATGTTCTGCATCACCCAAGGCTGTTTAGAAAGGGCGGCGCAAACAGGGCACTGCGCTCCGAACTGCACCTCGCGGTTCTTTGCCTGCCAAGTGCCAAGACCGATGCGGACGTTACCCATTTGCTCCGCGTATGCTCCCACGCAGTCGTAGAGGTCATCTACGTTGTAGCCGTTCCTTTTTGCCTTCTCCTCATCGAACTCGATGGTGAAGCGCCAAGGCTTCGTTGCCATATCACTCACCCGCCTTGATTTCCGGCTCCGTCATATCGACGTGGATATGACCGTCCTCGTACCACGCGCCGTCCGGCAGACCGTCGGTGTCGCACCTCCAGCCCTTCAGCCACTTGTTCACTGTGGTAGGTGAAATGCCGAGCGCCTTGGCTACATCCCGCTGGCTCGCATCAGGATGTTCACGAACATAGGAACGAATCAGATCGCGCTTTTCACCGCTTCCCTTTGGCCGACCCTGCAACGCATGACCGGCATCCTCGCTCAGAATCTCAAGGTTCGAACGCGCCATTCTGAGGTGCAGCGCCTGCTTCCTGTAGTTCCGCTTGTTTTTCGGGATTGCTATTCCCGATATCCTCTCCAAGTCCTTGATGGGGAACTTCTTGTACCGCAGGTCGAGGCATTCGAGAGCGTTCTCGACCTCATGGTCGTTGCCGAACGGGTGCTCGGTGTCTACCGAATCTAGGAACGGCACCAGCGAATCCATGTCCGCCTTGACGCGCTTACGGTCGGTGATGCCGCACTTCACGGCGTATATCGCCAGAGCCATCAGACAGAAGTACCTGTGGCTGAACGTCGCGCCCGCACGTATCTTGCGCAGCCACCAGTTGTAGAGGTCTTCCTTGGCATTCCACGAGCCGTCGGCGCGTCCGCCGCCGACGATGACCTTCTCGTACCACTCGGGGAATCTCTCCTTGGCCTGTTCGAGCGTGTACCTTGTCTCCCTCCACTTCTTCGACAGGTCTACCTGTTGTTCCGGGGGAAGGAAGTCGTTCAGCTCTTCGAGCGAGAAGGGGTGCGTGTTGACCGCGAACGCCCTGACCGTGCCGCCGTCCTTCGTCTTGCCGCCGATGACGCGGAACCCTTGGTTGATGCCCTGGTGCTGCGGGTGCTCCCATTCCCTCGACGTATGCTTGTTCCACATCCTGTCGGTCAGGTGGTACTTCATGTCCTTCAGCAGGCTCTTGGTGTTCGGGTATAGGTCGGCGGGTTCCTCGAGGACGTAGTACAGATGGACGTTGTGGCCGCTCAGGATGATGTAGTTCGGCTCGGGATAGACGGGGTAGTCGCTTCGGCAGTTGTACAGGAAGGCCGTGAGCGTGCCGTCATCCTGCCCGTCGAGGTCGAAAATCATGGCGCACATCTTGCTCTGCGCATCGGCGGTGTTCGCCCTGCCCCAGTAGGTGAGACCGTTCGTTATCGCCCAGTTCGCATCGCGGAACTCGGCAAGGGTCTCCTCGAACGTGTCCTCGAACAGGATTCGGCGGCGTCTCCTGTCTCCGACGAGCTTCCCGTCGCTGTCGTAATGCCCGCCGAACGAGCCGAGGATTATCGGGTTGGCCTTGTGCAGCCCGCCCGGCTCGCCCTCCGTCTGGATGAAGCCATCGCCGAGCTGGAAGATGTCCGAGTAGACTTCCATGGCCGACACCTCGGAAGCCCCGTATTCGAGAAGAACAGACTCAAGAGACAACCCGCTCACCAACCCATCCCGGAAGCCCTCTAGGCACGTTATATTATCAATAGATTTATTGTAACACCAAGACCAAGAGAAAAGGCTCCCTCTGGGACCCATCCCGGAAGCCCTCTAGGCACGTTATATTATCAATAGATTTATTGTAACACCAAGACCAAGAGAAAAGGCTCCCTCTGGGACCCATCCCGGAAGCCCTCTAGGCACGTTATATTATCAATAGATTTATTGTAACACCAAGACCAAGAGAAAAGGCTCCCTCTGGGACCCATCCCGGAAGCCCTCTAGGCACGTTATATTATCAATGATTTTATTGTACACCCTAGGGCGAGAGAAAAGCCCCCCCCCTCGCGGAGACCCGTCCGGAAGTCCTCTCCCTCCCCGGAGCCAAGGGCACACAGTCCGCCTATATTATCAATAGATTTTTGGTACAAACCGCCCCAAAAAGCAGGGGGTCGGTGCCGTTTCCGACCCCCTGCCGACCGGCCTAGGCTATGGCCATGAGACCATCGGCGAGGATTCCGCGGGCATACGCACCCGTCGACTTGCCCTCGGCCTTCGCTTCCTTCTCAAGAGCCCGCTTCATCGCAACTGGAACCTTGAGGGACAGCGTCACCGTCTCGGGTGCGGCCTTCGGGAGCTTGCCCTCGACAACCTCGCCAACGTTGACCCATCCGCTAGGCCACTCATCGCGCTCAAGGGCGCTTTCCCAATCGGCAATCATCTCATCGGTAACGACCTTGCCGTTCTCGGCAACGATTCCGTTCATGTCTACCTCCATCCCAGCTCACGCTTGAACTTCTTCGTCGGCGGCACCATCGCGTGGAACACGCACCAGACGCCGTCGATATCCATGAATCCAATCAGCTCGGCAAATCTACCGTCGGGAAGCGAGCCGACCGAAATCCAGAGCGGCGGGTCATCCGTGCCGTTTCGCTGACGGCATCTAATCGGG
>NZ_QSFE01000028.1:0-3621 GCF_003467145.1 Collinsella sp. AM44-11
TAGAGCGCCTTGCCGTCCTCGAGGTAGCCCTCCTGGTCGAAATGCATGATCTCGATCTTCTCGGTTTCCTTCATTTGTCTCTCCTTTCTGGGGTTGTCTCCACATCCCCCATGCCAACGGGCATCAAAACCCGCTTACATTCCGTAACACTCAGCCGCTTTGGCCTTAAGCGCATTGACTGACTCTTCGTAGCCCTCTGCCTTGACCTCCATTTGCTTGGAGACAGCATCGAGATACGGGTGCACGTCCCATGACTTCAGACGCTCGGCGATTATGGCCGCAATCGTCTGGAAGAACACAAGATTGGGAATTGCGCTGAGCAGCGGAGCCACCTGAGGCACCGCAACCTCGTGAGCCCTACCCCTGGGATGGGCCGTGAGCAGCACCGTTTTTGCCGTAACGTTCGACAGCGCATCGGCGATATTCGCAAGACGCTCCGACCCCTGCGGATCGTCGACGATAAACACCAGATAACCCGGAACGATCTGCATCTCGGGACCGTGGACGAACTCCTCGCCCTCGTGATGCATGGCAGGAATCTTGATGGTCTCGCTCAGCTTGAGGGCCGCCTCTTCGGCAACGCCATAGTTGGGGCCGTTGCCGACGACCATGGCGGGCATGTGCTCAGAAAGCTCGAGCATGCGGTCTTGGACATATGCCTCGGCGGTCTTGCACATCACGGCATTGGCATGGATAGCCTCGCGCAGGTCGTCTAAACGCTGGGCAACGCCCTTGGCGTCAATCGTTCCGCGCGCCTGACCGCCGTAAATACCAAAGAGCACCAGGTACTCAACGAGGACCTCGACGCCCAGCGTCACAAAGTCCACCGACTCGACGCCCACACCGTAGTCAAGAACGATATCAGTGTGCTCCTTGATGGGCGCCTCGACGTTTGCCGTGAGCGCAACAGCTGCCATATCGTGTGCACGCATGTAATCGAGCGCTGCAATCGTATTGGTCGAATAGCCACTCTGCGAGACGGCGATGTTGAGCACATGCTGCGGATAGGTGTGTTCAAAATCGACGAAGGCCTCGGGCGTCACAACGGACACCTGCATCTGCAGCGCATCTTGCAGGTAATCTCGGGCGCAATCGGCGGCATGGCGCGACGAACCCGAAGCAACGATGCGCAGCGCGTCAAAAGAACCGGACTGGATAATATCAACGAGCTGCGCTACCAGCTCAGACGAACGCTCGAGGTTCGCTCCCATACGCACATGGGCAAGCTGAACGTAATCGAGCATCTTCATCGTCTCACCTCGTAACAAATCATTAGTATTTGATACCAATCACAGTTACAGGTTACGGCTTTTTGATACCTCTTTGTCGATTAATTTATCCCCATCGGCGAACGGTCGATTTTGAGCCATGTAAGGTTATATATGTAGTCTGCTCAACGAATCAAAATTCCGTCAGCTTTTCAGCCCGTTATGCAAAAAAACCAGCTAGTACGTATAGGTATATCCACCCGCATCGCCGCGGTTAAACGACTTGACGTACTCGATCGCCTGGCCGCTCGCATCGAAGCTCACGCACTCCAGCGTCAAGGCAAGATCGCCCTGCTCCAGTCCAAGCAGGCCGGCATCTCGCGCGCCCAGCGCTTCGATATCGAGCTTTTCCTGTGCCATGACCGGCTTTCGGCCCAACATCTCATAGGTCTCGTACAAACTGAAGACCGACACGTCAATATCTTCGATTGTGGGGAACAGCAGGCACGGGATGAACGCCGTCTCAATCGATACGGGATCGCCGTTGACGCAGTTCAAACGCCGAATCGAATACAGCAAATCGTCCTCGGCAATGCCAAACAGGTTGGCATAATATGGGCCCGCATAACGCTTGGAACGCGCGAGGATACGGACGGACGGCTCGCCGCCCGAAGCACGAACCGATTCGCGAAAGCCTCCTGTTCGCTCGTACGCAACGGGCACTTTCTGTGCCACAAACGCGCCCTTTCCGCGGACGCGTCGAATCTGCCCACGCCGAACCAGCTCATCGACAGCACTTCGGATGGTCAAGCGTGTCGTACCAAATTCCTCAGCGAGGTCTTTTTCGGACGGAATCATGGAACCCGTGGGATATATACCGCGCTCGATACGTTCCTCGATGCGGCGTCGAATGCGCATATAAACCGGGGTGGCATCTACTGTTTCAGCCATTGTTCACCTGCCACGCTCCTCATGCCGTTCTTTTCGCCGTTGTCGGCAAAGCGGAACTTTGTGGGCAAAATCACCGATTTGCAATGCTCCACAAAACGCATGTCCTTATCAAATTCCATCGTGCTCTCATAGAACACCGGCGTTTCCTCTTCTTGTTGGAGCAGCTCGGCCTCTTCGGCGTTCAAACGCGAGATGGAGATATGCTCACGTCCATGCTCAACACGCACGCCACCTTCTTTGAGCAAGACATCGTAAAGGCTCTCGCACTCAAAATCGTGTTCGGGAAGCGATGGGCACAGGGACAGATTAACGTGAGCCGTCTCGATTGACGCCGGCTCGCCCTCAATAAGTCGAACGCGCTGCATGCGGAGCAAAGGAGCGCCTATAGCCACCCCAAGCTTGTCGGCAAGCGTCTTATCCGCCTCGATGGTCTCGATGGAAACCAGACGAGAAGAGGGATGCAGGCCGGCAGTCCGCACGGCATCGGAAAAGTTATACGTTTCCTGGAAGATGTTCAGCGGCTTAGGAGGACACACATACGTACCCGATCCGCGACGGCTCTCGAGCGTTCCACACGAGATGAGCCGCGTGATACCGGCACGCAACGCCGTACGCGAAACGCCGATCTCTTCGCACAGCACGCGCTCGGCCGGCAGGCGATCGCCGCCGGCAAGCTGATGGTGCTGGATATACCATAGAATTCCCTCAACAGCACGATCTTTAGGGGGAATTGCATAAGATTCGCCTGCCATTGCACAGACTCCTCATTCAGAAACGTATGCCGCCAAAATTAGACCAGCCCTCCCATGGCATCAAATTCGGCCTTGATCTTCTCGGCGACATTCCGATACGACTTATATAGGCTTGAATCGCGTTTGACTTCATCGGTCATAACGGGAATCTCTAGTTTGGAAACCTCGTCTTTTCCCGTCTGAACCGCCACAACAACGCCCATACCAAGACACATATTACGCTTGGCTGCGTTCATTTTTGCCGCCTTAGCGGGATTTGCCAGAATACGCTGGGCAAATTCCTGTTTAGAGACCGCTTCATCGGCTTCCTGATCGCCCGCCTCGGCTACTTCGCACTGCAACACGTCCGCGTAGTCAAAAATCCTCGGAGTCGCGCCGCGCTGATGCACGGCCCACTTGCGGCGCGTGGCATCCTGGTAGATAGCCGGCAAAAACGTAAACCGCGGCGGGTCCAAAATCGTATCCGTGATGGTAAACACATCGGGATCAAAGGCATCCTGCGGGTTTTTCTTCTTGAACAGCCCCATATCAGCCTCCCGTACTAGCATTAAACAACTCAAGTCGAATATAGCACCAATTTCAAGCCGTCACTTTAGCACATCGGTGCATGGCATCTATGACCCGCTCAGCGGGGAATACGTACGGACGAGGGACGGGGCAGGGTGCTTGGTTTTGGAAGTGGGCTTCGCGAACTTCCAAAACCAAGCACC
>NZ_QSFE01000029.1:0-214 GCF_003467145.1 Collinsella sp. AM44-11
CGTTCATCCTGAGCCAGGATCGAACTCTCCGTCCAAAATATATGGGCTTCGAGCCCGTCCGGTCCTCACAACTATTAGCTGATCGGTTCCGTTCGATTCATATGGTTTAAGTATAGGAAAAGGAATTTCTCGGGGCCGCCTCTCGGCGGCCTTGCGAAAAACAAATCCAAGTTAGACCATTTCAAATGGTTCGATGTCTGCCCGGATGCGACAC
>NZ_QSFE01000029.1:224-2393 GCF_003467145.1 Collinsella sp. AM44-11
CCCGGATGCGACACTGAATGTGTCCATCCTCGCAGTATCCGGTTCTCAAGGTGCACGCCTGGCGGCTGATCCGGTCCGACCGGGCCGCGCGGCAAGGAGATATATTGCCAGACCGGAGGGCCCCCGGGGGCGGGAATCTGGGCGTACACATTTCCTACACATATAAGGACTCTCGGCTGGCTGGGTAAATATAAGAGGGGACCTCGTTTCCGAGATCCCCTCTTTCGCCTATCTACAGTAATAGACTCTTAAATACCTTATGCCAGCAGCTTGCGACCGGACTCTTCAATCGCGTCAAGTGCTGCATCAGCCTCGGCGGCATCCGCGCCCTTGGCGAAGATATACAGCTTGATCTTGGGCTCGGTGCCGGAAGGACGGACGATACCCTTGTTGCCATCCTCGAGATCGAACTCAATGACATTAGCCTTCGGCAGGCCGTTCACGCAGGTGTTGTAGTCCACGACGGCCTCAATCTTGGAACCGGCGAGCTCCGCGGGCGGGTTCTCAAGCAGACCGGCCATGATGCCGGCCATCTTTGCCGCACCCTCAGCGCCCGGATAGCTCAGCGAAATCGTCTTGTTGTGATAGTAGCCATACTTCTCGTACAGCTCGTGCATCGCGTCGGCGAGGTTCTTACCCTGCAGCTTGTAATACTGAGCCATCTGGCAAATCAGCAGCGAAGTGCTCACGGCGTCCTTGTCGCGCACGTGGTCGCCAGCCAGATAACCGTAGCTCTCCTCAAAACCGAAGATAAAGCGATCGACTTCACCGGCATCGGAAAGCGAGGTAATGATGTCACCGATGTACTTGAAGCCCGTCAGGCAGCGGCGGAGCTCAAAACCGTACTCGTCGGCCAGAGCGTCAACCATTGCGGAAGAAACGATAGTAGTAACGGCAACCTTCTTAGTGAGGTCCTCGCCGCGGGCGGCACGGGTCTTGCAAATATAGTCGAGCAGCAGGACGCCCATCTCGTTACCGGTCAGCAGCAGATAGTCATCGCCATTCTTAACGGCAACGCCAACACGGTCGGCGTCGGGATCGGTCGCAAGCAGCAGATCGGGGTGAACCTGCTCGCAGAGATCGATGCCCTTCTGCATGGCCTGTCGGATCTCGGGGTTAGGATACGGGCAGGTCGGGAAATCGCCGTTAGGTTCCTTCTGCTCGGGAACAACCGTGACATCAGTGATGCCAGCGCGCTCGAGCACCGTGGTGACGGGAATGAGGCCGGTACCATTCAGCGGCGTATAGACAAGCTTGAGCGGTGCGCCGGCAATCTCCTCGGCAGAAAGATTCGTAACGCCGCGTGCGAGAACGGCGTCGTAATAACGCTCGAGACACGAGTCATCGATCCATTTGACCAGGCCCTGCTCAAGAGCCTCATCGAAGTCCACGGACTTCACACCGGTGAACGTATCGGTCTCGGCAATAGCCTTAGAAATTGCATCGGCGGCCTCGCTGGTGATCTGGCAGCCGTCGGGGCCATAGGCCTTATAGCCGTTATACGGTGCCGGGTTATGACTAGCGGTCATGCAAATGCCACCGGAGCACTTAAGGTCGCGGACGGCCCAGGAAAGCGTCGGCACGGGAGAAATCTTAGGATACACGAGGGCAGTCACGCCGTTTGCTGCAAGAATGGCAGCCGTCGTCTTAACGAACAGTTCACCCTTATTGCGGCTATCGCGAGCGATGGCAACCGTCGGATGCTCGAAGGTCGCATTGAGATAGTCAGCAAAACCCTGCGTCGCGCGACCGACCGTATAGATATTCATACGGTTGGTGCCTGCACCGATAGTGCCGCGAAGACCGGCAGTACCGAAGGCGAGATCCTGGAAGAAAGCGTCGGTGATGGCGTCCTCATCACCCTGCTCCTTCATCGTGTTGAGCTCAGCGAGGAGCTCCTCGTCCTTGACATTGGCAATCCAAGTATCAAGCAGCTCATGAACATCTGCCATGTGAGTCCTTCCGTCACAATCAATAAAACGACCCGTGTAAAACAGGACAAGCGCATCAGCGCGCTAAAGCAAATATTAGTCCATTGAGAACAGAGAACCGGCCACAGAACGGTGAACGTTTATATTCACCGGTAGATGATTGGATTGATTTAATTACATAGAGAATGTCGCCTTTTAACGCAAAAAAGGGGGAGGCCGCGAGGCCTCCCCCTTCTTC
>NZ_QSFE01000003.1:0-198362 GCF_003467145.1 Collinsella sp. AM44-11
CTATTTGCTCAATGTGTTCGGCTGAGATCGGAAATCAACCCCTTGATCCCTTGGGGACGGCCTAACTGCCGGCACCGGCAACGGAAACGCCGATGTTTTGACAATGCCAGCGAGCGGGCACCAGAGCGAACAAATTGGCATGAAAAGAGGACGGCATAGACCTTCTGGTCATGCCGTCCTCTTTGAATGACAAGTTGTCGCTCTGGTGTCCGCGCAGCGTCGGCCAGTTACGGCGTTTGGTAAAACGCCGTAACCCTAAGACTCGATATAGTCTTTGAGCTTGCTGCTGCGGCTCGGGTGACGAAGCTTGGCCAGGGTCTTGGACTCGATCTGGCGGATACGCTCGCGCGTGACACCAAACTCGCGACCGACCTCCTCGAGCGTGCGGGGATGCCCGTCGACAAGGCCAAAGCGCAGCTCGATAACCTTGCGCTCACGATCGGCAAGCGAGTCGAGCACCTGGGTGAGCTGCTCCTGCAGCATGGAGAAGCTGGCGGCATCGGGCGGAACGATAGCCTGGGAGTCCTCGATGAAGTCGCCCAGCTGGGAATCCTCTTCCTCGCCGATGGGGGTCTCGAGCGACACGGGCTCCTGCGAAATCTTCTGGATCTCGCGGACGCGGTCGGCGCTCATGTCCATCTCGGCACCGATCTCCTCAGGGGTCGGGTCGCGACCCAGGTCCTGAAGGAGCTGGCGCTGCACGCGGACGAGCTTGTTGATGGTCTCGACCATATGCACGGGAATACGGATGGTACGGGCCTGATCGGCAATGGCGCGCGTAATGGCCTGACGGATCCACCACGTGGCGTACGTGGAGAACTTAAAGCCCTTCTGGTAGTCGAACTTCTCAACAGCGCGGATCAGACCGAGGTTGCCCTCCTGGATCAGGTCAAGGAACAGCATGCCGCGGCCGACATAGCGTTTGGCGATGGAAACGACCAGACGCAGGTTTGCGCTGATGAGTGCCTGCTTGGCTTCGAGGCCAACGTTCTCAATGCGCGTAAGACGACGCATCTCGGCACGCGTGAGCTCGAGCTCACCGGCATCGGCAGCCTCGAGCTTCTCGGTGGCCTCAAGACCGGCCTCGATCTTCATGGCCAGATCGACCTCTTCGGAGGCGGTCAGCAGGTCGACCTTGCCGATCTCCTTGAGGTACATACGAACCGGATCGCCGGTCAGCATCACCGTGGAGGCATCGATGCCACGCACGCGGGAGCGTGAACGGGACGTGCGCACGGTGCGCTTCTTCTTGCTCTTGGAAGAACCCATCTCGGCATCGGCCTGACGGGCCATCTTGAGCTCGTGATCGTCGAGCGAGCCGGAATCGTGCTCGTCGTCGTCATCGAAATCGTCGGTATCGGTATCGTTATCGTCATCGTCGACGTCCATGGGGGCGTCGTCGTTACCGCTCGCGGAGATAATCTGGATGCCGCTGTTGCGCAGCGCGGAATACACCGCGGTGAGCTGCTCGTCAGAAACATCGATATCCTTCAGGGCGACCTGAATCTCGTCCTCGGTTACCGAAGTCCTGTTTGAGCCGTTGCCCATGAGCTTTGCAACGTAGGATTCCAGCCCAGTACCCGTGCTCTCAGTCTTTTTTGGCACAGATTCTCCCTTCATAGTCCACAGGACTCAATACTTTAGCACACACATCGACGTCTATACCCAAAAAGAGGACAGGATATAGGCAAGAATACGCTGGTTGACCACAACATCTAGGCCTGTTCGGTGCCTGCGGCCTCCAGACCGATCAAACGGAACGGGTCCGCCACGCCGCCGATCGACTTTTGCAGTTCGCGTTGACGCTGCGAATCCTGCGCGGCCTGCACGGTCAGCGCGCGACGGGCCTCATCGTCGAGCGAACGGTCCTGGCGCAGCTTGGCCTGTGCGGCACGCATGCGGCGCTTGATGGTGTAGAGCTCGAGCGTATCGAGCATAAACACGATGTTCGTCTCGGTGGGGTGCTTGCTCGTCGCCGAGATGCGCCCGGCACTCACAAGCGTTGCCGCCTCGGGACACACCGAGCGCGCCGCATCCATGCAGGCTGCAGGATCGGTTCCCGGCGGAGTTGCCAGAACGGCCCATGCGATGGACTCGTGACGTGGGTCAACCCACTCGATAGAGCAGATGCGGTCGGCATACGTGCGGAACAGGTCGGGGTAGCTCGTGAGCATGGTCAGCAGCTCACGCTCCCCTGCCAAGGACTTACGCTCAAGATCAGTAAGAACCATCGGCGCCGCCGCAGCCGGAGCACCCGAACCATCAGTCACAGGTACAGCACCCATACCATCAGGCGCGTCGATCGGCGGCAGGTCGTCGACGACCTCCACGGGCGCGGCGCCATAGGCATCGAGCGGGACGTAGTCATACGGCTCTTCTTCGACCGGCGCGGACACCGGCGGCGTCGCGCCCGATGCCCAAGCACCGCGAGATGCCCCCTGCGAACCAGACATCCGACCGCACGCGCCACCAGAGCGCTCGGCTTGCGCCCGCTGGCGTTCATAGTTCTGCTCACGACGTCGTTCCGCATCCTCGCGCTTGGCGACATCGCGAAACACGCGACCCGAACTCGCACGCACTGTCTCCAGATCCAAACCAAGCAGATCGGCAATCTGGATAAAGTACGTGTCGATCATATAGCTGTCGCGCAGCGGATAGATAAGCGTCAGCGCATCTTCCAGCGCCTTGGCGCGACCGCCCGGCGTGGAGATGTCGCTCGACTCCTGAAGCGAACGGTACACGAAGTCCATGAGCGGCACGGCGGCGTCGATGCGTTTCTGCAGCTCCCCTCCGCCGTGCGCCGTGATGAACTCCATGGGATCGTTACCGTCGGGCAGCACCACGCAGCGCAGGTCCATAGAATCCTGCTCGATAAACTGAATCGCACGGCGAGCGGCCTTTTGACCGGCGGCATCGCCGTCAAACATATACACGATGCGCTTAGCAAAGCGGGTGAGCGTCTTGACGTGATGCTCCGTGAGCGCGGTGCCCAGCGTAGCGACAACGTTTTTAATCCCCGCCTCCCAGCAGGCGATGCAGTCGGTATAGCCCTCTACCACGATGGCGGTATCCTGCGCGACGATAAACTCCTTGGCCCAATTAAAGCCGTAGAGGTTTCGCTTTTTATGAAACACGCTCGTCTCGGCGGTGTTGAGGTACTTGGGTTGGCCGTCACCCATGATGCGACCGCCAAAGGCGATGTTGTGACCCTGCTCGTCAAAGATGGGGAACATCACGCGGTCGTAGAAGCGGTCGGCAAGCTGCCCGCGCCCTCGACTCACGGCAACGTTGGCGTCGATCATCTCCTGCGGAGTAAAGCCCGCCTGCGACAGATGAGCCACCAGCATATTACGACCCGGCGCAAAGCCCAGGCAGTAGCGGCGGCAGACGTCGCCGCCCATGCCGCGGCTGGCAAAGTACTCACGTGGACGGCCATCCTTACCGCGCATAAGCATGGTGTGGTAGAACTGGGCGGTCTCGGCACACAGATCGTAGATGCGGGCACGCTTGGTACCGCGCTCGCGGCGATCTCCGGTGTCGTGCAGCTCAATACCTGCACGATCGGCCAAATAACGGATTGACTCGGGAAAGCTCAGGTTCTCGCGCTTCATGATATAGGTGAAGACGTCGCCACCCTCGCCGCAGCCAAAGCAATGCCACACCTGTGTGGCGGGGATAATGTGGAAGGACGGCGTCTTTTCGCCATGAAAGGGGCAGCAACCCCAAAACTCATGGCCGCGGGGCTTGAGCTCAACCGTTTCCTGCACGATGGCAACTAGGTCGGACGCAGCGCGTACCTGGTCTTTTTCATCATCGCTAATCACGGATACTCACCCCCTGCTCGCCCAAGTTGTGACGAATATCCTCGATATTACCCTCGACGGTCGAGATCAACTCATCCAGCGATTCGAACACACGCGAGGGACGCAGCCAGCGCGTAAACGCCAGCGAAACGGAAGCGCCGTACAGGTCGCCCGTATAACCAATTAAGTTAGCCTCGAGATGCGATGAAGCGGCATCGTCGGCATACGTCGGCGGCAGGCCGACGTTAACGGCAGCAGGCCATACGGTGTCATCGACGAGCACCAGGCCCTCATACACGCCATCGGCAGGCACCTGAATGCCGTCGGAAACCTGCAGGTTTGCCGTGGGAAAGCCCATGCCAGAGCCCTCGTGACGGCCGCGAACAACACCGCCGCGCAGCATATACGGGCGGCCGAGCAACTCAGCAGCCAGCTCCACATGGCCCTGTCCCAGCTCATGACGGATGCGGGTGGCGCAAATGGCCTCACCGCCCTCGCAAAGCAGATCGTGACCATACACGTCAACGCCGTGCTCGGAACCCCAGACGCGCATCTCGGCAACACCAGAAGCACCGCCACGACCCAGCCTAAAATCGCTGCCAACGCGAATCGAACGAATGTCGACCACGCGTGACAACAGTGTGAGAAAACCAACATGGTCGAGTGCCGCAACCTCAGGCGTAAAGGGAACGGCCACCACTGCATCGACCCCGGTCTGAGCCAAGGCATGTAGACGGTCGGCCGTCGTCATCAGTTTTTGAGCGGGCGAAGGACTCACCACAACGTCCGGATCGGGATCGAAAGTGACCACGACCGCCTTGCAGCCATGGGCACGGGCATCACGGACAAGCGCTTCGATGAGTTCCTGGTGTCCACGGTGCACACCATCGAACACGCCGATGGCAATCGATGCAGCACCCAAGTGCTCGCACTCATCAAACGCATCGGCAGTGACGATGCGGGCCTCGTCCGACTCGCCCTCGAAAAAGATACGCGCGAGCTCACGAGCGGACAACATTATCGAACACCGCCGATTGCCTGCGGAAACACGTGCTCCATGACAAAGCGGCCACTCTCAATGCGGGCAAGCGCCTTGAGTCCCCCATCGAGCACCAACGCAAAAGGCGCCTTCGCGGAATCGAAATCGGCAAGCGCACGCTCAACGGGAATGCGTCGGCCGCAGAGCAGGTCGTCGGCAAGATTGCCCGGCAAGTCAACACGCGTGGCGCCCAAGGCCGCAATGGGATCCAGGGCAAAGCCAGCCGCGGACTCGGGAGAAAGCTCCTCGACCGCATGACAAGCGCCAATGGAAACAACACCGGAGGCCGTGCGGCGCAGCGCGGAAATGTGCGCGGCGCTCTCGCAGGCGCGGCCCAAATCGCGAGCGAGCGCACGGATATAGGTACCCTTGCTCACTGAGAACGCCACGGTCCACACACACGTATCACCTTCGCCTCCCACGGCGATCAGGTCGGCGGCATAGACCTCGACGGGGCGCGGAGGTAGGTCCACCGCATTGCCCTCGCGAGCAGACTTGTAGGCGCGAACGCCATTGACCGAGATAGCCGAAAACGCCGGCGGCACCTGCATCTGCGGACCCAGCATAGCGGCCAAGCGCTCACGGGCATAGGCAGGATCGCGGAGCTCGTTGGCAACAGCCACCGTGCGGACCGCCTCGCCCTCCGCATCATCGGTATTGGTCTCGGCGCCAAACGAAATGTCGGCGACATAGCTTTTGGTATCGAGGGTTAGCATGCCCAGCAGACGGGTGGCCTGGCCCACACCCACCACCATGACACCCGATGCCATGGGGTCGAGCGTGCCGGCATGGCCGACGCGCCGCTCATGGAGGGCGCGTCGGCATTTCGAAACCACATCGTGGGACGTGCAGCCCACCGGCTTATCGACGGCGAGCAGCATATTCAGTTGAGAAGGCGTACGACGAGCCATGTACCATCCAAAAAGTTAAAGCTCGACGGTCACCGAAGCGGGATCCTCCCCCACCAGCTCGGCCAGCATGGGAAGTGCCACGGTAAGCGTCTCGAGAATCGTTCCGTTGTTGGAGAAACCGGCGGCAGCGGGATGTCCGCCTCCGCCAAAGGCAGCAGCGATCTCGGACACGTTGAGGTCGCCCTTGGAGCGCAGGTTGCCGCGCACCTTGGTATCGCCCTCAATGCCCTTCAGGAACAGACAGACCTCGACGCCCATCACCGAGCGCACCACGTCAACCAGACCGTCGCACTCGTCCGAGGTGACACCGCAGGCCTCAAGGTCACTCTGGTACGCGTAGCTATACGCGACGCGCCCGTGGGCCACCGTCTTAATGCGGCCCATAACGATGGACTTGAGGTGCAAAAACTCAACGCGCATGCTCTGGTAAACCTCGAGTGCCACACGCGCCGGATCGGCACCGTGGGCAACCAGACGCGAGGCTGCATGGAACGCGGCTGCATCGGCGTTTTGGTACTGAAAACGGCCGGTATCGGTAACCAAGCCACACAGCAGGCAGGTCGCAACGCCATCACGTGCGACAATGCCGCAATTGTCCAAGAAGCGGTCGATGATCATGGCGCAGGCTGCAGCTTCGACGCGCCTCAGGCTGAGCTCGGCAAACTCCTCGCGCGCCGGATGGTGATCGAAGCACACCACATGCTTGGAGCGACGAAGCACCTCGGCGGAATTATTGAGACGCTCGACGACCGGCACGTCCACCGAGATGAACAGGTCCGGATTGTCGGTGTACGCAGATGCCGGCGTCAGGCGATCGGAGCCTTCCATAAAGCGGTAAATGCGCGGAACTGGGTCATCATCTGCCAGCAGCAGCGCAATGTCCTTGTTGGGGAAAAACTTCATGAGCGAAAGGCCCAGACCCAAAACGGAGCCCAAGGCATCGCCATCGGGAGAAGTGTGTCCCGAAATCGCAATGGAGGACGCACCCTCGATGAGCTCGAGGATGCGTCGCTGAATATCTGCAGACTCGCACGAGGCGAGGTCGGCGGAATTAGTCATCTAAAGCTGCCTCCTGGGCGGCATCCGCTATCGGATAGCCGTCCTCGTCCTTTTCGATCGCAAGCGTGGCGGGAACGTTTTCCAGCGCACGCGTGATGCGCTCGGCCTCATCGGTCGAACGATCGATGCGAAAATCGAGCTCGGGCGTAACACGCCAATCGAGCGAGCGAGCCAACAGGCTGCGAATACGGCCCTTGGCGCTTGCGAGCGCCTCCATGACCTCATCGTAGCGGCTCGCATCGCACGACACGTACACGCGCGCGAACGAACGGTCCACCGCGACCTCGACCGCGGTCAAAGTAACCAGGTCGAGACGCGGATCGGAAACCTCAAAGAGCAGGATATAACCGAGCTTCTCGCGAAGCTGCTCGCCCAGACGGCGGGTTGCCTGCGTTTGCTTCATAGCGCTACCCCCTACTCGGTACGGGCAACCTGGTCGATACGGTAACCCTCGATCTGGTCGCCGGGCTTGATGTCCTGGAAGTTCTCCAGGCCAATGCCGCCCTCGGAACCGCTCTTGAGGCTCTTGGCCTCGTCCTTGTAGTGACGCATCGAGGCGATCTTGCCGTTGAAGACCACGATGCCGTCGCGCACCAGACGCACGGAATCGGTCGCGGCGATCTCGCCCTCTTCGACGCGGACACCGGCGGCGATACCGACTTTGGGCACCTTAAAGGTGTCAAGGACGGTCGCAGTACCCGTGGAGACCTCGACCTCGGTGGGCTTAAGCATGCCGATACGGGCAGCGTCGAGTTCCTCGAGGCACTTGTAGATGACGTCGTAGCAACGGATCTCGACGCCCTCACGCTCGGCGGCGGAGCGGGCCTTACCGTCGGGACGGACGCCAAAGCCGATGATGATGGCGTTGGAGGCGTCGGCCAGGACGACGTCGGTCTCGTTGATGGCACCAACGGCGGAGTGGATCGTGTTGATGCGAACCTCGGACTGATCCATCTTGTCGAGCGAATCCTGAAGGGCCTCGATGGAACCCTGGACGTCGGCCTTGATGATCAGGTTGAGCTCCTTGACCTCGGCGTCGGCAATGGTCTCGAAGAGGTTCTCGAGCGTGACGTGCTTGACGCGGCTCTGCTCCTCGATACGGGCCTTGAGCGAACGCTCGTCGGCAAGGGCACGAGCCTCGCGCTCGTCCTCGAACACGCGGAACTCGTCACCGGCGTTGGGCACGGACTGCAGGCCCAGGATCTCGACGGCGTCGGAGGGACCGGCCTCGGTGACGGCGCGGCCCTTGGGGTCGAGCATGGCGCGGACGCGGCCGTAGGTGAGGCCGGCGACCAGCGTATCGCCCACGTGCAGGGTACCGCGGGTCACGAGCACGGTAGCGACCGAGCCGCGGCCCTTGTCGAGCTTGGCCTCGAGGACGTTGCCGGAGGCAAAGGTGTCCGGGTTGGCCTTGAGCTCGAGCACGTCGGCCTGAAGCAGCACGGTCTCGAGCAGATCGTCGATACCGATCTTCTGCTTGGCCGAAATGTTGACGAACATGTTCTGTCCGCCCCACTCCTCGGGGATGACACCGTACTCGGTGAGCTCCTGGCGCACGCGGTCGGGGTTGGCGCCCGGCTTATCGATCTTGTTGACGGCGACGACGATGGGTACGCCGGCGGCCTTGGCGTGGTTGATCGACTCGACGGTCTGGGGCATGACGCCGTCGTCGGCAGCCACGATCAGAATGACGATATCGGTCACCTTGGCACCACGGGCACGCATGGCCGTAAAGGTGGCATGGCCCGGGGTATCGATGAAGGTGATCTTGCGGTCGTTGATCATAACCTGCGAAGCGCCGATTGCCTGGGTAATGCCGCCCGCCTCGCCGGCAGCGACGCCGGTGTGACGGATGGCGTCGAGGAGGCTCGTCTTGCCGTGGTCGACGTGGCCCATGACGGTGACGACCGGGGCGCGCGGCTTAAGGTCGGCGGGATCGTCGTAGAACGAGAAGGTGTTCTCCTCCTCGGGGGTGATGATCTTGATCTGACGACCCAGGTCGTCGGCAACGAGCTCGACAAGGTCATCGGACATGGACTGCGTCATGGTGAGCGGCGTACCCAGTAGGAACAGGCGCTTGATGATGTCGTTGGCCGGAACGTCGAGCGCCTCGGCGAGCTCCTGGACGGTAACGCCCTGGGAGACCTTGATGGCGTCGAGCTCCTCGGGGTTCACGCCCTGGGCCAGCGCCTCCTCTATCTTGCGCTCCTCCTGAGCCTTGGCAGCCTCGCGCTCGCGCTTCTCCTTGCGCTTCTTGCGGCGACCGGTGGACTCGCGAGAGGCCTCCTCGACGGCAGCACGAGCCTCCTCGAGTACCTTCTCGCGGCTATACTCCTCGGCCTCGCGAGCCATGCGGCTATAGTGGTCCTCTTCGTTGTTGTGACCGCCCTTGCGCTTCTTGCCCTTGCCCTGCTTATCGGGGTTGGGGAAGTCCATGCCGGCAGCGACGTTGTTGCTGGCGTTGGTGCGATGGCTGTGCGGACGGCTCTCGGAGGCGTTGCGCTCGGAGTTGTTGTCAGAGGCGTTGCGATCGTTACGACGGCCACCGCGGCGGTCGTTGTTGCCGCCACGACGGTTACCGCGCTCGGCGGCGCGCTCAGCTTTGGCCTTGTCCTCGGCGTCCTTCTTCTCCTTGAGCACGGTCTCCTGTGCGGCGATCTGGTCGAGCAGCGAACGGAAGCGCGAACCGGAGTCGGAAGCGGGAACGGCGCGGCGCTGGGCCTCGCGGGCAGCTTCCTCCTTCTCGCGAGCAAGGCGCTCCTGCTCGGCCTTCTTCTTGGCCTCGGCCTCGGCGCGGGCAGCCTCCTCGGCAGCCTGGGCTGCGGCAAACTGGCGGCGCTCCTCCTCGCGTGCCTTCTCGGCGGCGATGCGCTCGCGCTCGGCCTCGGCGGCGCGGGCGGCTTCCTCGGCGGCAGCTGCCTGCTCCTCGGCCTGCTTGGCGGCCTCGACTTCCTGAGCGCGGGCCTCGATCACCGAGGCGAGCTGCTTGCGGACCATGGCGACATAGGCGTCCTCCAAGGTGGAGGAAGCGGACTTAGCAGGAATCTTCATATCGGCGAGATGACCCATCAGTTCCTTGGAGGTCATGCCGAACTCTTTGGCCAGGGTGGACACACGGACTTTTGCCATATGACTTCACCTACCCTTTCTGGCACCTTGGGTGCCTAGAGACTGAACGAGCGTGGGAGACGCGCCGGGACCCACCCGGCGCGACCGCGCGCTAGATCAGGTCCTCCGCATCATCGAAGGCGTCGGTGTCGTGGACACCGCAGAAACGGGAGCCGGGACGGGCCTGGTTGCGGCACTGGATGCCGTCCTCGGACACGTACTCGCAGCGGCGGACGTCCTCGTCCTCCTCGTCACCGATCAGGTCGGCGGCGGGCTCCTCGTGAACGGGAACGTTCTTGAGGATGTCGGCGGCAAGCGTCTCGGACTTGATGTCAATGTGCCAGCCGGTCAGGCGCGCGGCGAGGCGGGCGTTCTGGCCCTCCTTGCCGATGGCGAGGGACAGCTGGTCGTCGGGCACGATGACGCCGGCGTAGGCCTTCTCCTCGTCGATGAGGACGCGGGTGACCTTAGCGGGCGACAGGGCGTTGGCGACGTAGACGGCAGGATCGGCATCCCACAGGATGACGTCGACGCGCTCGCCACGGAGCTCGCCCACGACAGCGCGAACACGGCTGCCCTTGGGGCCGACGCAGGCGCCCACGGGATCCAGACGGTCGTCGAGGGAGTGGACGGCGACCTTGGAACGCTGGCCAGGCTCGCGGGCGATCGACTTGATCTGGACGGTGCCCTCATAGATCTCGGGCACCTCCTGCTCAAACAGACGACGCATGAGCTCGGGGTGGGTACGGGAGATGACAATCGGCGGACGGCTGTGCTCGCCACGAACCGGCTGCAGGTTGGAGTTGGGGTCGCGAACGTCGATGATCACGGCCTTGATGTGCTGGTTGTGCAGGTAGCGCTCGCCCATCGGACGCTCGTTGCGCTCGTTCTCGTAACGGCGCTGATCGAAGTGCGGAAGCTCGGCCTCGACGCCCTCGCGAATCTTGACGATCGTGAAGTCGGGCGTGGATTGCAGCACGGTACCGCTGATGAGGTCACCGATGCGGCCGGAGAACTCCTCGTAGATCTGCTCGCGGGCGGAGTTGCGCACGATGGCGTTGATCTCGGCCTTGGCGTGCTGGGCAGCGATGCGGCTCGTGTTCTTGGGGGTGACGTCGATCTCCTCGAACTCGGTGAAGTTGCCCTCCTCGTCCATGGAATCGTCGATCGGCTCCAGGCGGTAGACGTAGATCTTGCCGGTGGTGCGGTCGATGGTCACCTTGGCGCCCCACTCAAGATGCAGGATCTCGGCATAGCTCTTGGCGAGCGACTGCTCCAGGCGGTCGATCAGGTAGAGCTGGTCGATGTGCTTCTCCTGGCAAAGCTCCATCAGGGCGGACATCATGTCGGATGCTGCCATCTTACTTTCCTTCCTTCGCGGGCTTGAAGTCGTAGGTGGGCTTCAACTTGCACTTTTTAACATCAGAGAAATCGAGGGTGACGGACTCGCCGTCCTCGAGCTCGAGGGTCACGTCGGTCTCGGTCGCAGCGGCAATCTTGCCGGCGTACTTGCGACGGCCCTCGGTGGCGGTGGAGGTGAGCTCACAATTCTCGCCCACAAAGCGGGCAAAGTCGCGCGGACGGCGCAGCGGGCGCGCCATGCCCGGGCTCGACACCTCGAGCGTATAGCTCGAAGAGATGGGGTCGAGCTCCTCGATTACATCGCCGACCCATTTGGTGTTGGCCGTGACGTCGTTGAGCGACAGGCTCTGACCCTCAGCACCCTCGATACGCACGCGCACGCAGGGGGCCTTGGTGGCGCCCACGAGCTCGACGTCGACGATGTCGACATCGTGCTGGGGAGCGACGGCCTCGAGCGCGTCGATGATCGCCTGCTCGGTCTTGGTCTTGACCATTGCGGCACCTCCATCCATACAAAAAAGAAGCGGGGCCGAAACCCCACTTCTTTCAATACAACTTCATTTGCAAGCAAACTATACCAATAGCTGCGGAAACGCGCAAGCACAGTACGAATCTGCAGGTCAGCGTGCGCACAGGTTCTCCACAAGAATAGAACAATTGACCGCGGGCGCTTTGGGCAGGCAAAACAAAACGAGGGACGACCCAACCGGATCGTCCCTCGTCTTTTATGCGTCAGTTAAGCGCGCAGCGCTTACTTGACCACCAGGTTGACCAGCTTGCCGGGCACGCAGATGGCCTTGACGATCGTCTTGCCCTCGAGCCACTTGGCGACGGCGGTCTCGGCGGCAGCCTGCATCTCCTCGTTGGAGGCATCGCGGGCCACGTCAATGCGGCCGCGGACCTTGCCGAGCACCTGGACGACGATCTGCACCGTGTCCTCGATGGACTCGGCCAGGTCGAACTCGGGCCAGGCGGCGGTGTAGGCGTTGCCCTCGCAGCCGAGAGCCTCGTGCCACAGCTCGTCGGCCCAGAACGGGCAGATGGGGGCAAGGACGCTCACGATATCCTTGGCCACGCCGTAGCACAGCGCCTTGTCGCGGTCAGTGCCCTCAGTGGCGTTGAGGTAGGCGCTCGCCGCGTTAACGAGCTCCATGACGGCCGAGATGGCGGTGTTGAACTGGCCGCGGTCGAAGTCCTCGGTGCACTTGGCGATGGTGCGGTGACGCTCGCGATAGAGCTTCATCGCAACCTCGTCGAGCGTGGACTTGTCGAAGGCCACGCTGGCGTCGCCGGACTGGACGAGCTGCCACACGATACGCCAGGCGCGCTTGATGAAGCGGTTGGCGCCCTCAACAGCCTTGGGATCCCAGTCGAAGTCCTTCTCGGGCGGGGCGATAAACAGGATCGCCAAACGCATGGTGTCGGCGCCGTAGGGCTCGATGACCGAGCTCGGGGGCACGACATTGCCCTTTGACTTGGACATGGTGTCGCCGTTCTCGTCCTTGACCATGCCCTGGCACAGCAGGTTGGTGAAGGGCTCGTCCACGCTCAGCAGACCCAGGTCGCGCAGCGCCTTGGTAAAGAAGCGGCTGTAGAGCAGGTGCAGAATGGCGTGCTCGATGCCGCCGATGTAGTTATCGACGGGCATCCAACGATCGGCAGCCTCGCGGGAGAAGGGCAGCTCGGTGTTGTGCGGGTCGGTATAGCGCAGGTAATACCAGCTGGAGCAAGTGAAGGTGTCCATGGTATCGGTCTCGCGCTTGGCCGGGCGGCCGCAGACCGGGCAGGTGGTCTCGTAGAACTCCTTGCACTCGGCGAGGGTCTCGCCGGCGCCCAGGTCCAGGTTCTCAGGCAGCGTTACCGGCAGCTGGTCCTCGGGCACGGGCACGATGCCGCAGTGCTCGCAGTGGATGGCCGGGATGGGGTTGCCCCAATAGCGCTGGCGGGAAATGAGCCAGTCGCGCAGACGGAACTCGACCTTACGACGACCGCAGCCCATGGCCTCGAGGTCAGCAACGATTGCAGCCTCGCCCTCGGAGTGCTTGCCGCCGCGCATACCGGTGTACTTGCCGGACTGGACGAGCGTGCCCTCGGCAGCATGGGCGCAATCCCAGTCGACGGTCTCGGCATGGAAGGTATCGATGGTCTCGCCGCTGGCCTCGACGGCTGCGCGGTCGTCATCGTCCAGGATGATCGGCACGATCGGCAAATCATACTTGCGTGCGAACTCAAAGTCGCGCTGGTCGCCGCAGGGAACGGCCATGACGGCGCCGGTGCCGTAGTCGGCAACAACGTAGTCGGCAACCCACACGGGGACCTTCTCGCCGTTGACCGGGTTCACCACGTAGCGGCCGGTAAAGGCACCGTGCTTCTCGAGGGTGCCCTGGGCACGTTCGACGGCGGAGATATGCTTGGAGTCCTCGACGATCTTGGTCACGGCCTCCTCGTACTCCGTACCCTCGACGAGCTCGTGCAGACGCGCGTACTCGGGAGCCAGGACAAAGAAGGAGACACCGAAGAGCGTGTCGGCTCGCGTGGTGAAGACGGTGATCTTACCCTCGTCGCCCTCGATGGGCTCGCCATCCTGGTCACACAGGGTAAAGTCGACCTCGGCGCCCTCGGAACGACCGATCCAGTTGGCCTGCATCTGCTTGACGCGCTCGGGCCAGCCGGGGAGCTTCTCCAGGTCATCGAGCAGCTCCTGAGAGTACTCGGTAATCTTGAAGTACCACTGCTCCAGGTCGCGCTTCTCGGGCTCGGTGCCGCAGCGCCAGCACTTGCCCTCGGTGACCTGTTCGTTGGCCAGAACGGTCTTGCAGGTGGGGCACCAGTTGACCGGGTTCTTCTTGCGGTAAACCAGGCCCTTTTCCCACAACTTCTCAAAGATCCACTGACCCCAACGGTAATAATCGGGGCTGCAGGTCTTGACCATGCGATCCAGATCGTAGGAGAAGCCCATGCGCTTCATCGTGGCGAGAGCCTGGTCCATGTTCTTATACGTCCAGGCGGCAGCCTGCGTGTTGTGCTTGATGGCGGCGTTCTCGGCAGGCAGGCCAAAGGCGTCAAAGCCGATGGGGTGCAGCACATCGTAGCCGCGCATGCGGGCCTGACGGGCCATGGCATCGCCGATGGTATAGTTGCGCGCGTGGCCCATGTGCAGGTCGCCCGACGGATACGGGAACATCTCGAGCACGTACTTCTTGGGCTTGCTGGCGTCGGTGTCGACGGCAAAGAGGTTGGAGTCCTCCCAGGCCTTCATCCACTTGGACTCAATGGCCTGCGCGTCGTAGGCAGGGATCTCATCCTTATGATCTGTGCAATCGCACATATCAGCTCCTTTAATCTTTAATGGGGTCGGTCGGCTTAGCTTTATTCGCTACTGCGGACAGTCCTGCGCAAGACGAAGAGCACATTAAGTGCTCTTCTTTGCGTGCGGAACTTGTAGCGAACAAAGCTAAGCCGCCCGACCCTAAGGTTAACTTGACTGATGATAGCAAATACAACAAGCGAGATGCCTGCGACTTGCAGGCATCTCGCTTTATCTAAATAACGTGGTTGATACTCAACCTTTATGTGCAACCCGTTCTAGAAACAACGGGTTTTCCAGGTGCCGCAGGTTGCCGTGAAAGAGGAGCGCCGCGTACTTAGGTACGCAAGCGACGGTTTGAACGGCAAGATGCGGTGCCTGGGAAAGCCGCTTATCGATAAGACACAGACTGCTGGGAGTCCTTTACGACAACGTCGTGGGCGCCGCCTTCGACGATCGAGGTCGAGCTTACCAGTGTCAGGCGTGCCTTTTCCTGGAGCTCGGGGATCGAGAGGGCACCGCAGTTGCACATCGTGGACTTGACCTTGTAGAGCGTGCCGCCCACGCCGTCCTTGAGGGAACCGGCGTAGGGAACGTAGGAGTCAACGCCCTCGACGAAGCTGAGCTTCGCGGCGCCGCCCAGGTCGTAGCGCTGCCAGTTGCGGGCACGCGCAGAGCCCTCGCCCCAGTACTCCTTCATGTACTGGCCGTTGACGTTGACGCGCTCGGTCGGGCTCTCGTCAAAGCGGGCGAAGTAGCGACCCAGCATCATAAAGTCGGCACCCATGGCAAGGGCGAGCGTCATGTGGTAGTCGTAGACGATACCGCCGTCGGAGCACACGGGCACGTAGACGCCGGTCTCCTCGTAGTACTCGTCGCGAGCGCGGCAGACGTCGATCAGCGCGGTGGCCTGGCCACGGCCAATGCCCTTAGTCTCGCGGGTAATGCAGATGGAACCGCCGCCGATACCGACCTTGATGAAGTCGGCACCGCAGTCGGCCAGGAAGCGGAAGCCCTCGGCGTCGACGACGTTACCGGCACCGACCTTGACGTCCTCGCCGTAGTTGGCGCGGATCCACTCGATGGTGCGCTTCTGCCACTCGCTGAAGCCCTCGGAAGAGTCGATGCACAAGACATCGGCGCCGGCCTCGATGAGCAGCGGCACGCGCTCGGCATAGTCGCGGGTGTTGATACCGGCGCCGACCATGTAGCGCTTATCGCCGTCGAGCAGCTCGTTGGGGTTGGTCTTGTGGCTGTCGTAATCCTTGCGGAAGACGATGCCCATGAGGTGATCGTTGTCGTCAACGATGGGCAGAGCGTTGAGCTTGTTGTCCCAGATGGCGTCGTTGGCAACCTTGAGGCTGATGTTCTTGTCGCCCACGATAAGCTGCTCACGCGGGGTCATGAACTCGGAGACCTTCTTCTGGTGGTCATCGCGGCTGGGGCGATAGTCACGGCTGGTGACGATGCCCAGGAGCTTGCCCTTGGGGGTGCCATCGTCGGTGACCGGCATGGTGGAGTGACCGGTCTTCTCCTTGAGCTCGATGACCTGTTCCATGGTCATGTCGGGGGTCAGCGTGGAATCGGACTGAACAAAGCCGGCCTTGTGATCCTTGACGGCCTTGACCATGGCGGCCTCGGACTCGGGGGTCTGAGAACCGTAGATGAAGGACAGGCCGCCCTCGGTAGCGAGCGCGACACCCATGTCGACGCCCGAGACGGACTGCATGATGGCGGAAACCATGGGGATGTTCAGGGTGATTGCCGGCTTCTCACCGCGCTTAAAGCGGGTTAGCGGCGTCTTAAGAGAGACGTTGTTGGGGATGCACTGCGAGGACGAATAGCCAGGGACCAGCAGATACTCCGAAAACGTGTGGGACTCACCGGGAAAGAACGTAGCCATGTTTCTCCTTTTTCCATGCGACCGGTCGGCTGCAGGCCTCGTAGGACCCAGCCCAACCTTGGGCGCCCAATACTGGGGAAGTATCTTAACGCACTTTGACTGCTACAATGCATGATTTAAGAAGAGCACACGAGGGTTTGACGCAGGCTTTGCGTTTGCCCAGCAAACACTTTAGCGGGGAGACGTGGAGCGTATGAAGTACAAGACGACGGCAAAGTTGGTCATTCAAGCGTGCGACAAAGACCTGCCGGGCGTGTTCGGTCACGGCTGCGTCTTGCTGCTGCAGGGTATTGCCCACGAACACTCGCTCAACCGTGCCGCCAAGAGCATGGGTATGGCGTATTCCAAGGCCTGGCGCATTGTGAACGAGGCCGAAGGACAGCTGGGCTGCAAGCTCATCGAGCGCGACGGCGCCCGCGGATCCACGCTTACCCCCGCCGGCGAGCGAGCCATAGCGGTCTACGAGGAGCTGCAGACCGACATCAACAACGTCATCGCCACCAAAGCCGACGCCCTCATCGCCAGCATCAACGCAAAGTAGTCTATTTGGTCTGATTATTGATTCGCCGCACGAACGAATTAAGACGCGCGCCATAAAATGGGCCTATCTACTACGTTTAGTTGAACACCCTCTACCACACCAGATTTCGTGAAAACAAAACCGCTGGTAGACAGCTTGCCAGTTTTCAAAAAAGGCAGGTATGGTCGACCCCTAAGGGTTAAACGTAGTAGATAGGCCGTTTTCGTGGCGCAGTCCCCCACGGCCCAGTCCCAAAGTAGCTAAAAAAGCCCATCCCAAAAAGACTACCCCGAGACAAGCCCCAAAATAGCTAGTTGCGGAGGGCGTTGTCTAGGGCGGCGGCTACGGTTAGGGGGTCGTCGGTGCCGGCGAAGAGGCGGATGGTTCCCCCCTGCTTGCCGCGTGGGGCCGAAAGGCGTGTCGTTGCGCCGCCGGCGGGCGACGTGCGGAACTCCCCCGGCAATGTGTCGAACAGCTCACCCGCACTTCGCACGATAAGGTCAAACTCAACTGCCGGGCCAAAGCCGTGCTCGAGGATTCCCGTTGCAACCGCATGATCGGGATGCGAACCCAGCCCAGGATAGCGAACGTTACACACCATCTCGTTAGCAGCCAGATACTCGGCCAGAGCACGGGCGCGATCGAAGTGCGCCTGCATGCGGGTATCGAGCGAGTCCAGCCCGCGTTCTAGCACGTCGGTCTCCTCGGCAGACAGGTCAAGCGCGGGCGCACCGCAGCCCGCAAACAACGCGTGCGCGCACTCTGCAGCGGCATCCACGCGATGGCGCTTAAGCTGCGAGCGCGCCACCGAAGCGGCGACGAGCTTGCGCGGCGCAACGCCGGCACACACGCGGTCGAGCGCCTCGAGCGAAAGCACGGCGCCCAGACGCAACGGGTTGCACCCAAAGACGCCCGACACAGTGTTATCAACCACGAGCAACGCATGCGACTCACGAGCCGCGCGGCCCAGAGCGCGAAGGTCGGGCACACGCAGACCAAACCCGCCAATAGAGTTGACGAACCACCACAGGTGAGGCCCCTCGACCTCAAACGAAACATCAAAGCCCTCGGATGCAACAGCAAACGCCGCAACCGACGGCTCCCCCACGAGCACAACGTCGCAGGCATCAAAGCCGCGCGCAAACGCATCGGCAAAGTCGTCCGCAAAGGCCACCAAGCGATCGCCGGGCTGCACAATCCCCAGCATCGACAGCGCCGCCGGCACATGCGAGGCCGCAACAAGACACGTTTCACGTGCGCCGGCCCTTACGGCCCAGGTCTCTTCAAGCTGCTGCACGTCCAAGCGACACCGCCCCTTAAATAAAACTGAACCAAACTAGCCGTGATATTCGCCGTTGTACTGGATGAGCGTCAGGTCCTCAACGCCATCGAGCGCGCGGATGGCGTCGGCGTAGGGCATGTCCACACCGTCCGAGAAGACCTCGACGGCCATCTCGACCTTGTCACCGCGCATCGTCTTGGATTTGACGGTGAACTTGGTGCGTCCAAACGCGCGAACGATATCATCGCCGGTGGTCTGCCCCGTGTAGTGGATGACCATCATGTACACGCGCGCCTTGTCCTGGTGGCTCGCAAAGCCAGCGATCATCACCACGATCACCACTGCCGTGAGTCCTACGAGCGCATACATGCCGGCGCCCGCCGTAATGCCCGTGGTAATGGCCCAAAACAGATACAGCAGGTCGAGCGGGTCCTTGACCGCCGTACGGTAGCGGACGATAGACAGAGCACCGACCATACCGAGCGAGATGACCACATTCGTCGAGATCGCGAGCGTGACCATGCAGGTGAGCACGCACATGCCCACGAGCGTTACAGCAAAACTGCGCGAATAGACCACGCCGGTAAAAAAGCGCTTGTACACGTAATAGATCAGGATGCCCATGGCAAGCGCCACAAGCAGCGAAAGGCCGATCTTGGCAGGGTCGACCTGGCCAAACGCCTCCAAGACGGAGTTCTTAAAAAAGTCCCTGGTGCTCATGGTCTAAATATCCCCTCGGTTCCCAAAATCCGATTCCCAGTAGTTAAAACCGCGCAGGTAGGCGGTCTTGTCATAACACAGGCAGTACTTAGAGACCGCCGTGAGTTCGGCCGCACCTGGCGGCACCATATCGCGCACCAGCTGTGGGCAAAACTCGGTAAACTTGACCTCCATCACCAGCTTGCCGGGCTCCAGCACGGGCAACGCGGGCAACGTCGCGTCAAAGATGTCAAAGCTTCCCACCGCCGCACGCACGTTGCTATCAAAGGTAATGCGCACGGTGCCCTCGTCCATCACCCACGGCTCACGCTCGTAGTCCACGATGGTCCGCGGGCGCATCATGTTGCAGATGCACTCGATGTAGAACTCGCGACAGAGCGGATAAGGGCTCCTCAGCAAAAAGTCGTAGTCGCCGGCCAGAATCTGCTCAAACTCGCCACGCGTGAGTGGCACGTCCTCCTTGTAGATCCAGCTGCCGTACTTCTTTTTGCGCTCGAGCTTAATCACCTTGTCGCTGCCGTTATAGATGCGTACGCGATACTTTTTGCGCATGAGAATGCCGGCGTCTTTTTCCTCGTAGGCCGAGTTGCAGTAGTCGTCAAAGTACAGGCTGCGAATGGTGTAACCACCCGCCCGCGCATGCTTATCCAGTTTAAAAACCGGCGCCATGCGGCAGGCAAGCGCGGCGTGCTCGCCCTCGTTAATGAGATATTTGAGCTCGTGGCGGTAACGCTCCTGCGTGGCGCGTGCGGGCGGGGCCGCCAAGCGCTCAAGCAGCGCGCTAGCCCTCCTCATACGTGTCCTCCACGACCTTACCGCCGTCTTGCACGTAAAAACACTTCATGCCGTAGTGCTTGCCGTCGTCGGTCACATAGTAGTCAAACGCATCTTGGGCATAGCCGTCTGAGTTGGTGGCGCGCACGCGCACAAAATACTGGCCGGCATCGGGCGCATCACAGGTCACCTCGGGAAGCAGCACGTCCTCAGCCTTAAAAAGCACGTCGCTTATGGCATAGTCGCGCGCCAGCTCCACGGCATAGCGAATGTCACGCGCCTTAAAGTCGTAGGACGCATCCCAGTTAATGCGCAGCTTACCGTTATCGATCTGCGGCACGCCAATGTAGAACGGCATAGGCTTTTTAAAACTCTCGCGAAAGCTCTTGTAGTTCTCCTCGATCTCGGAGGGAATCGCCGCGGCAATCTGCTCGTATTGGTCCTTGGTGACAGGCAGATTGTCGATATCGGGCGAAGCAAAAATCAGCGATTCGGTAACCTCGCGATAATGTTTGATCATCTTGGCCAAGCGTGCCTCGGTCATATACGAGCGCAAGTCCTTGACGGCGCGGTCGAGCTCACTGCGGAACGATTTGCTGCGCAACGCGCGATTGAATAGCACGTTGCCCCAGTAGTTGCTTACGCCGCGCTCCCAGCTCGCATAGTCCGAAAACCCGGTAAGAGAAAGCTCCATCTTACGCAGCATGCCATCGTTGTCCCAATCGAGGATGTACCACGTATTGGAGTTGAGCGGGCTGTACAGATAGCAGTTACGGTTCTGAGTATCGCAGTTGCCCGTCAGGATCTGAAACGCCAGCCAATAGACCAGATTCTCGGTATCAAAGTAGGTGTCGAGCACGTCATCGATCTTTTGCGATTCGTCGTTGAGCGCATCGAGCATCTCGATGAGCTTGGTGTGGTCCGAATCGCCCTTAATCTCAAGCATGCCCTCAAAGCTTGCCTGGTTGTAGTCAGGATCATCGGCAAGCTTAATGGTGTCCTCGTAGCGATGGAAATCAAAGCTGTTCACCTTGTACAGGTGCCCGCTCTTATCCAGGCCATGCGCCTTAAGCGCCGTCTTGTTGAGCTGCTCCACCTGCGTAAACAGGCCGTAGTCCTCAAAGGTGTCGTTGGACTTTTCGGTCTGGTCGCACACCCACAGATGCACAAACTGCGTGCGCAGGCCCATCATCTGGGGGATTCCGCGGATAAGGTCGTAGGCCATCTTGTTGCGAAAACGCATGCCCTCGCCCATGTGCTTGTTGAGCGCAATCGCGCGCTGTTGGCGCCAGGTACCCTTGCCCTTTTTGAGCTCCACCTTGTAATTCTTTTGCGAGTTCATGCTCGATGTCTGACCGCGCACCTGCACGGTAGCATTGGGCGCTTCCTCGCCATAGCCAACCTCGCCGGCCACCGGGCCGTCTTCGTCGCCCGCCTGCAGCAGGCCCATAACCTGATAGCGCGTCACGCCCATGTCGGCATAGTCATACACCGAGTACGTATTGATCTCGGCCCAGCTGTGGTCGGTGTTCTCGGAACTGTTGCCGCGCGAGACCGTCAGGTACATGGTCACAATGCCCGAGTCGTCGTAGACCTCGTACAGCTCGTCTTTATCGCGTAGGTGCTTGGTACCGTCCGAGGACTCGGCCTTTTTAATCTTGTCCTGCTTTTTGACCTTTTTGGTCGAGGAGTCTTCCTGCACCGAGCAGCCCGAAAGCAACAGCGCACCGGCAGCCGCCTCAAACAGGCGACGGCGAGACATCATCCTATCGGCCATCAGAACCTCCCCAATGGTTGCGATACACACGGACCACCGTGCGCTCAAACGCGCCGTGCGGCTCACCCTTATGGCGGCACTCCTCATAGCGCTGCTCGGCACGGTCGAGCAAGCGGCCCAACTCCGTAAAGCGACCCGTTTTGTCGGTCGCCACCATGGGCTGCTGACTCAGGATACGATACGGTAAGTTGGCAGTATAGGTATCGAGCCGCAGCAGGGCCACGATAAAAAACACGCCCGCACCCAACAAAAAGCCAAAGCCGTAAAACTGCTGCGGCAAAAGCAACGACACGGCGGTCGCCAGCCCGGCCACACCGGCAAACAGGCCCGAGGCCAGAACGGCTCCCTTGTAGTCGGTAAAGTACAGCAAGATAAGCAGGATCGTGTTGCCCACGGCATACAGGCCATAGCCTACGCATAACGTGCGAAAATACCCGTGCATAAGGTTGTTAAAGCCCAGCGGCAGGGCCGAGAGTACCGTGGTCTCGAGCGAAATGACAGCCGCAGTCACAAACAGCTGCTTGAGCGCGCAAAAGCGTAGTTCGCTATTAAGCGTAGAGAGCATCTCCTCCTCGGCCACCACAATGTCGCCTACCACGCCGCCGTCATTGAACAGACTGTAGTAGTCGCGGTAGCGCGGATAAAAGTTGACCTCGACCGAGACCACGAAGTTAACGGTCGTGGCAAGGATGGTCAAAAACGCGATGAGCGCCGGCACATCGTGGTAGGGCGCGCCATAAAACAAGCCCTTGACCTGCACGCCAATGGGACCGGCCCAAATAATCACCAGGTGCGCAAAGAGCCCTAGGTTGGTAAACAGGCCCGTGAGCGCCAGCGGCATAAACTGATCGAGCCATTGCAAAAAGAGCCAGGGGCTGCGGTCACTCTGCGGAAAATACCGGTAAAGCAGCACCACGTCCCAGACGAGCATGACGCCGTAGCCCAAAGCAACTGATGCCAACAGGCCCTCGACCGGCGGCAGCCCCAGTGCCAGCGCGGCCAGGGCGCACAGGCACGCCACGCCAATGGCGGCCGCAAAGCTGCACAGGATGCCGCGGTAGTCTTTGATGGCCGTGAGATAGCTCATGCCGTTCCAGTTGACGATCATAATGTTGAACAGCCACAGGCATAGCAGCCCCTGCAGCAGCGTGGCGCCCGAGAACAGCAAAAAAACGCCGTAGAGCACCGTGCCCGCAACGAGCATGACAGCATTGGAGCCCCAAAACGACGGCAGTATCTCATCCTCGCGCTCGGCAAACAACATATCAGCCAAAAAGCGCGTGACCGGCATGGAGAAAAAGCTCGTGAGCGTAAGCGAGGCCAGCAGTGTGTAGGTCACCATGCACACCAGCAGATCCTGGTTGGCACGGCCCACACCCCACAGACCGCACAGCACCAAAATACCCACCTGCAGCAGCACACCCAGCAGCATGGGGCCCGTGCATACGATGCCGGCGTAGCCGTAAGCGCGCATCGTGGCAAACAGGCCCTTGCGCCTAAACAGGCGCTTGAGCTCAAAACCAATTCCGGCCACCGGCTACTCCCCCTCTCTGGGCAGGTTAAACGCACACGCCGTCTCGTCGTACAGCGCGCGATAGTTGGCGAGCATCTGCTCGTGCAAAAAGTACGTGGCAACGCGACGCTGCCCGCGCTCCCCCATCTCAATGCGACGGGCGCGGCTCACGCACATGCGCTCCATGGCATCGGCCAAGCCCTTGCGATACATGGGCGGCGTCACAAAACCCGCCACGCCAAAGTCGTCGCCCGGGGCGCCTTCGAGCAGCTCGCGACAGCAGCCCACCTCTGTCGTCACGCAGGGACGGCGCGCTGCAAGCGACTCCAGCACGCTGAGCGGCTGGCCCTCGGAGATGCTCGTCAAAATGGTAAAGTCGAGCTTTTCCATGTACTCGACCACGTTGACGCGGCCGGTAAAGATCAGGTCGCGCACGCCCAGGGTATCGACCAGCGCGTGGCACTCAGCGCCGTACTCCTCGTCGTCCACGCCGCCCATAATGTGCAGGCGCACCTTGGGCAGGCGCTCGTGCAGCTCAAAGAACGCATAGATCATGGTCTTGACGTCCTTGATGGGCGCCAGGCGCACCACCGCGCCAATGTCCACCCAGCCGTCATCGGGCTTTAAGGGAATGTCCTTAAAGCGGTCGAACTGGATGCCGTTGGGAATGACCAGGCATTTACCCGCATCGCAGCCCATATCGATCTGCGTCTTGCGGGCGTTATGGAACAAACTCGTCACGCGGAAGGCGCGGCGGTAGATCTCCTCCGAAAGCAGGTAGAAAAAGCGAATCCAGCGATCCTTAAACGACGGCACCACCCAGTCAGCGCGAATGATCTCTTCCTCGCGCTCGCGGGTATAGATGCCATGCTCGGTCAGCAGCACCGGCGCATGGTGAACGCTTGAGCCCAGGCAGGCGAGCAGGCCACCGTAGCCGGTCGAGATGGCATGGTACACATCGGCCACCGGCACCTCGCTGCCCAACAGGTAGAGCACGGGAAGCAACATGGAGCGCATGGTGTGGAATGCATCGGCAAAGGGCGTGTAGGGGTACTCGGCCAGGCACACGTCGCGGAAGATGTCCATAAACGTTCGGCTCTGCAAAAACGAGAGCGGATGCACGCGACGGCGCTGAAAGATATCGAACAGCACGTCCCAGTCCGGATTGGAGAGCGACACCAGGCGGCGTAGCGCCTCGCGCTCGCGGTCGTTAAAACTGGCTTCATGTTGCTCGCCCGAAAGCCGCAGAGCATCGTCCAGGAACACCTCGTGCACCTCGACCACGTTGCCGGGCAGCTCGTAGACAAACTTGCCGCGGTCGGCAGCATGCGCGCCGATCACCCACAGCACAAACTCGTGCTCGGGCATGGCCTGGATATAGCCATGCATCCAGGTAGATACGCCGCCGTGCACATAGGGGTAGCAACCCTCGAGTACCAAGCAGATTCTCATTTGTCGCCACCCTCCTTGCGTGCAATGGTCACCGTCTTGTCCGTGGCTTTGACCAGGTACAGGTCGCCCGTCAAATGCGTAATCTCGCCACCCGTGACCGTCCCCGGCTCGCCGTTGTTGGCGCGGAACATGAGCCACGCCTCGTCGTGGAAATTGCCCAGGCTGAGCGTCCAGGCATCCGCACTTGTATCCACGCTCACCGTCATGGACGAAAAACGCTGGATAGCGCCCGAGCATTCCGAACCGGTCTGACGCCGCAGGTCGGGCGCAGACTTGGTAAGCCAGTCCAGGTAGTCAATCAGGCCGCCCTTGTAGACTTCCCAGCCCTCCTTGGCGCCGCGATCGGGATCCAAAAGGTCATCCGGATGCATAAAGTGCGTGCTCACGTAGTGCATGTTGAGCTCGGACACGGCAGCCAGGCGCATGTAGGAATCGTCGACCATGCCGCCCGAGACAATACGCGGCTGCTCCACAATGCCATCGCTCGCCACGCCAAACTCCTGCACGTACGGCAGGTCGGTGCCATCCTCAAAATACGTACTGGCGATGGTCTTAATGCGCGGAACGTCGGTGCCGATAAGCTTGCGCGCACGGGCCGAAAGGATATTCGACGGCGGCACGTAGACCGAGCCGTGCGCGTTGGGCAACACCTCGTCCTGAAAGGCGATAAGCTCGTTGAGCGATGCGACGAGCGTTTCCTTGTTCTTCCAGGTCTTGTAGTCATACAGCGTGCCGTAATCGGTATCCCAGAGCGCCAGAGGCTGATGGTTGTAGCCGTGAAAGCCCAGCTCTCCGCCCATCTGCAGCAGCATGCGGCCAAAGTAGCGGAACTGCGTGGTATCGGCCTGGCGCGCAGGCTCGGTCTGGTCAACCGCGTTCTCGTAGTTTTCGATCATCACGCCGGTATAGCGAATGCCGTATTTTTGCGCGAGCTTTTGCAGATCGGGCCACCAGACCTTGGTGTAAAAGTCGGCGATGGAAAGCCCGTAGTCGCGCTTGATGTAGGTGCCGTCGCCCGAGGGCGCGGGGCTAGGAAAGTCGTCCAAATAGAACACGGCGCTGTTGATGACCGGATAGGCCGTGGCATCACCCAGCAAGCTTATGGCCGAAGCATAGAACCCACGCATGACCTTGTCGTAGATGCCAATGTTGCACACCACGGTGTGACCACTGCCGCAATCGTTAGACCAAATGAGCGGCGTGCCCGCGTCACCGGTCTTTGCCCATACGTGCGCCGTTTCGCGCAATGAAACCGAGAGCGAAGAATCGAAGGGATCCGAGAACTCGTAGCGCTCTCCTCCGCCCAACATAAAGTTCTCGCTCGGAACGATACTTTCGGCTGTCGCATAGTCATATCCGGCCGATTCGATACCAAGCTTGGAAGCAATAGCCTGCAGGTAGTTCGAGTTATCTGGAGTCATGCCCAGCATAAGCGAACCGCCGGCACTCACCCAACTCATAATGTCGGTCAGATGCGTACCGAGCCCATCGAGCGACGGCATGAGCAAAATCACGCGATCGTAAGAGGTCAGCGAGGGAATGGCATCCGCGCCGTCCAGGGCAAGGTCCACGTCGCGGTGCGCGATCTTCATGTCGAGCAAGATCTGGTCGAACTGCTCTTTGACGTCCTCGACGCCATCTTGGTCCGAGTCGGTAATAACCAAGCACGTGGGCTTTTGGCCAAACATCGCCGAGCTTGCCGGCACCGCGTCGTTGGCAGCGAGCATGCCCAGCTTATGCTGGCCCGCACTGTACTGTACGCCGGCGCGCTCCACCAGCAGCACGGCCGCCATGACAATAAAGACCGCCCATACCACAAGCAGCCCCATCCAGCGAAAATGGCCCGCACGGTCGCGGATATGCTGTACCACGCTCATCTGGCCTCCTCCCCGTCGCGCCAAAAAGCCAACCTCTCACGATTTTCAGCATTCAAATACACATGCTGCTTGTCGATCGCGTCGATTACGCGCTGTACCGCCTGCCCATCACGACGAATCACAGCCAAGCGCAGGCAGAGCATCCAAACGCCCTGTTCGTCTGGCGCATCGATCACCAACTGGCTCGCGACGTCCTCTGCCTTATCGATCTCGCCGGCATCGGCCAGCGCCGTGGCATAGCGGATGCGCAACGCCGGCCCGTCCTCGCGTTCGCAACGACGCGCGAGCAAGCGTGCATACTGCTGACGCTGAATCTGTGCCACGCGGCCCTCCGCCAAACCCGAGTCCAGATAGGCGCCCAAAAAGTCGCAATACGCATCCAGGTTATGCGAGCTGGGATCGGTCTTAAACGCGTGCTCCAGCTGCTGTAGCTTAAGGTCGGACTCCTTGGAGATCTGCGCCACCGCCGTCGCGGCATAGTGCGCCACTTCAACGTCGTCGTTAAGCTTAGCCGCCTGCAGCTGCGCCAGGTACGCGTCGGGCTCCTCGGTGAGCATGGAGAGCATTAGGCGGCGCCGGTCTGCCGGGTCATTGACGATGAGCGCTTCCTCGAGCGGAATCACGCCTGCATCGCCCTCACCACTCGGTACCGGCATACTGCGATGCAGGTCGTCGTTGAAGCGCAGCGACTCCAGCGCAGACTCTTTCAGTCCCTCGCCAAACACCGCGCTGCGGACCGATAGCAGAACCACCAGCAACGGGCCCCACAGCGGCACCAGCACTATTACAGGCAGCATGTGCCCGTGCACCGGCAGCAGGCCCAGCTTCATGAGCGTCCACAGCACCAGGCAAACCAGCGCATGAATCAGCAGCAAGACGGCAGCAACGATAAGCGAGATCAAGCGGCATCCCCCTCACCGTCACCGGTGTAAGCGATGTGCTGCAGCAGCGCCACGATGTCCTCACCGTCGACGGGCTCCACCGCAATCTGCTTCGCGCTCAGACGCTCGCGGATAATGGGTAGGTCGCACGCCTTTGCCTGGCGCATAAGCAGGTAGAGCACGTCGCCGTCGACCAAGCCCGCCGCGTCGCTCTCGCGGATTGCCGACCCAATTGCGCCCACCAGCTCGCCGACAGGCTCCATGCCCGGTACCACGCGCAGGAGCAAAAAGCTGCCCATCTTGCCATCTGCCAGCGCCTGCTCGGCCGCAAGCTCTTGGCCAAAGGCCGCCTGCTTGAGCACGCAAGTGCCGTCAACGCAGCGCTTATCCTGAGCTACCGCCTCATAGTCAAAGGCGCGCCCCAGCGCGCTTTCGACCAAGCCGCACAAGATGCGGAACAGGTTTTGGTAATAGAGCGTCATTTGATTCTGAGCCGCACGACGCACAGAGATCAACACGGCGGGTGCCCCGTCGCGCTCGATCGAGTATCCAAACATGGGCAGCCCCGGCGTCAACTCGCGATTCACCCACAGGTTCGAACGACCCCCGCCGCCCAAAAGGGGCGCAAGCTGCTCAAGCGAAAACGAGCGCGTGGCGTCTTCGGCAATCACGGGACTCGCCGCCACCAGACGTGCAAACGCCCCGCCCGAAACGTGATAGATCGCCACCGAATCGTTTTCGAGAATCTCACCCAGAAGCTCGCAGCACTTGCGATAGATGTCGCGCGGATTGAGCACGTCGAGCTCTTGCGTCACGGCAAAGATCTTGCCAAAGCTATCCTGACGCCCCACAATCTGGCGCTTGTATGTGCGCTTGTCCTCGATGGCATCGTGGTAGAGCTGCGTGAGGAACGTATTGCGATTACGTACGAGCTCGTTTTGGTCGCGCTCCACCCTAATGGCCTCGCTGTTACGCAGCTGCACATAGCCGCACACGGCACCCACCACAAAGTACGCGATAAACGGCAGCCAGTTGGACGGCTCGTAGAACAGGCCCTGGAAGGTATAGCCGTACTGAGTAAAGTAGCTCGCGGCCAAACCCACCGACGCCAGCAGCGCCGCAACCAGACCAAAGTCCAGGCCATACAGTGTGCCGATCAGTACCACGTAGAGCAGGCGATAATCGAGCACGTTGAGCTGGGCCGATTGCGAGAACAGATGCGCAAGCACCTCGAACAGAACCCAGGCAACGCCCGTCTCCAGGCATTTAATAGGCAACGTGCGCATCTGGATGCGGTCGATGGCGGCACACAAGGGGTTGACCTTCTTTGCGCGACCAGCATCCCAACGCGCTTGAATGGTCGAAAGATCGCGCAGCAAGTCGTAACGCTGAAACCAGCCATAGCGCACGCGAGCGACGTCGCTGGCGGGCAGGGCGCAGCCGGCAGAATCGCCATAGGCAACCGTGAGTTCAGGAAAGAGTCCCTGAAGTGCCTCGCCCAGATCGCCTACCGTATGGCCAAAAGCGTCTGCAACGTCGAGCATCTCAAAGCTGGCATCCCAGCTGTCAAAGATGCGGCGAATCAGCACCGCAAGCTCCTCGGCACACAGCAGGGGAAACGCCGCATCCTGCGCGCCCTGCAGAGCGACCGATCCGGTTGAGCACGCGTCGAACAGCGGAACCAAAAACGGTTCCTCCAGTGCGGCAGACGCGGTATACAGGAACGGCACGCGCAGGATCTTGGTTTGAACGCCTTCGCGAGCAGCGTAGTAGCGGCACAGGTCGTTGGCTGCGCGCGCGATAATGCCTTTGCCCGTTTGTTCTGCGGCATCGGTGGCATCCTCAGCGCCCGCGGGCCCGGCTACAAACAGCAGCTGAACCCGGCGCCCCATGCACGCACGAAAGACCGAGCGCAGCAGCTCGATATCGCCCACGGTATCGGTATGCGGGGTAAGGTAATTAGACAGGTAGACCACGCGGTCGAACTCGTAGGCCTGCTCCAAGTGCTGAAGCAGCTCTTTCCACGAGGCATGAGGCGACGACTCATCGCGGCGCGCTTCCTGCGCGGCTACAACCTTAACGTGGTCCCCGGGGAATGCCTTGGCGCAAAAGTCATCGTCAACATATGCGGTGTTGCCAACAACCAGCACCTCCATGGCGTACTCCTCCCCTAAAATCCACTTCTGTCATAGTCAAACATGCGTATTTTACGCTGTCAACGCGAGTTGGAACGCCTTTAAGGCTGTTTTAAGAACTTTTTTAGAGGATGTGGGGACATCAAGAGTGCTAAATGAGCGACCAATTCGGAAGTGGGGTGAAAAACCGAGACCTGTCGACCAGACCCTAGTTTTGGGCACCCGCGACCTGCGGTTTTGTTGCCTGAAATCGGGCTATGCTCGGCGAGTTTCGATTTTTCTCCGCACTTCTCCTACGCACCGGATTTGCAATCGCGCATCACAATCCGCCAATCGCCCTAACCGGAAAGCCAATCCACAGACTCGACTAGCCAGCCAGATACGGCCCGATTACATCGAAAATTTCGCCCACCTTAGTTGCAGGGTTTTGCGCAGATGGCTTAACGTTACCCAGCCCCCTATGGTATGTGACGAGGCGCCCAACACGCTGCAATGCCTCGCCTCGTTTGCCGTCCACCACCTCGAACAGCCCGTCCAAGTTCTTGCGGTACTCGATGCCCAGGTCTCTCGACATCTCCTGCGCGAGGGCATGCTGGCAGTCGGACGCGGACATATGCGCGGTCGTGTAGCGAAAGTGCAGAAGAGGCCACAGCTCGAAGCAGGGGTTCGACCACAACGCATGGAAGGTCCTCGAACCATCGGAGAGCTCGTCGCATTTGCGCTCCATCGCGTCAAAGTCGGACGCAGGAAAGTCATCCTTGTCATACACGAGCCACACATGGTCGAATGTCTCGGGCGCATAGCGGCAGTGTTCGACGGCAAAGTCAAGTAGGTCAAGTGTATGTTTGCCGGTCCCCTTAACGACAATGGCAACCTTACGCTCGTTCGCCGCACCCAACGCCGCACGCACACCCTCAAAGTAGCGAGGCTCGGTCTCCTTGCCCTCGCTCACTACAAGATGACGCGTCATCTGAACCATGCGCGAGCGGCCCTCTCGTTTGCCGCTACGCCAGCCCTTCGACTTCTTCGCCACCATGCTAATCCCACTCCTCGATGCGGGTGAGATACGGATCGGCGCCGTAGCGACCGGACAGGTATTGCTTGTCGAAAGCCGCGTTCTTGCTTACCAGATTACCGTTTGCCTCGTGGATGTCGGCGAGAGACCACAGTTGGCTCGCCTCCCCCTCGCCGCGCGCAGCGAACCATATCTCGTCACGGCGGAACACATCGTTTCGCATGGTTGACACATCCTGGGACGAGAAGATGAGCTGCGCGCCACTCTTGTTGACCCCAGGATCCTTAAACAGCAGAATCACATAGCGAAGAAGCTTCGGGTGCAGTTTGGCGTCGAGCTCGTCTACCACAACGGTGCCACCACGCTCAAGCGCTGTCATCAGATACGCAGCCAACCCCATGAGCTTCTGGGTTCCGGCAGATTCCTCGGATAAACGCAGCTCGTACGCCTTGCCGCCCACCTCGTGCCTCACGAAGACGCGCTGGCCGCGCCACTCCGGCGCCCTCTCCACTCTGAAGCCATCAATACGTACATCAACGGCGCGCAAAAAACGCGTGACCTCGGGTGAGTCATCCTCATCGAGCAATTGTTCGAGCATCTGCTCCAGATAGGAGCTGTTATAGTTCAGGAACACCCCGTCAAGAAACCAGCTGGCAGCCTCCTTGACCACCGGCGCGTCAAAGTTGATGCAGAGAAACGACAGGTACGGCAGCCTCGGGTTGAATCTCGCAGCCGTCACGAGCTTACGCAGCGTGGGACCGAGCTCAACCTCTGCGCCCTCACGCTCGAACAGCATCGCCGTGCGTGACGCTCCCAATTTTCGCCGCCATAGGCCTTCGGACACGATCTCGTCCGCATGCACGGACAGGGCATAGCGGTACTCGTGCTCACCCGCGCGATAGTAGAGCTCGAATTCGGTGGGCTCAGCAGCCGACACTTCATCGAACTCAAACGCAGAGCAACGTGGTATCGAAGGACGGTTACCCTCTGGCGCATCAGTGCTGGCAGACAGCAATCTGATCGGCCTGGCCACCGCCGAGCGAACGTAATCAAGCGCCTCGAGCAGGTTAGACTTGCCGCCAGCGTTAGGCCCGTACACCGCAGCCACCGGAAGAAAACTCTGCCCGTCAGGGAACTCTATGAGGGAGCACTCGAACTCCCTCATCGATGTTGCCTGCATAGAAAGCTCGGTCTCGTCGCGATAGGATCTATAGTTCCTGAAGGTGAACTGACAAAGCATCGTCCTCAACATTCCTTTCATTATTTTGAAAAGATATTTCAGAGTTTTTCTTTGATTATAGACTTTAAGTTTAGTCAATCAAGAGTTTACTGAACTTAGAATAGAGGAATACAGGTAATCCGAAGGCATCGAACAGTCTTAATATCAGTTAAATTACTTCCGCTCTTTAGCCCTTGTGATCATCCCATCAATATGCTCAATGGTCTCAATTAGGTGCGTCAAAATCTGCCTGAGTTCTTCCTCGGGCAGAGAACAGATGTGATCACAAAAGGCCTGCTTTTGAAACTCAGAAATCACCTTTTTATCGCCATAATCTCCAAAGGTTTGCTTTTCCTGATAAAAAGACGACGTATCGAAATCGTCATCCAGCACTAGGGCATTTTCGATTCCCTTCTTAAAATGCTTTCTGGATTTGTAAGTTTTCATTTTCGTTCGCAACACATTGTTGCTTAAACACTCATTAATCTTTTGATCGCAATCGAACAGGAAAGCAGTGAAGACCGATGGAGGATTTGCATCCAAATAAGAGGCAGCCTTATTAAGCGATGGTGCACCCGTGAATGCACACGATCCATCGGGACTCTTCTTTCCTATCCATTTAAAACGCAGGTGATTAGTAGTATGGGCAAAAGAAAGTGCTTTGTTGAAATACTGCTCATCGGTAGGCCCCTCGAGAAAAACAGTGGGGGCTTCGTTCACAAACCATGAAACCGAAAAAGCATCCTTCACCGCTTGGACCGTACCAGGACCGTAAAACTCCGGATTTGTCTGAGCGACTACCTCACCGAACTCATTCTTAGCTAGAACGATTACTTTGTCGTTATATCGATTTTCATCATGAATAATAAAGGGAGAGTGGGTTACGCAGAAGATTTGAGAAGTTTGGTTCCCGTCTTCGTCCTGAAACAACGATTTATAAAAGTGAAGAATCTTCTCCTGCCATGAAGGATGGAGGCTAATTTCAGGCTCGTCAATAAATACAAACGAACCTCTGAGCGCATGCGAGTCCTTCAACATAAAGCACCCACGATAGACAATCTGCTTTTCACCAGAACTCAGTTGATCGACTCGCACGTCATGTCCATTCTTTTTAAAGAGAATTTCTTTATGACCGTCACGATTATCAACACGATAGTATTTCAGGTCGTCAAACATCAAATCAAAGGCTTTGGTGAACCTAGGCATCCTTTGAGGGACTTGAAGTTGCGAGAGCCCAGTTTCCATATTGTTCCTAGCAACCCTAGCGACATCAGCATCATCAAGCGCCTGAATATCAATAATAAGCTGATTAATTTCAGTGGGCAGATCACTTGATGAGCGAATACTCCCAACAGATTCATCAATATTTCGACTTGTTACATTAGTTATTTGATCAGACTTAAAATTAATATCGACATCAGAAAAGATAGCGGAAGTGGGAAAAATCTCGGCAAATTCATCCGAACCCACCCAATTATCGAGGCCTAAGCCATCTTTAACATAGAGATAGTCGTGCCCCTTAATATCCTTGGCATAAAACTCGTATGTTCGAATTTCGGAGTCAAAGTCGACTTCGATTGAATCAACATAACATGGCATGTCGTGATACTTATGTGCCATGATTTGATAGAGCAGCTCGACTAAGCTGCTTTTACCAATGCCATTATTTCCAGCGATGATGACAGTATCAACGGCTTTATTTGAGGAGTCGGTAAAGTCCAACTCCAGATTACCTAATACCGGATGATTCGATAACTTCAACTTTCGAACTCGGATCATGAGAACCCCACTTCAAACTGCTTTTATAGCAGTTTACTAAACCCACGGTGCCAAATGATCGGCAATGCCGCGGTGCCGTTTCGCAATATTCAACAGTGGCCAATTAAACAAACACCGCATCCCACCAAGACGCTAGTGCCCAAGCCGTTATAGTCAAAGAACAGCTTGGGCACACTCCATGAGACCACAGCGAGAGCCGCGACCAGACCTCGCGCCAATAGCGGACACACTCCATACCGCCACAAATCACCCCTCCCCGTCCTTGGCCGTCCAGCTTACGGGTTCAATGCCCGGAAAAGATGCAAGACAAGAGGGGCGGGCAACCTGGTAGTTCCCGTTATTTGTCCTGCGCTGCATAGAAGCGGAGACATATACCGCTTTGCGGGCGCGAGTGACACCGACGTACAACAGGCCCATTTCCTCAATAAGCCCGTCTGGCATTTTCTTCGCACCCACGATCCGGCATCCATACGCAGAACGCGAGCACATACCAGCACTTTCGCACCGCGAACAAATCCTTCCAAGCCAATCGAAACGCGTAACGCCCGGAAAGAATACAGTGCCCCACTCGAGCCCTTTGGCGGAGTGAACGGTCATCATCGAGATGTCTGCATCAAGATAATCGAAGAAACGCCGCAGGGAGCCCTCGGAAAAGATGCTCACGATATAGTCGAAGTGCTTCGACGGATCCAGCGCGAAGCAGTCATTTTTAAGGTGTTTCCGCAGCGCTCCAAGAAGCATGGCATAGGACCGCTCGTAATCGAATCTCATGGAGCCAAAACGATGAAAACCCAACAGCGAGCATACTGAACAGAGTGAGTAGCCCCAGGATAGGGCGAAAACGAAACCAGGATGCATCGCACTCTCCTTGTGCCGGCACGTAGGGCAGACTACTTTTCAGGCCTCGCGCCATGTAACGAGCTGCGCAAGAAGGGGTGTCAAGCAACGACTTGACACCCCTTCAGATTTAACAACTCAGCTGCTTAAAGCGTCACTTCAAAACGCCATTAAAGCTGTACTCAATATGTCCATCTCTATATCGATCGACATAAGACTCAATGTTTTCAAAACCATACCGAGAGAATAACGGAATAAAACTAAGCAGCAGGTCATCGGAAACAGTGATCAGAGGCTTGTCGCAACCCAATAAATCTAATGAGCGATTCAGCAAGGCAGTGCCAATTCCCTTCCCCCTAAAATCAGGAGAAACGAATAGGGTGCAAATCTTCTTTTCGAAATCCTCATTCTTTAGAATTGAGAACCCGTTAACTAGCCCATCTGGCAATTGAGAAATGAGCAAGAGACGGCTGGAGTCATCGCTAAACACCTTTGTGGATAACCATTCAGCACCATTTGGATAATAAGGGATAATCGAGTCGGAAATAAATCGAAAAAGCTGCTGATCACATTCAGTCATAGCCACCTTGCGGACTATAGCGGTATCAAAACTATCCAAAACGGAAATCATCTACAGTCACCACCTAAAACCGAAACACGATACGAAGCATAGACAAAAGAAAGTCAATCACTGGTCTCTCAAGCACATCGAACAAAACTGTAATTCCAAATAAATAGATTAAGTATTTTACTATGGTTTTGAAATTACACACATGAATTCTTAATTTCAAATACATGCGGTAACCATCAACCGGTGCCAAATCTCCCTTCTTCCAGTGCCAGGCAACAAGATTCGAAAAATCCGAGTCGGCACCAAGCCTGCCGAATCTCTTAGACTCGCTGGCAGACTGACCAACTTTGAGATAGTCATCCCAAAGTCCACCCTCAAGAAGCCTCTTCTCCTTAAGAGTCACGCCGGAATCAACATCTACCCCAGAATCGGCCATGAGAAGAAAGTGAGCCTGCAGCGTATTGAGCCTAAAAGAGGAGTACTTAGCTTCAACATGGTTGTTTGCGCAATCAGGAAGAGTCCGGTAGTCATTGAATCTAAAGTCAACAATCTCAACTCGGGAAAAAGCCGAGTTGAGAGGCGAATCCTTTGAATCATGCTTCTGGACAAGCGATGAAACTCCAGGGCCTTTAATGCGAAATCTAAAATATAAAGCTCCATCAGGAAGATTGCCTGGCAAAGCAATGCGAACAAAGCAACCAGGCACGTCGTCGGGTGTATCTTCGATTGATATGGAATTAGCAATCTTGCATAGCGTAAAGCTATCGTTGCTCCCACCCAGAAATTCAACAGAGGCATACGGTTTGCTATCGGTAGAAGTGACTTTGCACTTTTCGTTAAACACCGCGCCGAGCACCCTGCTCTGAGATGAAATCAGAACATCGTAAAGGTCAAAAACTTGTTTTTTATCTAAACTGAAGGGGCAATAAAGGACAAATGCGTTTACATGCTTTGCAATGGAGTATAAGCCACGCTCGTCAGCGCCTTCTGAATCGACTGCTCTTGAAAGCTTAAACCCGAAGTCGAGATCCCTTCCAGCTCCGGAGGAAGGCTCGCACCAAAGGTTAAAGTTCAGAAGCACATCGATACTCAGAGACTCTATGTCTGGCTTATCTTCTGATTCAAGCCAAAAGCCAAAACTTTTCATATATCAACCCATCAATTCGGAGCAACGCGACAAATCGTCTATACGCAAACATTGTAAGTCCGAGAGATAACAAAAAGACTGCGGCGCTCTTGCCAATCCGATTTCAGAGAGAGAAATTGGACGGGCAAACCGTAAAGGCGAACGCAGAACAATCAATGTCACCGAAGTATGCCCAGAATAATATGAATCGAATTCCTCTTTGCTTATGCAGCCTCGTTCACCAGCAATCTGCCAAGCATGAGAAATGGAGCAATTAACCACATCGTCGACGAGGGCTTCCCCAACAATTCTGCCACTACCCCGCGATTCATAGATAACAATCTTCTCGAGTCTCTTACCAGGGCGGCATTTCCGAAATTCAACGGTTTTAAGGCCGGACAGAATCAGATCGGCGTACTTCTTTTTTATTGAATATAGCGCAGCGCCCATGAGAACCTCATAAGAGACCTTACGAATAGAGACAGATGAATTAAGGATAGCTGGGGCTAGATAATAAAAGTAGAGATCTTCTCTAGCAAATTTAATGAACTCAATAATCTGAAACTATTCAAGTTCGTCAGCGCACCAATCTTCCAAATGATCAATATCGCCTTTAACGGAAAACACACTCAACATAGCAAGCATGTCCGACATTGCGAATAACACTATTTGTCGCATAGCTCAAAATAGTCCTTTTGAGCTATGCGGCTATTCCAAGTACGCCACCGCCGGGATGCAAGTGTCCGAGAAATAGTGACACCACCAAAGAAATCAATGCCTTTAACGCATGTCACGAAGCGTCCTAAATCTGGAGCTTCTATACGACGGACGAGTCAACTCAACCTCATTATCGGAATTCATTTTTTCCTGCTCGTCGAGGCTGTATCTACACGAGAATACCCTCAATTCAAATCTACAGAGACGACTATTTAAAAAGGGAGTCCACCGGTAAACAATTCTATCGGCACCTTCCTTAATAATTGGAATACCGCCATACGCATTAAGGCTAAACTTTTCAAAATGCATAAGGAGCCATAAATGTTTGCGAATCACCCTCTCATAACTAATTATTTTTGATTCAGACGATACGTTATAAGGAAAATGACCGTATTTCTTTGCTAAATGGAATACATTTGATGCAATGACCGAAATATTCGCTGGCACAAGAAGCCCACTTAAATTTTGGACCGTTTCGACAATCCAACTATCCTTAGCCTTCTCGGAAAGCAGGGCGAACGAATTAACAAAACTTGTCCCATCGAAATCGGTGGCAATAAATAACTCACTCGCAGGAACATCAGCCATTTGATTTATGCGTTCGACTACCTCTTGATCAACTTCAATTCGCAGGTAAAAAGTGCGATTTTCTATTTGAACGGCTTTAATTAAAGCATCTCCGAACACGACCTTGTCGTCAGCAAATAGCATGCCATAACTGATTCCTCCCCTTATCAATACGCCATACCGACTTAGGCAGAAAAGCTGAATAGTTGCTACGAGAGATATGAGAGTGCCCAGAAGATAAGATTCACTTTGGCCGGATGCGCCGACATCGCACGAGATGGCTACGTTATCAGAAAAGCTGACCGCTGTAATTCCAAGGGGCCCGAGCGCATCGCTTGAACGCGCTTCGGTAACCTGCTCTGTCAAATCCATAATCGAATCAAACAAGCGCTCAACGTCTCCACCGCCCTCAAAATATGCTTTGTATCCCAGCACATCAAAATAAGCAATGTAGTGAGGCTTGAACTCAGGGGTCATAAATCGTCCTAACTTCGACAGAAATTTGATAAATGGAAACCGATCAATCTACCTGTTTATCGCAGTCGAAAGTGCTAAAGCAATCCTTGCCACGAATAATTGAAATCAAATAGCAATACAGAATCAAGAACTGTTGGGGCAGGGTGCCATAGCACCAGAATGCACCATCACTTCTATTGAAAAAAAGGACCACCGATCTGCCGTAAACAAAAGCCTAAACAGCGATTTGCAAATGTAAAAGGAACAACATGGAAACCCTTCCGTTTGGCGACATGGCAAATCCGGCAATCAATCGACCAAATTGAAAAGCCGACAAGCAGATGTTAACGTCATGCACCAGACAGTGAACGCCTGAGGCAATGGTACTCCCTAACGCTTTAACGGGGCACGTTGGTCTAATAATTTTCGTCAAACGGCAGCCTGAAATCGAGCTGTCGTAATACGTCATGGCGTAGACCAGACTCGGGCCTGATATGATTCTCACGACGAACTTCGCCCTCCCCCAAAACCTGATATTGTGACAATCTCAAGCTCAGGGAGCGAGTGTGCTGAGCCGGATCAGGACGAACAACGGGATCGAGCGTATCAACCGCGAGATCAGGAGGAGGACGAGGGTCGTCGGGACCTTCCCGGACGGCAGCTCGGCCCTCATGCTGGTGACGGCGAGGCTGAAGTACGTGGCGGAGCGCGAGTGGGGCAAGAGGAGGTGCCTGAATATGTCGAAGCTGGAGGAGATGGACGAACTGAAGGGAAAGGCGGAGGACTAGAAGAGGACGGGGCCGAGGACAGCAAAATCAATTTGCAAAAGAATCTTGACGGTACCCTTCCCCAACATTCCCCAGAAAGTTCGCTGATGTTGACTGGGGTTCCCGTAAAATAAACCGCAACAAAATATGTGCGGAGTGCTGGCCTGGAGCTGCCTTCGGACCCTATTGGCTGCTCACCGAGAGGCTCCGCTATGAAACGACCCCTTTACTACCTGCTCTGCGCGATCGCGTGCACGTCCATGGTCAGCTCGACGATGCCCATGGCAGCCATCGCGGAAGTCATGCAGCCTCAAGAAACCGCCGAGCAGCAGGCGCAAGCCGACGCCACGAGCAGCGACACAGGCAAGGCCGAAGATGGCACCAGCACAAACGCGACAGCAGATACCGTAGAGGACGGCACCGCAACATCCACCGGCACCAGCGCAGTCAACACGGAAAGCGCCGACGGCATCCCCGCCACCCCCGGCACCGCCGCCGCAACCGACGCGGCCACCACAACCCCCACTCCATCCCTCCGCACCCAGACCAACCCCACGCCCGCCGCAATCTCCACCACGGCACAAACCATCTACGCCCACTCCGTCGCTGCAACCCAAAACGGCGTCACCTTCACCGTCTCGTGGAACGACGCCCCCGCGGGCACCGCGACGACCTTCCATGTAACCCAGACCAATGGCTCGTCCCAGGCCAAGGCGCGCATGGACGTGCCCACCTATTGGGACGGCGGCAGCCAGGAAAGCGTCTGCGACCCGTCGCGCCCGGCATGGTCCAGCTACTGCAGCCTGGGCACGGCGGGCCACGACTTTACCTTTGACTTCACGGCATCGGGCACGTACCGCATCTGCTTCTACTTTATGGACAACGACAGAAACGACCCCCAAAACGACAAGGGGATCTACTACCTGCGCACCACGGCGGAGGTGACCGTAAACGACGCCGCCCGTCCGAGCGTCACGCAGATCGTCAACAACGCCGTGGACCTGTGCAGGCAACAGACAAACGGCTCGGAATACGACATGGCGCTGTGGCTCCACGACTGGACGCTCGACCAGCTGGAGTACGACCACAGCCTCAACTGGTGCTCGGCCGAAAGCGGCCTCACGCGCCACCAGGGCACCTGCGAGAGCTACCAGCGCATCTACTCCAAGCTCCTTGACGCTGCGGGCATCGCCAACGGGCGCATCACCGGCAACGGCCACACCTGGAACGCCGTAAAGATCGACGACAAATGGTGCCAGATGGACCTAACTTGGGACGACACCAGCGACAACTGGTACGGGGGCCTGGACCAGCGACATCTGTACTTTGGCCTGACCGACGAACTCATGGCTATCGCCCACTCCGACCACACGGCTAACTATCAAAAGGACGACTACGCCTACCGTTCAACTGATCTGTCCAACAATTACTTTGTGCGAAACGGCAAAGCAGATGAATGGACAGAGAAGTGCGCCGCAGCCAATGCCAATATTTGACTGCGACGCGAAGCAGGCGGTTGCCATAAATGGGCACCGAAACCCAAGCTAATCCCGTTGCCCAAGTGCTAAATTGCCGTTATTGTACTTAGATATAGCAGAGATGATATGAACCCCGGTGCTTTATTGTTTATCGTAAAACGGATACTGGGCGCCACCCTAACAATATGGCATTCAATGCAATCTGCCATCCATCTATTGGAACATATAAAACGAACGAAGGTCATAACATATTAATAAGGGGTGTCAACTTAAGCTGACACCCCTTATTTCAATATTGGTAAGTTAGATCAATACATCACTTTTGAACCAAAGACCTAACATCATGGATAACCATAAATGCCATGAGAGCAAAGCCAAGGTACCCATTAAGCCCGTAAAGAACATTCAGAAGCGGAGCGTAAGGAACCAGACAAGCGATAATGCATCCAATAACTCCTCCGAGAATGACGACACACTTATAACGTGAAGTCCCCTCAACGGCCATACGCTTAACTCCGGTCCATAGCAACGGCACAGCACTCGTATAGATACCGACAAATATGACAACAGCAAATATAAGTCCAAGAAAAGGGCTCATTCTGTTAGCGAGCACAAGTGTTGGGATTGGCGCATCCCACACTAAATCGATATTTGAAATCAAAGCAACGCAGCACAGTGCCGCCGTGCCAAATATAAACAAACTCGAAAGCAACATTCCGCGCTTGACATCTTTTAATTGTTCCCTTGCGCCAAGCTCGCCAAGAAAAGCAGCAAACCACAGAATTACAAAGCCAGCATATGATGCGCCTGACGCCAGAGGATTACCGCCGCCAATCTGAACGACATCAAATACATTAGAGTCGATGGCAGATGAGCCGTCGACGAATCCCATTGAGCCAAAGATCGACGAGTACCCAACTATGGCAAGTAAAAAAACAATAATTAGCGGACCGAGAAAGCTTAAAACTTTAACGATATTCTCTAGTCCGTAAACCACCGTTACAACGGCCGCAAAAGCAAGAATCACAGCACCGACCCCATTGGGCAAACCCCACTGTTGCATAGCGGTCGAATTCGCACCGCCGAGCATTACTACAAAGCTCATGTAGCAAAACAGCGCCGCAAACCAGTCATAGAAACCACCGATGATTTTGCCGCAATATACACCATAAATATCGCCGCCGCGCTTAATCTCATTCTTTGCACCATTAATAGAAAAGGACAAATTGGTATAAAGATAAACAATAGCAGTAACAGCAATAACAACCCAAAACATACTGCCGTAGGAGGCCTCGTATTGCAAGACTTCCTGCATGCTAGCGAAACCCGAACCGATGTACAACCCTATACAAGCGCCACAAACTGCAAGTACTTTTTTGAAATTACTCAAATCGCACACCAGCTTAGCGATCCAAATGCAGCTTGCGACGAACACTCGTCCCGAGCAAAGAAACCACAGGTGCAATATCGCCATGACGGCCTAGATAATACCTGCAATCTGCATTCTTAAAATCAGAAAGCCATGCCCCCAAGGAAACTTTGCCTTTCTTTACGCGCTCGCGGTAGTCAGTAATCTCCACCATTGCAGTAAAACCATCAGGCACTTTACGCAGAAGTGACCGATCAACTATGCCCGTGAGTTGAGAATCAGCCCATATCAGTGCAAGCGGCATGCCAGCACATGTGGAAGCATAACTCCAGGTGGAGTTCCTAAAGTTGATCTCGCCAAACCAAAGGTTGCCCTCTTGGTCCTCCAAAAACTCTATTTCAAAAACTCCAGTGAAACCAATGTCGGCCATGAGCTCGCTCAGCTTCGCCTCAAGCTCAGGATTTTTGAGATTGCCCACCGTCATATAAGGGCTATAGCTCATCGGAAGATAATAATTGTATGTAGACGCAATGGTAATCAACATGTCGCACCCCTCGGGAGAGGAAATGCCTTCCATGCATAGCTCATTCTTTTTAACGATATATTTCTGAACAAGCACTTCATAGCTTCGAATGGAATCGAAAGCCGCGCGAAGCTCATCTTCGTTATTACAAATGTGCATATCGTTTTTCCAAGCGCCCATAGTCGGAGTTATCGCTTTGGTAATCACAGGGTAATCTAGACCCTCTGGCACAACGCCGCGTTCGGTAACAACCGCATCCAAAACATTAAGACCGTGCTTCTGAGCTGCAGCGAGAATCGCTTTCTTATCCATAAATGCTGTTACACGGCCCGCTTTTCCAGCGTTAAAAAAATAAGCCTTATCAACAAGCTCGTCATAGCGCTGATCAAGGTAGCTCTCAGTCGTATCGTCAGAAGTCAAGATAAACGGCCTGGGACCCTCACAATTTTCTATAAACTTAAGTAGCTTATAGTAGGCTTCATCGAGCGACTCGAACTCATAGACCTTCTTCAAATACTTACTTTTTGAAGTCAGCCTCAACCCGCCTCCATATACAAAGGCAGTCGGATGGATGCCATTTTCACCGAGCGTTCTCACAATCCCCAAAGGGTTATAGTGTTCTTGGCCGAACACAACAAAGGGATGCTGGCGTAGCTTTTCAATATTCATATAGAAGTCCTAACTGACAGTACTGTAAACACGCGAATCGATAAACTCCCTCGATCCGTTATTAGAGAGTTTCTTTGCGGGAACTCCACCCCAAGTTGTATTTGGCTCCAAAATATCCTTCACTACGACAGCATTCGCAGCAATTGAAACACCGTCGGCAACGGTAATACCGCCAATTAGCTTTGCTCCAGTTCCAATGAACACGTTATTGCCAACCATTGGCGAAAGACTGTTGCCCCCGGTCGCCCCAAGATTCACACACTCCTGTATACGACAGTTTCGACCAACCTTTGAATGAGCGTTAACGACAATTGTTCCGTAATGAGCAATCGATAGTCCTTTATCGAAAACATTAATTGGAATAGAGAATCCAAGCCTTATAGCGCGCTTAGCAAGAAGGTGCCTACTGATCAGAAATTTCACAGCGTTAAAAGGATTTCTCAGACACTTCCCCGAGTACCAATACCATTCAGTCTTTCGCAAACGAATCTGATATTTCCACACATCGTCACCGAAGAATCTTGGGCGAGACCTCGTCTGATGTAAAGCAAGCCTATCGCACTCGAGAAACTCATTGAGTTCTTGTTTAGATGTAATCATTTTTCACCAGACTCGCGAATCTCTCGTTCAACGGCAGCGCGTTTCTCCGACCAGGCCATCATCTTGGTATGCAAAAAAGACCCTTCACTCTTTCTTCGATACTCCTCCACGCTCTCAATAACTCTCGCAGGCACACCCACCGCCACAGAATTGTCAGGGATGTCATGGGTAACAACTGCACCAGCACCGACAATGCAGTTTTTACCGATAGTGACGCCCGGCATGATTGTCGCATTGAGACCTATATGGCAGTTATCGCCAATCTTCACCCTAGAAAAGCAATCGATGTCGGATAACTCCGGATATAGGTGGCGAAGAACCCATACACCACCATCATGCGTCGTGATATTCACGCCGCGCGTAATACGAACGTTGTTACCGATCTCGACCAGATAAGGCTCTGACCCAAATTCATATCCGTTGAGAATTTCACATCCTTCACCGATAACAAGGCCACGCTTTTTTAGTTTTTCAAGTTTCTTCTTGCTGGGCATTAACTTCCAAGCAATATTCGACACGATAGACATAAATTCACCCTATCCGAGGTCTGCCAGCCTCATCTTCACGATCCGTACCTTGGTTAAATTGGTGGACAAATACTGGAGCGCTGAAGCGAGAACAATTGCATAAACACCGAGATAGCGAACCAGCGCAAAAGCAACACCAAGATAGACAGCATTGGAGACAAGACTGACCATGCTGTCCTCTTTGGCAAGTCCAAGAGAGAAGAAATACGGATGAAGGGCAACATACATCAGCGCATAGAAATGTACCGCGAGCAATATAAGAAACAGCGGAAGATTTGCAGCATAAACGTGCCCAAAGAGAACATTGAATAGCGGGTAGCCTAGCAATGATGCTCCGATCAAGCAAGCAACCATAACCATGCAAATGGCATTTCTAATCTTGAGGACAACATCAAACGCCTTCCTTTGTTCTCCCTCCGAGACAAGTTCAGACATTTGAGGCATGATAGCGGTCGAGATGGGGTTAGTTAACAGCGAAAAAACTTGTAACGCCTGCTTAAAAACCTTATAGACTGCGACCATCTCAACAGAAACCGCAGAAATAATGAATACATCGAGGTACTTTACAGGAACATCGACAGTTGTACCCAGGTTTGACCAGAGGCAAAATGAAACAAATTCGCGATCGCGACAGGAGAGTGGTGCAAGCAAAATTCTTCTAAGCCCAAACCTACGGTGCAAGAAAAATAATGCCAAGAAAAGCAAAGAAACATGGTTGGCAATATCCGTCGCAACGTAAACAACCACATACCCAATCATCGTGTGCTCTATTGGCAAAAAGCAGTAACCGCCAACCACTAGAAGCTTTAACACAGCAAGAGCAATGCTGTTAATTGCCGTCCATTGGAACTTGTCAAATAGGCGAAGAATGCCAATCGAAGAGCCCTCAATATGAAAAACGATCTCAAGGGAGAATATATAGGCAGCCAGTCTGACCTCGGAGCCCCAGCCCATCAGGTCGCAGACGAATGTAAGGACAAGAAGACCAAGAACCGTTCCAGCCACTGCAGTAGCAACGTCCATCAAAATGCCAAGCTTCAGGTCAGCGAACAGTCGCTCGTCCTCCTTCTTTGACTTTGCGTCGGCACCAAACTTAATTATTGCTTGCCATGACTGGAAGTTCACGAGTGCATCAACGACGGTCATATACTGTTGTCCAAGAACGAAAAACGCATATTGAGTGACGCCAAGCGATTGCACGAGAATCGAAAGGGTAATAATCCCTATCGCTTGTGCCCCACTAGTTCCTAGTAGCGCTGTTGCAGCGTTCCTGAACAGGCGAGCCCAGAAGCCCTCGCCCCGCACCTTTCGCTTGATCCCTCTAAGGTCCAACTTCTTCAATCCGTTCTCCTACATATGTAGTAATCCTTAGCAAACGCAGTCAATCCCTGACCCTTGAAGCCTAGCTCTGCGGCATGAGAGAAAGCCTTCTCGATGACACCAAACAGGTCGTCGACAGAATTCTCGTCCGGGAAATTTGGGCTCCCCCCGGGCATGAGCTCCGAGGAGTGGATCATGAACATCGCATACGTGTCGGCTGACGAGTCGACATCGTCTAGAAGACCGCGCAGAGCGCTCGCCGAAGGATTCTTGGGTGGTCTCAACCACTGCCACTGACCCTTAACAAGCCGTTTACCTTGGCGAAGCACATCCTTCGGCTCATGAAGGGCATCGAAGGCGAACCGGTGAGTCCTCCTGATCGTCATTGGCACCTCAAGAAGCCCGGAATACAGCTCGAAAGGATGCTCGGGTGACTGCGAGTAATCGCTACCAGGGAGGCCCGTCTGCCCCGGCGCCATAGTCCAGTCCATATGCGGGGTCACGGAACAGTCGACAATGAAACCCTTCTTCGCGAGGAGGGCCGCGTACCTTTCATCGAGCGCCCAGCGCCCGCTCCTATGGGAGGTCACGGGAGCTTCGAAACGATTGCGGAGCGACTCGAGCAGAGTGTCGAACTTGGCCTCCATCTGCTCCTCGGGATACTCGATGAGGTAGGCGCGCTGATCGGTCTTTTCCTCGAGTGGAAACTCCGGCGGGTTGTTCCAGGCATGCAAATGCATGCCGATCTCGCATTTACCTGAGTCGTTCTTAGGCTTCATGTACCTCACGAAGCGATCGTCTTGGCACATCTCCCAGTTGGTAAGCCAGGTGGGCACAAAACCGTAATTCTCGGCAAGCTCTTGGAATCTCGGTAGGAACAGAGTGTTCTCGGTCGAGATGCCGTTCGAGACATCCCACTGGTTGTCCGCCTCAGTGTCTATGGTTATGAGCAGCTTCTTAGCCATTTCCTATCCTTTCAACGACTCGAGGAACCGGTCCGCCTGCGCGCCGACCAGGTATCCCCGTGCAGCCTCGACGGCGGCGTCCCCCATCGACCTTCTAAGCCTCTCGTCGCCGAGAATCTCCATAGTGCGCTCGGCAAGGGACTCCACGTCCCCGTTGGGAACGATGAGGCCGTCCACCGGGTCATCAATGAGCGAGCAGGGGCCGTCGTTCTCAAAGGCAACGCAGGGAACGCCGTGCGACATCGCCTCCAGGATGGACAGCCCAAACCCCTCCCAGCGAGACGGGGAGATGAGGACGGTCGCCTGTTCGTAATAACGCTCAGCGTCGGTGACGAAGCCCTTGAGCTCCATTTTGAACGGTAGCCTAGCGTCCTCTAACCATTCCTCAAGGCTCGGGAGGTAAGGGCCGTCTCCCACAACGAGGAATTCTCCGGCAAAACCTCTCACCGCGAGCGCCTCCGCGATGCGCGGGATGTAGTCGGCGCCTTTGGAGCCGGGATCAAGACGACCGCAGTAAAGCACGCAGTTCTCCGCGTAGCCTCTCGTGCCCATATTCACGATGGAATTGGGGAGGACAATCGCCGAATGCCCGGTGTGTAGCTCATAGACTTCCTTGCTCTGCTCGGTAAGTACGAAATTCACCTTGCAGCGCCTGAGCGCAAATGCATAGAGGCAGTCTTGACCGTAAAAGCCCCTGCCGCTCTGATTGAAATAGCCGTCATAGGTGCTGTGCTGCCAGCCGCAGACATCGATGCTCAAGCCGTCGCAGGCATACACCGCAACGATAGTATGAAGCGGATCACAACCGACAACCACGTCGAAACGGCCCTCTTTTAGAGCCTCGTGCACAGCCGCAAGGGACTTTTTATCAATTACTGAGCCACCGAGACTGTGCTCGTGACAAATTGGCTTCAATAAACCGGAATGTCGCCTGACCTTAGAAACGAGCTTGCCAAGCGGCTTGGAAGCCCCTTTGATGCCGACGGGCAGGATCGAAACATCAGAGCTCAAGCCATAGGGATTCTCGCCCAGCTCGGGGGTATCCATGAGAACAGAGACATCCACACCGCGCGAAACGAGCTCGTTGGCCAACAGCGCGACAGCCCTCTGAAGCCCACCAAGACCGGCGAGCGATTGGCAGACAAAGCAAATGCGCAAATTACTCACCCGGTTCAGTGCTTCGCGAAACCTGAAGATATGCCAAATATCGAGCTGCCCCGATAAAAAGCCAAGCGACAATTACACATTGCAACATTCCGTCCTGGGTCGAACAAATTGATGAATAGGTATTGACATGAACAAAATACAAAGCAAGAAGACCACAAGGAACGGCACCGAGGCTTCTAAACGTCTGCATAAGTGGCAACAAAAATAAGTAGATCCCCAGCAAAACGGCAAAAGCAATCCCATAACTGAAAGCAAATCTGAGAAGAGGGTATTCCAGTGCAATAACTAATAAGCCATTAGAATAGTCAAACTCATGACCAGCAAACCATTCATAACGAATAATGCCCGCAGCAATCAACTGGTCAAGTTGAATATTGCGCGATGAAGTCATGTCTCCTGTTTTGATACCGATCATTATTCGATCAATCATAGTGTCGAATAAGCCGGCTAAGTAAAACGCAAACAAACCAAAAATAATAACAATGCAGTATTTAATGTTGTCCGCATTTGAATACGCAAGGATAAACATGCAAAGCAGACAAACCATCGCCGAGCGACTTCCGGTAAGAAGGACAACGGCTGCCGTGATAAGAGTAACGAGAACCTGATTGACCCTGATTCCCATTGCTCTGTTAGCAATATGGCTCAAGGCAAAATATAACAGTGCGACTTCAGCAGTTAGGAGACTGTGACCCATGATTGAGACAAGGCGACCTGAAGAACTCATGCTAACAAGACTGGCTGAGCCATAAAATGCAGTGAAGGTTTTCGATACAGCAGAACCGCTCACAACATCGCACGCAGCGCATGCGACGATAATAACCATAACGACATTTAAGACCCTCATAAACCCCTCAAAAAAAGACGGGAAGATGGTCTCCGGAATAACAATCAATAGAAGAACCAGAGGAAAGAGACAAGAGATGAGATAAGAGATAGACATCCCAGTTGAGAAAGCAAGAAAGACCAGACCAGCAAACAATACGAAACGGACCACGCTAACGCTTCGAGACATTGAGTACTTATGACCAAGCATGTATAGAAGAAGCCAAGCGACAGACAGCAACACAAGAGGATTAAGGGCCCAGACCGCCTCGCTACCAGGGATAATTCTATGCCTCAAAACATAAGGAGTGGCAAACAAACCAAGAGCAATGAATATGCCAGCCCTTCTGCCGACCGCCTCGTCCTGTTCAATAGGGCGTCGATTATTTCTTGAAAAAACGAGGTTATCTACATTCACCCACAATCACCTCACTCCACATATCGGCAATAGCATTAGCAGAAAGTAACTCCCTCACACCAGCAGCGTTTGCCCCTAGGCGATAAGCGAGGTCATTATCATCCGCTACGCGTGTCATCGTTACAGCAAGCTCATGTTCGTCGCCAACAGGAACCAGTATTCCGTTTTCGCCGTCATGAATCACCATGCGCGCACCGCCGCAGGGGCAGTCGGTACAAATACACGGAAGGCCAATTGCCATGGCCTCAAGCATGGAGTTGGAGAGTCCCTCATAATCGCTGGGCAGGACAAACAACCCGGCATCGCGCACCACATCGTGCACGTCCTGACGCCCGGGGTTGATGGAGACGACATTCGCAATGTCCAGTTCTTCCGCGAGTGCGACGAGCGAATCGCGCTCCGTGCCGTCGCCATAGACCTCGAGTGTCCAATCATCATGAGAAGCAAAGAACTCCGCGAAGGCGCGAAGCAGCATACCTAGATTCTTCTGCTTCTCCAAACGGCAGAAGCAGGCGACCAAATGCCGGCGCTCTCCGCAAAAAGGTTCAGGCAAATTGTCCTTTACTGGATTGAGGATCACGGTCTTCGCAACCTTATCCGAGAAATACGCCGCCGCATCGTCGGTTTGGCAGACCAACATATCCGCATAGCGGTAGAGCCTCTCGCGAAGCCAATTGGTCTTTTTACCACTGCCTACACGCGCCGGATCGTTGCGCTCTGAGATTACTAAGCGATTGGGCAGCCCAGCGAGTGCAATGATGGTCTGCATGTTCACGAAGTACTCGAACGCCACGAAACATGCATAGGGGTTATGTTTGGCAATACCACGCAGCCAGGAGATGCGATTCACCTTGGAATGCCCGCCGGAACCCTGAGGCCCATACTCCTTTTGGACCCCATCTACGACCGGATATTCACCCTCATAATTGTTGTACACGGCGATGCCAACACGCTTACCGCGACGGGTGAACTCTGCCGCTAGGACGCAGATGACACGAGCAGCGCCCCCGTTTGCGAGGGCGTTGCTCACGAAGATAATGTCTCGATTCTCTAATATCACGATTCCCCTTGAGGTCCTAACAGCTGCCAAAGCAGCCGTTAATGTACTCAGTAACGTTGAACGAACGGTTCGCCCCGAAGGGCTCCCACGAAGCGGGTATGAACCCGCAGCTCCGCGGACAATGAATACGTCTGCAGCACTTAATGTCCGGATGATCCTTCGCCGCAAAGACGAGCTTGTGCTCGAGCGGCAGGGCGTCAAAAGCAAGCAGGTCTTCCTCGGTGGCACCGTTCTGGTCGTTCAGCTTGAAAATCAGACGGTTGCGGTCGACGCGGCCCACGCGGCTCTCCCACTTGCGGCGGGCGGTCGCCTCGTCGTGGTGGTGGAGCATTTGGAGCTCGACGTCCCCCAGCCGCCCGATGAGGTACGTCCCCCAGTTCCCGTTGGAGCTGAGGACTTCCCTCCATTTCGACTCCTCGGGCGATATGAACTCGAGCGGCTCGGAGAGATGACGGTCAAGGTCAGCACAGAAGCGCACGAAGTCACTCGGCATGATGAACATGCCCACGGTCGGCGAGGCCTTGCGCATGCCGTAGCTCTCGTAGATCGTGCCGCCCCAGCAGTTGTTGGAAATGATGGTGAAGCCGTCCACGTCAAGCCCCTTCGCCCTGGCCTTGCAGGTGAGGGGCAGCCACAGCCCGTTGCGCAGCTTGAGCCGAACCGTCTCGCGCTTGAGCTTCTTGAGGGGTCCCGGGAGCGCCATCTACGCCACCGCCCTCTGGGAAGGTCCGCCGCACCAGACAGGCTGGAGCCCCGACATAGATGCCAGGCTCCTCCAGGTCCCTCGTGACGGCAGACCCCCCCCCGATGCAGATTCGATCGGCAATATGGACGCCCTTGGTCACGAGAACGTTGGCACCAAGCCAGCAGCAATCGCCAATCTCGATAGGCGAGCTCACGAGTCCCCCGTGAACGCCCTTAGAGTCAAAGACGTGATCATGGTCGAACACACAGGCGTTGGGTCCGAACATGGTATGCCCACCCACGCATACGGAATCGGCGGCGACAACGCGACAGTTGGTATTGAAGTAGCAGCCCCCGGAGAGCTCCATGCGCGCTCCGGGCAATACCTGAAGACGGCAGAGATCGTCGATATAAACGCCGCTCCCGAGCACCATGACACCATCGGGCGCGACATCGAGCCTCGCCGCGCGGCCAAGATATACAGGCTTGCCGCCGCGGGGCAGGAAAAGCCTAGACCCGAGCCGAATCTTCGCGCACGCGACGCGGGCCGCGCTCGCGCACCATTTGAGGCACTTCCCCATCATTCACCGCCTAGATAAATCGTCTTCAGTCTCTTGGAGGCCTCGCCTATATCAAAACCGTGCTCGCGCAGCGCGGGAAGCGCGCGCCGGCTCGCATCGAGGCGCGCGTCGGCGCCGCCAGCCGCCGCAAGGGCATCCCGCGCGCAAGCGGCCCACGCGGCGGCACCATCCCTAAGTGAGAGGAATCGAACGAGAGGGGTAACGGCGCACTCCCCCGTCACGACATCGGAGACCAGACAGGGAAGTCCAGCCGCCTGCCATTCGAGTACAACGCTGGGCAACCCCTCGAAGAGCGAGGGGAGCACCATAAGATCGAATGCCTGGAGGAACTCATCAACATTTGAAACGCGCCCGGTAATCGTCACGCAGTCCGCGAGTCCCTTCTCGGCAATTAATCCCTCAATCTTCGAGCGGTCGGGGCCCTCGCCAACGATGAAGAGCCTAGCACCCGGAACATCGCGAGACAGTAGCTCGAACACATCGATGAGGAACGATTGATTCTTCACGTAGTTGATGTTGCCGACGAAAGCGACGGCAGGTTCATCCCCAAATCCGAGGCGTAAGCGCACCTCGTCGCGCCGCACGGCATCGAAGGCATACTTCTCAAGGGCAAATCCGTTGTGGAGGACCTCGAAGGGGCTATCTTCAAAGAGCCACCTGCCAGCGTCCTCGCCGCACGCGAGTGCCCGCGTCCAACTACCACGGAAGAAGGGGCGAAGCATCTTGTCCCGTCGAGGATCATCGCTCCTGGTGTTGTGCGAGTGCGCAATCCGCTCGCGCACTCCCGCGAGCTGCGCACACCGAAGCTCGATGGCCATAACCGAGCTGCTCCCGTGAACGTGCACCACGTCGATACGCTCTCGCCTCATATACGAGATGAGAAAGCGCACATACCCAAAAGTGTCGGAGCGTCTGTCGGGCGTCTCCACGACATCGCATCCGAGCAATCTCAACTCGTCAAGAACGTCTGACTCATTGTTATATACGGCCGCCACGCGGACATCAAGTCCGTCGCGATCCATGGAGCGCATGAAGCTCAGTATGGAGGACGTAATTCCCTCGCGGCGCAGCCCGCCAGTCGGGACCACGAGAACCCTCCTATCCATCGCAGCTCACGTCCCAAAAAGCTTTGATGTGGTTTCCCCCATTGGTATGGATGACCTCGCCGGACACACACTTAGAGGCATCACTTAAAAGGAAGCACGCGACCTCGGCGACCTCCTCGGGCCTGAATATACGGCCCGAGGCACACTCGCGGTACATATTGCCGTCGGAAGCCTCAGCGTAGTCGCGCGTCATGTCCGAAAGTGTAACGCCAGGTGCCACGGCGTTCACGCGAACCCCAAGCGGATACATACGCCTAGAAGCAGCACGCACGAAGCTGTCCATGGCGGCCTTGGTCATGCCGTAGGGGATATCATAGGCCTGCTCGCCCGTCTCGCTCGTGATAACGAGGAGCTCACCCGAGGGCTCCTTCTCACGCCCTTTACGGCAAAGAAACTCGCGACAAAGGAAATACGCCCCGCGCATGTTAATGGCGAACTGCTTATCGAAACCTTCGATGGTCACGTTGTCGAAACGATTCTCGTGAAGACTCACGCCGGCGTTGCTCACCAGGCAGTCGATGCGCCCGCCGAGTTTGGCCTCGCATGCGTCCAGAAACTCGCCGGCGCGCTCCGCCTCGGAGACATCGGCGACCACATAGGTAACACAGGAGCCAAGTTTCTCGCAGGCAGCTTTGAGAGTGGCTTCCTTGCGGCCAGAGATGACGACCTTGGCACCCTCCGAAATGAACTTTTCTGCCATGGCGAGCCCGAGCCCGCGCCCGCCGCCAGTGATGACGACAGTCTTTCCCTTAAGCACGTTGCCCGCGCTCACCTGCGCGACTTCGACATTCACGAACTTCTCTGGAGACGACGCCAGGACAAGCTTTGCAGCTTTACGAATAACTCTTTTGAATCCCATGCGACTACCTCTTGAAAATCCCGGCGATTTTCTGGGCCTTCTCCTGCCCGATGGTCGCCTTGATGAGCTCCTTGGACTTGCGGATCGCTTCCGACTGCGCGTCGCGGGGACGGGTCATGTCGAAAACGTCGTAGACAAGCTTGGAATCCGCGCTCATCTCGGAAAAAACCTCGAGCAGGACGGGGCCCTCAGCGTCGTCATCGAAGAACTCCTCGACTGCCGCGTCGAGCTCCTCGGGGTTATGCGCGCTCAGGTAACGGAATCCGCATTCGCGCACCCAGCCCTCAGCCTTGGTGTGGTGACGAGCGCAGGTGTGGAGGTCCGAGGCCTCGTCCTTCCACATCTGGTTGAAGTAGAACTCCTCGCCCCCCTCGTTGTTGAGGAGGAGGATGCGCACCTTGTCGGTGACGTGGCGAATGCGAAGCGCGTTCATGTCATAGAAGAAAGCAAGGTCGCCGATCACGAGATAGCTGGGCCTGCCGCTCGCCGCGGCCTGGCCCAGGAGGGACGAGAGACAGCCGTCGATGCCGTGCGTGCCGATGTTCGCGTAGACCTTGACACCCGACTGAAGCTTGAAGAAATTTGTGAGACGGATTGCGTTGTTGATCGCGAGGTGCAGGATGGAGCCCGTTGGCACGCGCTCGACAACCTTGCGGATGGCGGCCATGTTCGAGTAGGGAAGCTCCGGCACCGTCGCGGAGGCCTCATAGGCCTTAAGGGCGGCGAGGTAGCTCCCGCCGGGCTTGCACGAGGAGGCATCGGCCATGCGCGAGAAGAACTCAGCAGGTGTGCACTCGAACACCCTCGTTAGGCTCCTGAACATATCGCAGACAGAACCGTCCTCGCTGATAGACCAGTGCTCATAGGACCCTGCGAATTTACGCAGCATATCCTTGAGGCCCGCAGTCATGTTGCCACCGAAGGTGATGACCACGTCGGGCATGAACTCGGAGAACTTCTTGGGCGTGATGTAGCGGTACTCCATGCACAGCGTCGGGTTGAAGGCGTGTTCGCGAGGGATGTTCGCCATGTACTCGGCCGCAATGGCCACCTCGTAGCTGGCTGCAAAGCTCTCAAGGGCGCACGCGAGCTCGGCGGCGCAGGAAGACTGCTGGCCGGCGACCACGAGCACGCGCTTGGCTCGAGAGAGTCGATCCGCGCATGCGGCCCACTCAACGGCCTGGTCGGCTTCGACCCTGCGGATCCTAGTGACCTTCGGTAGCTCCTTGACGTTGAACGAGTTGTTGTACGCCTTCATCGGCACGTTGATGTGGACGGGGCCCGTGCCGTGGTGATCGAGCTCGAGCAGGGCCTCGTTGACGAGACGCTCGCAGAAGTGCGCGTCTTCGGCGTCGTTGATGATGGGCAGGTTGACGGACTTGCGCACGTGACGGTCGTACATGCCCACCTGGTCGATCATCTGGTCCTCCCACTGCCCGAGCATCGCGGGATTGCGGTCGGACGTGAGCACGACGAGGGGCACGTCCTGGTAGAAGGCCTCCGCGACGGGCGGCCAGTAGTTGCAGGTCGCCGTGGAGGAGGTGCATGAAATCACGACGGGCTCGCCGAGCTCCTGAGCAAGCCCAAGCGCGAAGTAGCCGGCACTACGTTCATCGACGACGGAATAGCAGGTGAAATACGGGTCCTCCTCGACGGAGTGCACGAAGGGGACGTTGCGGCTGCCGGCAGAGAGCACTAGATGGCGGATACCGTACTCCTTGAGCAGGGCGATGATGATCTGGTAGGACTTTAGCTCCGTATACATGCGGAGACCTCCTTCTTAAGATAGGCGCGTGCAGCCTCGCGGCTCGTGTGAATGACGGCGTCGGTGGCGGCCCAGTCTACGGGCGCATCAAGGGCGGCGGCGAGCTCGCCCGACCCAGCTGCAGCACGGGAAGTCAGGCCCAGACGGCTCAACAGATCGGTGAGCTTCTCGGAGTTACCGTAGCCCGAGCTCCTCACGAAGGAGACGAAGGGCGTGTGTGCGATGGTCGAGAAGATGGTGCCGTGGAAGGTGTCGGTCACCACGGCCTCAGCATGCTTGAAATAGGAAAGCACCTCAAAGGGCGAGCAATCCACGAAGCGATCACAGACGCCCTGAACCCCGCCGATGTTGAGCACCTTGAGACCGCGCTGATCGGCGTAGGCGCGCACGGCGACGCACTCCTCGGCCGTGAGGCGACCCGAGTATCCGTATGCGATCATGTAGCGGTCCTCGTCGACCTCGGTGGGAATCAGCCCGCACTCGCCAAAATAGTCGTAGGCGAGCACCGGGTCCAAGCTGAAGGTCGGTACTTCCCCCGTAAGTGACTCGACAATGGCGCCCGTGTTGGCATCGCGAGCCGAGACGGCGTCGAGACGCTTTAAGTAGCCCGCGACCTCTTCGCGCTTGCCGTAACGGTCAAGCTTGTCGAGCGTGGTGTTACCGAAGGAAGCGGCGTAGGTCACCTTGCGTCCGGCGCGCAACCCGGTACCGAAAAGCGCGGGCGTGAAGCCGACATTAGCGTTATCCTGAACGCAGTTGAACACCTCGTCGCTGCCGATGACCAGGAGGTCGATGTCGGGGTCAAGATTGGGCTCCTCGGTGAGGCCGAGTATCGGGTAGAAGCGCTGAGCGTATGTGCGCTTGTAGCGGATGAAGGCGAGCTTGTCCCTGAGCGGAGCGTCGTAGCGGAATACCTCAAGGACCTTCTCCGCCTTGCGGGCGACGCCCTTCTTCGATGACGGGGACGTGACCAGGCACTTGCCAGGCTCGTAGTCAACGAACTGCACATCGCAGCCAAGGGACTCCAGGATGGACTTCAGGCCGAAAGCCTGCAGGAAGGACCCGTAGTTGTAGATCCTCTGCATACTGAGTATGCCGGCGCGGGGTTTAGTCATGCGATTAAATTCCTTCTATTAGTCTCTCGAGCTCTCGGCAGAACTCGGCGTTGTGGCTCTTAAAAGTGACGCCGCGCGAGAGCTCGCGGGCGCGCTCGATGGCGGCGGAAAGGTCCATCACGTCGTAGACGGGCACGATCCCGCCTTGGCGCTCGGCGACGATGCGCACGAAGTCGGCCTGATGGTTGTTCACGTGCTCGTCAAGGTCGCCCCTGCGAGGCACAACGACGGGTACCTTGCCTGCAGCCATGGCCTCGATGAAGCTTGAGGGGCCGCCGTGCGTGATCACCACATCGGCACCCTCCATGTAGCTCTTCATCTGTTGGAACGGCACGAACTGCGAGTGGTCGCAGTGGACGGGCTCGTACGTCGAGTAACCCGTCTGGATATAGACGGGCTCATCGAGCGTGCCGTCCTCCTTGAGATCGTCAACCGCCTTAACCAGGCGGTCGAACTGCTGCTCGTGGGTGCCCACGGTCACGAATACCATGCGCGTCCCTCCTAGAAGATAGAGCCGAGGTCAACGGCGTTCTTGTAGACCCCGAGTTGCTCGGGCCACTGAACCACAAAGAGGTCGGCCACTCCGTTGAGTATGCGACCGGTCATCGTGGACTTGTCCACGCGGTCGAAGACCTCCACGTAGACGCATTTGGACCCGAGAATCTTTCCGATCAGGAAGAACGGCACAGCAACCGCGGCACCGGAGCTGATGATCAGATCGGGACGCTCCTTGCGGAGCACCTTCCAGGCGAGAACCGTGTTCTTCAGCAGGTTCGGTATGTTGCGGTTCGTCGGATAGTGGCAATGGTAGACACGCTCCCCTTCCAGAAGAGAGTTCGCGTCCTCCTTGTCGAAGGTCACCCAGAATCGATCAGCCGCACGTTCCCATACAGGTCTCAGGAGCCACATATGCGTAAGATGCCCACCACTTGAGCTGGGAATGCAGATCTTTGCCTTAGAAAGGTCCACGATGAGCTACTCTCCGATTCCGTAGTACTCGCGATACCACTTGGCGAAAACCCTCAGGCCGTCCTCGAGCGGGGTCGCGGGCTTGTAGCCCAGGTCCCGCTGGAGTGCTGTGGTGTCGGCGTAGGTGACGGGCACGTCGCCGGGCTGCATCGGCACGAGTTGCTTATGCGACTCGAAGTCGTAGTCGGCCGGGAGCACACCCTCCTCCACCAGCACGCGCTGCAGCGTGTCGACGAAGTCGAGAAGGTTCTCGGGGTGCGAGTTGCCAATGTTGTAGACGCGGTGCGCGGCGAGCGGCAGCCCGTCCTCGCCCATCTTCATCTCGGGGGCGGCGTCCATGACGCGCCTGACGCCCTCGACGATGTCGTCGACGTAGGTAAAGTCGCGGCGGCAGTCGCCCATGTTGAAGATCTTGATGGTGTCGCCTCGGCGCAGCTTCTCGGTGAAGCCGAAGTAGGCCATGTCGGGCCTGCCCATGGGGCCGTACACCGTGAAGAAGCGCAGGCCGGTGGCCGGGATGGAATAGAGCTTTGAGTAGGCGGCCGCCATGAGCTCGTTGGACTTCTTGGTGGCGGCGTAGAGCGAGACCGGCGAGTCGACGCGGTCCTCCTCGGAGAACGGAACCTTCTTGTTGCCGCCGTAGACCGAACTGGAGCTGGCGTAGACCAGGTGCTTCACCGGGTGGTGGCGGCAGGCCTCGAGCACGTTGAAGAAGCCCACGAGGTTGCTCTCAAGGTAGGCGCGCGGGTTCTCGATGGAGTAGCGGACGCCCGCCTGGGCGGCGAGGTTCACCACGACGTCGAAGCCGTTCTCCGCGAACAGGCGCTCGATGAGGGCGGCGTCGCACAGGTCGCCGCGAACGAAGGCGAAGTGGCCGTCGGTGTCTACCTCGGCCAGCATGCGCAGGCGCGCTTCCTTGATGCCGGGGTCGTAGTAGCTGTTGAGGTTGTCGAGGCCGACGATCACGTCATCGGTTTCCTCGAGCAGCTTCTTGACGAGGAACGCACCAATAAAGCCGGCGGCTCCGGTGACGAGGACTTTTCTATTTGCCATTCATACCACCTAGTCTCGTTTAAACAGGTCGCGTGTATAGACCTTGTCCGCCACGTCCGCGAGCTCGTCGCTCCAGCGGTTGGCGACGATCACGTCGCAGCCGGCCTTGAAGGCCTCCAGGTCGTGGGTCACCTCGGAGCCGAAGAACTCCGGCGCGTCCAGCGTGGGCTCGTAGACCACCACGGGCACGCCCTTGGCCTTCACGCGCTTCATGACGCCCTGGATGGAGCTCGCGCGGAAGTTGTCGGAGTTGGACTTCATCGTCAGGCGGTAGACGCCCACGACCGGCTTCGGCTTGCCCTCGTAGACGCGGTCCCACACCATCTGCAGCACCTCGTCGGCGACGAAGTCCTTGCGGGTGCGGTTGGCGTCCACGATGGCCTCGATCAGGTTCTGGGGCACGTCCCTGTAGTTGGCCAGCAGCTGCTTGGTGTCCTTGGGCAGGCAGTAGCCGCCGTAGCCGAAGCTGGGGTTGTTGTAGTGCGACCCGATGCGCGGCTCCAGGCAGACGCCGTCGATGACGTCGCGGGTGTTGAGGCCGCGGACTTCGCAGTAGGTGTCGAGCTCGTTGAAGTAGGCCACGCGCAGCGCAAGGTACGTGTTGGCGAAAAGCTTCACGGCTTCGGCCTCGGTGGTGCCCAGCACGAGCTCGGGGATACCCTTGGAACCGTCGGCGTTCACGCGCTCCAGCTCGGCGGGGTCGGCGCCCTGCGCGAGCAGACGCCCGAAGCGCTCGGCGGCCGCGACGGCCTCCGCGTCGTCCTTCGGCGCGCCCACCACGATGCGGCTGGGGTGCAGGTTGTCGTAGAGCGCCTTGCTCTCGCGCAGGAACTCCGGGCTGAAGAAGATCTTGCTGTCGCCCAACCTCTCGCGAAGGCCCGCGGTGTAGCCCACGGGGATGGTCGACTTGACGACGATCCAGGCGTCCGGGTTCACCGAGCGCACGGCGGCGATGGCGGCCTCGACGGAGCTCGTGTCGAAGAAGTTCCTGTCGCTGTCGTAGTTGGTGGGCGTAGCGATGACGGCGAAGTCGGCGCCAGCGTAGGCCTCGGCCACGTCGACGGTGGCGTGCAGGTCGAGTTCGCGCTCCCCCGCCTTTGCCTCTGCTAGGAAGCGCTCGATCTCGTTGTCCTGGATGGGCGACACGAAGTTGTTGATCTTCTCGACCTTCTCGGGAACGATGTCCAGCGCATGGACCTCGTTGTGCTGCGAGAGCAGGACGGCGAGGGACAGGCCGACGTAGCCGGTACCGGCGACAGCGATCTTCATTTTCTTCTCCGATTCGAATCGAGCATTAGAGTTAGGCATTAGTACGCATCGCTTCCGTTGAAGACCTCCAGAACCGTGAGGAGGACGATCTTGAGATCCATGACGATTCCGCGCTTGGCTATGTACTCGAGATCACGGCGGACCATGCCGTCGAACCCGGTGGAGTTTCGCTCCGTAACCTGCCAGAGCCCCGTAATACCTGGCTTCACCGCTAGCCTCTGCAGGTCGTACTCGGTGTACTCCGCGACTTCGTTCGGCAGCGGCGGGCGCGGGCCGACGACGGACATCTGACCCAGGAACACGTTGAGGAACTGTGGGAACTCGTCGATGGAGTGCTTGCGGATGAACCTGCCGATCTTGGTGACGCGGGGGTCCTCCCTCATCTTAAACATGGCGCCGGCGATCTCGTTCTGCTCCCTGAGCTCGGCGAGGCGCTCGTCGGCGTCCCTGTACATTGATCGGAACTTCCACATGCGAAAGGTTGACAGGCTGCCGTCGCGGTGGGTCTGGCCCACGCGGATCTGGCTGTAGAAGGGGTTGCCCTCGCTCTCCAGGCGGATGGCCGTGGCCAGCACCAGGCTGGGTATGGCGATGACGGCCAGCGCGCAGCCGCTGAAAACGATGTCGAACGCGCGCTTGACGGCGCGGTAGGCCAGGCGCGAGTTGTCCCAGTCCATGATGGATTGCATGGCCTTATATCGACCGGCGCCTTCACGCCGGTCCATGGCCTGAGCAATCAGCGCCGCCCCTACGGGCGCATTGCTCTCTGTCACTTCTTTATTAGCAGTCACGATAAAACTTACGTCCCTGTCCCCAGGAACCCCCCCCCGTCCGTGAATTCAAAAAACGAATGATTTGCCGGTGCAACGTCTCCCTTACGTTTTGCTGGGCACGTCGAGCGCAAGCAGCTCCCTAAATGCGGAGTCGCCTTCGCCTACGTCCACCAGGCACCAGCGCTTATGACGGTCGATCTTTTTAACTCGGGCCTCTTGCCCCACCAAGGGACCCTGTTCTATGTGCAACACGCCGTCTTCTATGCGTGCGACGCTGTTGCGCACCACGCCGTCGTTGTCCAGCACACTGCGGTACCAATCCTGCGCATCGTCCGGCATGGGCATGTATGCCCGCTCCCTACTGCCGGCGATGCGACAGCCAAAGCTCAACTGGGCCAAAGCCCTATCGAGCGCAGCGGCATCGTGCGTGGCGACGAAGAAATATTCCTTGTACATGGGTTTGGTTTGGAGCGACCATGCACCGTCCCGCTTAAACCAGAACTCCTTTTGCATCACAAAAGCGTCCTGCATCAGCTCGTGCGGGATAATCCGGCGGACCTTTTCGCAGGTCTCGCGCTCTTTTCCATGAGGGGTGTGGACCAGATACCAGCGAACGCGGCCGTGCTGGCTGTTGGTGGTGGCGCCGTTAAATGCGCCCGGCAGCTGCTCTTGGCGCCGTGCCGTCTGTTCCATGTTCTCGCCCCCTCTTTTTGGCTTTGCGATGCACGCAAATGCAGGGGCGTTTAGAACAGGCTTCTCGCTCGCAGCTAGGCGCAGTCGCAAAAGTACAGGTTTTTGTATCTTTCGACAGACGACATTATACGAGCAATTAATCAGCGTTTGCCCAGATTACGCAAAATGTACTGCTAGTAGGTACATCTCCATACCCCTCTATAAAAACCTGTACCTTTTTGTGCAACAAAAAAAGCCGCTCAACCAGCGGCTTTTCTAATTTTGGTAAGAAAAAAGGCGACCGCCCTGTGTGGACGGTCGCCTTTGTTAATTGTTGTGAAGTTTGCCTTAGGCGCGAGTCTTGATCTCCTCGAGAACCTTGGCAACAAACTCGTCAACGCTCATCTGAACGGTCTCGTTGGAGCGATCGCGGACGGAGATGTTGCCGGCCTCGACCTCCTTCTCACCCAGGATGAGCATGTAGGGCACGCGGTCGATGCTGCGGGCCTCGCGGATCTTGTAGCCAATCTTCTCGTCGCGGTCGTCGCAGACCACGCGAATGCCGGCTTCCTCCAGTTTGGCGCACACCTCGTGGGCGTAGTCGCGGCTCTTCTCGGAGACGGGAAGTGCCTTGACCTGCACGGGGGCCAGCCAGGTGGGGAACTTGCCCGCAAAGTGCTCAATCAGAATACCGATGAAGCGCTCGATGGAGCCAAAGCACACGCGATGCAGCATGATGGGGCGCTTCTTGGTGCCGTCGGCGTCCACGTACTCCAGGTCAAAGTTGAGCGGCATCTGGAAGTCGAGCTGCACGGTACCGCACTGCCAAGTGCGGCCGAGCGAGTCCTCCAGGTGGAAGTCGATCTTGGGGCCGTAGAAGGCGCCGTCGCCCTCGTTGACCTCGTAGTCCATACCCAGCTTCTCCAGAGCGGTGCGCAGACCCTCCTCGGCGCGAGCCCAGTCCTCGTCCGAACCCATGGAGTCCTCGGGGCGGGTGGAAAGCTCGACGTGATACTTAAAGCCAAACTTCTGGTACACGGAGTCGATAAGGTTGACCACGCCCACGATCTCGTCGGTCAGCTGGTCGGGACGGACAAACAGGTGGGCGTCGTCCTGGTTAAAGCAGCGCACGCGGAACAGGCCGTGCAGGGCGCCGCGCAGCTCGTGGCGGTGCACCAGGCCAATCTCGCCGGCGCGGATGGGCAGCTCGCGGTAGGAGTGCGGCTTGGAGGCGTACACCAGCACGCCGCCCGGGCAGTTCATGGGCTTAATGCAGTACTCTTCGTCGTCAATAACGGTGGAGTACATGTTGTCCTTGTAGTGGTCCCAATGGCCCGAGGTCTTCCACAACTGCTTGTTCATGATGAGCGGCGTGGAGATCTCCACGTAGCCGGCCTTGCGGTGAATCTCGCGCCAGTAGTCCAGCAGCGTGTTTTTAAGGATCATGCCGTTGGGCAGGAAGAACGGGAAGCCGGGGGCCTCGTCGCGCATCATAAAGAGGTCCATCTCGCGGCCGATCTTGCGGTGGTCGCGCTTCTTGGCCTCCTCCAGCATATGCATGTGCTCGTCGAGCTCTTCCTTGGTGGCAAAGGCGACGCCGTTGATGCGGGTGAGCATCTTGTTGTCCTTGTCGCCCTTCCAGTAGGCGCCCGAGACGCCGGTGAGCTTAAAGGCCTTGAGCGCCTTGGTGTAGCAGATGTGGGGGCCGACGCACATGTCGATGTAGTCGCCCTGCTGGTAGAAGGTGATGCGGGCGTCGTCGTCCAGGTCGCCGATGTGCTCGACCTTGTACTTCTCGCCGCGCTCCTCCATAAGGGCGATGGCCTCGGCGCGGGGCTTCTCGTACACGGAGAACTTGAGGTTCTCCTTAACGATCTTTTTCATCTCGGCCTCGATCGCGGGGAAGTCGTCCTCGCTGATCTTGACGCCCTCGGGCAGGTCGACGTCGTAGTAGAAGCCGTTGTCGGTCGCGGGGCCGTAGGCAAAGTCGGCCTCGGGGTACAGGCGCTTGATGGCCTGCGCCATGATGTGCGCGGCGGAGTGGCGGATGACGTGCGTGACCTCGTCCTGCGGGAGCTCGGCCACCGAACCGTCATTGTAGAGTGCCTTCATGGGTATGTTTTCTCCTCTCGGATGCCTGATGCAAGTGCGTGCGATGCGCTCGGCGTTTTTGACTTGCATCATTATAGGCAGGTTGCCTTGGTATACAAGCGCCCGCCGCACCTTAATGGCACGGCGGGCGATTTTCTACGCATGCTTCATCGTGTGGGGGCGGGGTGTGGGGCGCGCGCGGCTTGCGGCGCGCCCGTGGTTTGCGGCCGGCCCGGCGATGGATGCGTTACTGGATGCGAGTTCGGCAGTAGGGGCAGACCTTCCAGTGCGCATCGAGCGGGCGATGGCAGCTGGGGCACACGTTGCGAACCTGGGTATCGCACACCGGGCAGACCACAAAGTCCTTCTCGATGGGCGCGCCGCACTGCGGGCAGGTGCCGTACTGGGCAAGCTGGCGCTCGCGCAGGGCCATGTCCAGCTCCTGCTCCTCGCGGTCGGAGGCGTAGGAGTGCGGGCGCAGGACCAGGTAGGCAATGAGGCCTACAAACGGGATGAGGGCGATGATGCCCCATGCCACGTAGGCGCTGGCGCCGCGGCGGCGAGCGTCGATGAACACATAGACGACCGACAGCACATACAGGGCGATGATAAAGCCAACGAAGGCATAGACGACGCCCATAAGCTGCGGCGACATGAGCTCGGAGATGTACTTGGACATTACGGGTACCTTTCGGAATATTAACAGTCCGGTCAAGTTTACCACGGGGTTTGTTTATATGGGACTACGGCTGGGTACGGGGCCGGCGCGGACACAAACATCTCAATCTGTAACAGGTGGAGGCGGAATCCGGGTCTAGATGTTACAGATCGAGACAAACGGAGGACCCTCCCAGACTTCAATCTCGATCTGTAACATCTTGGGCCCCAAAACCCCTCTTACTGTTACAGATCAAGACATTCAAAATCCGCCGGAAGGTTTGTCTCGATCTGTAACATCTAGAACCCAAATCCTCGTCTAACTGTTACAGGTCGAGACAAACGGTTGCCGTAGCTGTCGGCAGACGAGCTTGTCAACGTTGCTGGGTCTTCCCTCGCCTGCCGTTGGCGGGTATTGCGGGGCTGTTCGCCGCATTGCCGCCGCGCTGGGGGTGTGCAGACCGTAGGATAGTCTTATTGACAGCCTGTCAACTCGTCTGGGAGGCACTGTGACAGAAACGTTTGATATCGCAATTGTGGGCGCGGGCATTACGGGGTGCGCCATCGCGCGGCAGCTCGCGCGCTATGACCTGTCCATTTGCGTGGTCGAGGCGGCCAACGATATCGCGCTGGGCGCGTCGAAGGCCAACGGCGGCCTGGTGCACGCCGGCTACGATCCGGCACCGGGCACGGTTAAGGCGCAGGTCAACGCCCGTGGCTGCGAGTTGTACGGTACGTGGGCGAAGGAGCTGGGCTTTCTGTTCTGCCGCACCGGTTCGATGGTGCTGGGCTTTAACGACGAGGACCGTGCGCATCTGGAGCAGCTGCTCAGCAACGGCCATGTCAACGGTGTGCCCGAGCTGTCGATCGTCGGACCCGACCGCATCCACGAATTAGAGCCACGCGCCAGTGCCGATGCAACGTGCGCGTTGTGGTGTCCCTCGACTGGGTTTGTCGACCCGTTTGAGGTTGCCATCGCCGCACTGGAGAACGCCGTGGCCAACGGGGTGACGTTTATGCGCTCCGCACCCGTGGAGGCGATTGAAGTCGCGGGCTCGGTCGACGACGCGCGCTTTACGCTGGCGACCCCCGCTGGCAACGTGCGCTGCCGTTACCTGATCAACGCCGCGGGCAACGGCGCCGCCGACATCTCGCATATGGCGGGCGCCGAGGAGTTCCAGATGGTCTGGCGCCAGGGCAACATCGTGGTGCTGGACAAGGAACCGCGCACGCTCATGCCGCTCTACCCCGTGCCGACGCCGGTGTCGAAGGGCGTTATCGTGACAGGCACCGTGCATGGCAACACCGTGATCACCGCCACGGCTGCTGTGCGCGAGCCGGGCGACACGCAGACCTATGCGAGCGATGTGAACGCGCTGCTGACCGGCGCGCGCAAGCTGGTGCCCGACCTGGACACGCGCCGCGTGGTGCGCGCGTTTGCCGGCGGGCGTCCGGTCATTCAGGGGACGAACGACTTCTTTATTGGGCAGTCGGCCGTGGTGCCAAGGCTTTTCCAGGCGGCGGGCATTCAGTCGCCGGGCGTGGCGAGCGCGCCGGCCATTGCCGAGCGCATGGAGCTTGTGATGCGTGAGGCGGGCGTGGAGCTGCACGAGCGGACGGACTGGAACCCAATTCGCCGCGAGCCGGACGACTTTGACCGCGCACCGCTGGCGCGTAAGGAGGAGCTGATCGAGTCCGATCCCGCGTGGGGACAGATTGTCTGCCGCTGCGAGACGGTGCCCGAGGCCGAGATTGTGGCCGCGATTCGGCGCCGCCCGGGCGCGGTTTCGGTCGAGGGCGTCAAGCGCCGCTGTCGTGCCGGCATGGGTCGGTGCCAGAGTGGTTTCTGTCAAAGCCGCGTGGTGGCGATTCTGGCCCGCGAGCTGGGGTGTGACCCCAGCGAGGTGCTGTTGGAGGATACCGGATCTTGGTTGGTTGAGGGACTGCTGAAGGGGGTGCGCTAGGATGGCGGAATTCGGATCGAGCGCGATTAATACCGACGCCGTTGAGACCGTGCAAACGCGGGCGTTCGACGTGGTCGTTATCGGAGGCGGCGCCGCCGGCATGGCGGCCGCGCTTGCCGCGCACAAGGCCGGCACACGCGTGGCCATCGTGGAGCGCGAGCAGCATCTGGGTGGCATCCTGCGCCAGTGCATCCACCCCGGATTTGGCCTTTCACACTTTAAGCAGGAGCTCACCGGTCCCGAGTACGCGCAGCGCTTTATCAACCAGGTGCGCGAGACCGAAATCACGCTGTTCTTGGACAGCATGGTACTTGGGATCGATTCGAGCGAGGGCGCGGGCGCGTCGAGCGTGGACGAGGGTGCGGGAGCCGTCGCGGTCCATACCGTCACGCTCATGAGCCCCGCCGGTATGCTACAGCTCACCGGGCGAGCGGTCGTCCTTGCTATGGGCTGCCGCGAGCGCACCCGCAGCGAGATCAAGATTCCAGGTAGCCGTCCCGCCGGCGTGTTTACGGCGGGCCTGGCGCAGCGATACATCAATATCGAAAATCTCAAGCCCGGCTCGCGTGCCGTCATTTTGGGCTCGGGTGACATCGGGCTGATCATGGCGCGCCGCTGCACGCTCGAGGGGATTTCGGTCGAGGGCGTGTACGAGCTCATGCCGTACGCCAACGGCCTGCGCCGCAATGTCAAGAACTGCCTGGACGATTTTGGCATTCCGCTGCACCTGTCCACCACGGTGACGAGCGTGATCGGGCACGACCGCGTGGAGGCCGTCGAGGTGAGTCAGGTCAACGAGCACCTGGCGCCCATTCCGGGAACCGAGCGCATCGTTTCGTGCGACACACTGCTGCTCTCGGTGGGCCTGATTCCCGAGAACGAGCTTTCGGTTGCCGCGGGCGTTGAGCTTGACCCGCACACGCGCGGCGCCGTGGTGGACCAGAGTCTGCAAACGGGCGTGCCGGGCATCTTTGCCTGTGGCAACGTGCTGCACGTGCACGACCTGGCCGACAACGTGACGACCGAGTCCGAACGCGCCGGTGCAGCCGCGGCGGCGTACGCGCTGGGGAACGGCGCGGATGACGAAGTGGGCGCTGCGGGCACGGGCTGCGAGCTCATGGTCTCCCCCGCCGGCATCGCAGGCTACGCACTGCCGGGCCGCATTACGACCGTGGCGCTCACCAAGCTCAACTTCCGCGTGCGCCGGCCAGTCAATGCCGCCCGCGTGCGCATCCTCGCTGGCGACGAGGAGCTGTTTGCAGGCAAGGTCCGCCCGTTTAAACCGAGCGTAATGGAGAGCTTCCCACTACCGGCAAAGGTAATTCAGCGCGCACTCGACCTGGGTGTTAACGAGATTGTCCTGTCCGTCGACCCCGTTGAGGAGGCGTAGAGTCATGAGCACAAACGCGATTGAAACGCTGCAGTTCAACTGCACCACCTGCCCATCCGAGTGCCTCCTGACCGTGGAGGTCGAGCGCAGCGCAGACGGCGCCGTGGTAGAGGTGCGCTCCGTAACCGGCAACAGCTGTCCGCGTGGCGATAAGTTCGCGCATCAGGAGCTCACCTGCCCCATGCGCGTGCTCACGACGACCGTGGCCGTCTCCGGCGGCGACGAAGCCCTGCTCCCCGTGCGCACGGCCGAAGCCATCCCGCTGGCACTCCACGCCCAAGCCATGGCCCTCATCCGAGGTCTAGTCGTCAACGCCCCCATCCGCATGGGCGACGTCGTGCTGGAAGATCTTCTCGGCACCAACATTGACCTAGTCGCCAGCATGAACATCGATCCAGCCTAAGCAGCTAATTTGGGACGGGCTCTTTTAGCTGCTTTTGCAAGGAGTGTCCCCAGGTGCCGGCATAAAAGGAACGTCCCTATGTGCCGGGCTTGGGATACCATGGTGGCAGCCTAGCGAAAGGATGTTTCATGGCACATGTCGATGACCAGCGCGTGGCGCGCGTGCTCGATGCGCTCGAGGCTCAGCACCCCGGCGCACAGCTGCTCGTAAACGACCCATGGTCGATCTATTACCTGACCGGCTTTTATGCCGATATGTTCGAGCGTTTTTGCGGCGTGCTGCTCGTGCGCGATGCCGAGCCGGTGATCCTGGTCAACGCACTGCATCAACTGCCCGAGTACGACAATGCCCGCGTCGCCTATCACACCGATACCGATGTCGTGGCCGACGCCATCGCTCGCGAGGTCGATCCGACCAAACCGCTCGGCATCGACACCGTCATGCGCTCCGGCTTTTTGATGCCGCTCATGGAGCGCCACGCCGCAAGCGAGTTTTTCCTGGGTGACTTTGCCGTCACCGCCGCACGCACCCACAAGGATGCCACCGAGCAGGAGCTCATGCGTGCGTCCTCGACCGCTAACGACGCTGTAATGGCCGATGCTATTAAGCTTGTCCACGAGGGCGTGACGGAACGCGAGATTGCCGACCAGATGCTCAGCCTGTATCGCAAGCACGGCTGCGAGGGCTTTAGCTTTCCGCCCATCGTGAGCTTTGGCGCCAACGCCGGCGACCCGCATCACGAACCCGACGACACCGTGCTCAAGCGCGGCGACGTGGTGCTGTTCGACATTGGCGGACGCCGCTGCAACTATTGCTCGGACATGACGCGCACGTTCTTTTGGGGCGAGCCGGACGAGGAGACGGCACGCATCTACGACATCGTGCGCCGCGCCAACGAGGCCGCCGAAGCGCTCATCGCACCGGGCGTGCGCATGTGCGACCTGGACCGCGCCGCACGCGATGTGATTGAAGACGCGGGCTACGGCGAATACTTCACGCATCGCCTGGGTCACTCGATCGGTCTACAGGACCACGAGCCGGGCGATGTCTCGCTGGTCAACGAGCAGGTCGTAGAGCCAGGCATGACGTTCTCCATTGAACCGGGCATCTACCTCCCCGGTCGCACCGGCGTCCGCATCGAGGACTTGGCCCTAGTTACCGAGTCCGGCGTCGAGATTCTCAACGCCTACCCCCACGATCCGGTCCGCCTAGACTAGCCAATGTGCCAAAGGGACAGTCCCTTTGGCACATCCCGTTAACGCAGTGCCACGAAAACGGGCCATCTACTACGTTTAACCCGCATGGGTCGACCATGCGGGTCTTTTTTTAAAAATGGCAAGCCCTTTACCTGCGGTTTTGATTTCGCAATTCTCGGTATGGTCGAGGGTTACCGGTCAAACGTAGTAAATAGGCCCATTTCGTGGCGAGCAAGTCAACTCGAGGCGCAGGGTAGTCAAAATAGCCCCGTCCCAAATTAGCTGCTTTTGAGTTGCGGTGATATACGGACTGTTTGAGGCTTCTGGCTTGTAAAACAGTCCGTATTTCACCGCAACTGATGAGGGGATGGGTTAGCGGAGCAGGCCGGCTACTTCGCCGGCTAGGGTGATGGTGCCGGCTGCTACGAAGGACTCGCCCGCGGCATCGAGGGCAGCGAGGGCCTCGGGCACGCTCGCGTACACGCCCGCGAGCTTATCGGCGTCCACTAGGGCGGCAAGCTCCTCTGCCGGCAGGGCGCGGTCGGAATCGGTCTGTGTCACGACCACGCGCGGAAAAGCTGGAATCAGCACGTCGACGATACCCGCCACGTCCTTGTCGGCCAGCGCGGCACACAGCAGCGTGGGGCGGTTCTCCACGCACGGATCGATCTCGTCCAGCGCGCTCACAAAGTTCTCGCAGCTCTGGGGGTTATGGCAGGCGTCAATCAGCTTGAGCGGATCGGTTCCCAGCACATCAAAGCGACCCGGCGTGGGGCAACCCATAAGCGATGCATCCAGCGCATCGTGGTCAAGCTCGCGGCCCAGATACCCCTCGCACAGCATAATCGCGCACGCGGCATTCTGCGGCTGATACGCCGGCTTGACCATGCTCGACGTATAGATCGCACGCGGCGTGGTGCAGCTAAACTCCACCGTATCGCCCACATGCGCCGGCACCTTGGTCGTGGCATGGCTCACCACCAGCGGCACCACACCGCACTCACGGCAACGGACATCCATCACGCGCTGAACGCTCGCCTCGTGCGTGCCCTCGCCCAAAACAACCAGGCGTCCAGGCTTAATAACCGCAGCCTTCTCCCCCGCAATGGCCTCGAGCGTATCGCCCAAAATGCGTGTGTGGTCGAGTCCAATGCCCGTAATGGCAACGGCGACGGGATCGGTCGCACTCGTGGCGTCCCAGCGTCCGCCCATGCCGACCTCGAGCACAGCAACATCAACCGCAGCCTCGGCAAACACGACAAGTGCGGCAGCCGTCAGCAGGTCAAACGGCGTGATGGAATAGGCGCGCTCCCCCGCCGCCACACGACGGGAATTCACGCGATGTCCCGCCTCAACAGCGGCAGAAACACCACGGGCAAAGGCATCATCGCTCACGACGCGCCCATCGACCTCCATGCGCTCGGGATAGCGCACAAGCTGCGGCGACGTATACAGCGCCGTCTTAAGCCCCTCACCACGCAAGATGGCAGCCGAAAAACGCGTGGTCGAAGTCTTGCCATTGGTACCGGCAACCTGAATGCAATCAAAATACTCGTCCGGACGCCCCAGCTCATCAAGCATATCGACAACCGTCTCAAGCAAAGGACCAGCATCCCCAGAAATCCGCCCCGTGTCGGCAGCAAGCCCCACAGCCTCATTAAACGAAAGCAAATCAAACTCAAAAGGAACGGTATACAAGCCGGAACGCTTAGGCATTTTTAGAACCGCCATTCATAGAAAAATAAAACAGTATAGGTTGAGGATAGTCAGCGAAAACGCCTCTGATGAGCCAAGATGCCGTGAAACAAGGGCGCATAGGGCTTATGCCCATGCGCCCGAAGTTGAACGGCAGATTGGCCATCAGAGGCGTTTGCAGCGTCGAGTCAGCCGCCGTTCGTTAGAACGGCGGAATAGGTGTCCGCAGTAGCGAGCAAAGCGTCGGGACGCGCCCCAGAGTAAACCTTACGAGAAGTCAGCAACCTGAGCAGTCAGCGCCGCCAGAATCTCCTTGAGCTCAGCTGCACGGTCCCTCTTCTTCTGGACCACCGCGGGCGCGGCCTTGGCCACAAAGCCCTCGTTGGCAAGGGTCTTCTCGCAGCCGGCGAGCTCCTTCTGGGCCGCGGCGATCTCCTTCTCCAGGCGTGCCTTCTCAGCCGAAAGGTCAACCTTGCCCTCGAGCACCACAAAGACCTCGACGCCGCTGTCGACCACGGCGATGCTCGCTGCCGGCTTCTCAACGTCGGTACCCATGACCAGAGAGGCGGTGTTCGCCAGCGGCTCGATGGTCGAGCGCAGGCTCTCGAGCTTCTCGATGTCCTCGGCGCCGGCGCGCACGACCACGTCGAGCTCGGCCTTGGGGCTCAAGCGATAACGCGAACGCGTGGCGCGGGCGGCGGACACAACGGTGCGGCACAGCTCAAACGCGCGCTCGGCGTCCTCGTCAACATACTTGGCGTAGTCGGCAGGCTCCGGCCACTTGGCGATCATGAGCGCCTCGGCGCGGTTCGCGTTATCCTCGGCGTCCAGGTCGAGCACGCTCGCCGGCATGTTGTCCCAGATCTCCTCGGTAACAAACGGCATGAGCGGGTGCATCAGGCGAATGGAGGTATCAAGCACAAAGATCAGGTTGCGCTGAGCCTGCAGACGGCCCTCGCCCTTCAGGCGGGCCTTGGTGACCTCGACGTACCAGTCGCAGACCTCGTTCCAGAAGAACTGCTGCACGCCGCGAGCCATATCGCCAAAGGTGTAGTTCTCGATACCCTCGGTAACCATCTTCACGGCCTTTGCCAGACGGCTGAACATCCAGGCGTCTGCCGGCGTCTCCACGACGGGCTCGCCGGGCGTGTAGCCCTCCATGTTCATAAGCAGGAAGCGGCTGGCGTTCCAGATCTTGGTCACAAACGACTTGGCCTGCTCGGTGCGCGGGCTGTCGATGAGCTGCTTAGTCTTCTTGTCGATGTTCGCGTCAAACTTGACATCCTGGTTGTTGGTGCACAGCGTCAGCAGGTTGTAGCGCATGGCGTCGGCGCCATACATGCCAATGAGGTCCATGGGGTCAACGCCGTTGCCCTTGGACTTGGACATGCGGCTGCCGTCCTTGGCCAGGATCGTCGGGTAGATGACGACGTCCTTAAACGGCACCTCGTCCAAGAAGTACAGCGAGCTCATGACCATGCGGGCGACCCACAGCGCGATGATGTCGCGAGCGGTGACGAGCGCCGTCGTGGGGTGATGGCCCTCGAGCAGCTCCGGCTTTTGCGGCCAGCCCTGCGTGGCGAAGGTCCACAGCTGCGAGCTGAACCAGGTGTCCAGCACGTTCTCGTCCTGATGGACGTGATGGCCGCCGCACTTGGGGCACACGTCGGTGTCCTCGGTAAGGGCGTCCTCCCAGCCGCAGTCCTCGCAGTAGAACACGGGAATGCGGTGACCCCACCACAGCTGGCGGCTAATGCACCAGTCCTTGAGGTTCTCCATCCAGGTGGTGTAGGTCTGCGTCCAGCGCGCGGGATGGAAGGTGACCTTGCCGGAGTTGACGGCGTCCAGCGCCGGCCCCTTGAGCTTGTCGACGGCCACAAACCACTGTTCAGACAGCCACGGCTCCAGGGCGGAGTCGCAACGGTAGCAGTGCATGACGGAGTGGTCGTGCTCGTCGACGTGGTCGAGCAGGCCGTGCTCGTCGAACCACTTGATGACGGCCTCGCGGCACTCGTCGCGGTTCATGCCGGTGAACTCGCCGTAGCCCTCGACGACCACCGCGTGCTCGTCGAAGATATTGATCTGCGGCAGGTCGTGGGCCTGACCCATGACGTAATCGTTGGGGTCGTGGGCCGGGGTGACCTTGACGAAGCCGGAGCCAAAGTTGGCGTCGACGTGCCAATCCTCAAAGATGGGGATCTCGCGGCCGACGATGGGGAGCTTGACGGTCTTACCCACAAAGGCGGCCTTCTCGGGGTCCTTCGGGGAGACGGCTACGCCCGTGTCGCCGAGCATGGTCTCGGGGCGCGTGGTGGCGACGACGATGTAGTCCTGGCCGTTGACCGGCTCGGTCAGCGGGTAGCGCAGGTGCCACAGGTGGCCCTTCTCGTCCTTATACTCGGCCTCGTCGTCCGAGATGGCGGTGGTGCAGTTGGGGCACCAGTTGACGATACGCTTGCCACGGTAGATCAGGCCGTCGTGGTACCAGTCGCAGAAGACCTTACGCACGGCCTGGGCGTAATCCTCGTCCATGGTGAAGCGCTCGTTGTCGAAGTCGACGGAGCAGCCCATGCGCTTGATCTGCTCGACGATGATGCCGCCGTACTCGTGGGTCCAGTCCCAGCAGGCGTCGACAAACTTATCGCGGCCAATCTCCAGGCGGCTGATGCCCTCGCTCTTGAGCTTCTTGTCGACCTTGGTCTGCGTGGCGATACCGGCGTGATCGGTGCCCAGCACCCAGCGCGTGGACTTGCCGCGCATGCGGGCCATACGGATGATGGCGTCCTGGATGGAGTCGTCGGTAGCGTGACCCATGTGGAGCTTGCCGGTCACGTTGGGAGGCGGAATGGTGACGGTGCAGTCGCCCACGCCCTCGCGGCGCTTGTAGTAGCCGCCGTCGAGCCACTTCTGCAGGATCGCCGGCTCGTTGGTCGACGGATCGTAGTTCTTGGGCATTTCTTCCATATATCTCTCCCTTGCCCATCGGGGAGGAATGTAGGCCCGATTTTCGCTCGGTCAAGTCCTGGGCTCGCTCGAAGACCACATTAAGTGGTCTTCGGCTCGTGCGGAATCTACGAAAATCGGGCCTACATTCCTCCCCTTAGGTATCGATTACTTCAGTCTGATATGACTTCGCTGAGGCTTAAACAAACACACAGAATAACACAGGTAGTTGGGGTTATTGCGTATATATAAAATAGCCTCCGACCGCGAATGGTCGGAGGCTATTTAGAAGCGCGTATTTGGCTCGTTTACCCGTAGATGCGCTGGGGCTGTTCGGTGCCCTTTACGGAGGCTTCGGTCACGATGACCTTGGCGACGCCCTCCTCGCTGGGGAGGTCGAACATCGTCTGCTGCAGCACGTCCTCGCAGATGGCGCGCAGGCCGCGGGCGCCGGTCTTGCGGGCGAGCGCCATGCGGGCGATCTCGTGCAGGGCCGCGTCCTCAAACTCAAGATCGACATCCTCGAGCTGGAACATCTTGCGGTACTGGCGCACCACGGCGTTCTTGGGCTCGGTCAGGATCGACACCAGGTCGTCCTCGTCGAGCGCCTGCGTCTGGGTGACGACGGGCGTGCGTCCCACAAACTCGGGGATCATACCAAAGGCGTTGAGATCCTGCGGGAGCACCTGGCGCAGCAGGTCGTTCTCGTCGACCGAGGTGGGGCCGGCGATCTCGGAGTTAAAGCCCACGCCCTTGTTGCCCACTCGATCGGCAATGATCTTATCCAGACCCACAAAGGCACCGCCGCAGATGAACAGGATGTTCGTCGTGTCGATCTGCAGCAGCTCCTGCTGGGGGTGCTTGCGGCCGCCGGTGGGCGGAACGCTGGCCACCGTGCCCTCAAGAATCTTAAGCAGTGCCTGCTGAACGCCCTCGCCCGAGACATCGCGGGTGATGGAGAGGTTCTCGGCCTTGCGGGCGATCTTGTCGATCTCGTCCACGTAGATAATGCCAACCTGAGCGCGCTCAATGTCGCCATCGGCAGCATTGATAAGCTTGAGCAGGATGTTCTCCACGTCCTCGCCAACGTAGCCTGCCTCGGTAAGCGCGGTGGCATCGGCGATGGCAAACGGCACCTCGAGGATGCGCGCGAGCGTCTGGGCCAACAGGGTCTTGCCGGTACCGGTGGGACCGAGCAGCAGGATGTTGGACTTGGCGAGCTCCACCTCGTCCATATCGTCGTCGAACTGCGAGCCCATGCCGCCGTCAAAGGCAGACACCGCGGCGCCACCCTCGATCACGCGGCGATAGTGGTTGTACACGGCCACCGACATGGCGCGCTTGGCGTCCTCCTGACCCATAACATAGGCCGAAAGCTCGTCATAGATCTCGTGCGGCGTCGGCACGTGCGTGATGACCTGGCGATCGTCCTCGAGCTCAAAACCCTCGGTCTCGGGGTCCGCGGCGGGCTGGGATGCAGCCTGGCCGTGGTCGTTGAGGAAGCCCGGCAGCTTGCCGTTGCGGGCAGCGTCCATAAAGTCCGAAGCCAGCGACTCCTCCAGAATCTCGGAGCAGGCGGCGACGCACTCGTCACAGATAAAGATGTTGGTCGGGCCCTTTACGAGGCGACGGACCTGGCCCTGCTCTTTTCCGCAGAAGGAGCAGCGGATGGGGTTGCCGTTCTCGTCAAAGTTGTCCTGCATGTTTCCTGCCATCCTAGGCGTCCTTCGCGGCTAAATCGCGCGAGGTGACGATACGGTCGATCAGGCCGTAGTCGAGGGCCTCGGCAGCGGTCAGGTAGTTGTCGCGCTCGGTATCGGCCTGGACCTTCTCGATGGGCTGGCCCGAGGCGTCGGACAGGATCTGGTTGAGCTCGCGGCGGGTCTTCTTGATCTCCTCGGCCACGATCTCAATCTCGGTCTGCTGGCCCTGGGCACCGCCGCTGGGCTGGTGAATCATGACCTTGGAGTGCGGCAGGCAGAAGCGCTTGCCCTTGGCGCCGGCCGAAAGCAGCACGGCAGCCATAGACGCGGCCATACCGACGCAGATGGTGGAGACCTGCGGCTTGATGAAGTTCATGGTGTCAAGAATCGCCAGGCCAGAGTAAACCTCGCCACCGGGCGAATTGATGTAGAGCGAGATATCCTTCTCGGCATCCTGGCTCTCAAGATGCAGCAGCTGGGCAACGACCAGGTTGGCGCTGACGGAGTTAATCTCCTCGCCCAAGAAGATGATGCGGTCGTTGAGCAGGCGCGAATAGATATCGTAGCTGCGCTCGCCGCGCGGCGTCTGCTCGATAACGTATGGCACGAGGGCGGAATCGAACTTAGCGATCATACGCATCTCCATTTCTCTTACGGACCAATAGTGGTTCTAGACAAACGTACGGTGCCCGCATGCTATGCATTGGCTGGCACCGTACGAAGCAACCGGATAACCGGCTTATAACTTTACCCCATCACGGGCACATACATGCGCTCGCGGGCAAGGTGGCGAGAATTACTCGGCGTCCTTGGCGGTCTCGTCGACCTCGGTCACCTTGGCGTTCTCGACCAGGTGGTCGACGGCCTTGGAGCGACGGATAGACTCACGGACGGCAGGCATGCGGCCATCGGCGATGAACTCGGCCTTGGAAGCCTCGACGTCCTTGACGCCGGCCTTCTCGAACTCGGCGTTGATGTCGTCCTCGGTGACCTCAATCTTGAGCTCACGGGCGAGGGCGTCGAGCGCCAGGGACTCACGGGCAACGTCGTTGGCCTGCTTGTGCAGGTCGCCGATGAACTGCTCCATGGTCAGGCCGGAAGCGGGCAGCCAGGTGTCCAGCGTCATGCCGCGGGCAGCGAGGTTGGACAGGAAGTTCTGGCCAAGCTCCTCAAAGACGGACTGCTCGTAGTCGGCATCCATCTCGTCGAGCTGCAGGCGCTCGGCGAGAGCGGAGACGCAACGGTTCTCCTTCTCGGCCGGGAGGCGGGAAGCCTTGTCCTGCTCGATCTCGATCTTGATGGCGTCGCGCATAGCGTCGATGCTGTCAAAGCCAAAGTCGGACTTGACGAGCTCGTCGGTGAGCTCGGGGGTGTTGCGGACCTTGATGCCCTTGACGGTGACCTCGACGGTGTGGGTCTCGGCCTCCTCGCCCTCCTCGGCCTCGTCGGTCCAGGTGACGGACTTGACGTCGTCAACGTTGGCGCCGATCAGAGCCTCGTTGAACTCGGCGGGGTTGCTGTCGCTACCGGCGATGAGCATACGGCCCTCGGCGGCAAAGTTGTCGGCGTTCTCGACGGCCTTGAGGTCGACGGTAACGTAGTCCTCGGCCTCGACGGCGCGACCCTCGACGTCCTCGAAGGTGGCACGGTAGTTGAGAAGCATCTCGACCTGGTTGTTGATCTCGGACTCGGTGACCTCCGCAGGGGGCATCTCGATCTCGACAGCGTCGAAGGAGGAGAGCTCAGCGGCGGGACGCAGGGAGAACTCGACGGTGTAGGTGTAGTCCTCGTGATCCTTGGCGAGGTCGAGCTCCTTGTAGTCACCGTTCTTGGTGGGGACGATGTCCAGCTCGTTGAGGACGACGGGCTCGTTGGCAGCGATCAGGTCGTTGGTGGCCTGAGCGAGGGTAGCCTCGGCGCCAAGAGCAGAGTCGATGACCGGACGGGGAGCCTTACCGGCGCGGAAGCCCGGGAAGCGGTACTTCTTGGCGGTGTCCTTGTAGGCCTTCTTGATCGCGGCGTCGACGTCGGCGGCCGGGATGGTGACCGTAGCGGTGAGCTTGGCGTCCTTGACGTCAGAAGCGGTGATGTTCAACACGTTCCTCCTCATACTGCCCAGCTTATCTGAGGTGCTGGTACCTTTATGCAACAAAGAGTCGCGACGGCCGAAGCCGACGCAGATGCGTTGGTGCGGGCGAAAGGACTCGAACCTTCACGGGAATCCCACCAGAACCTAAATCTGGCGCGTCTACCAATTCCGCCACGCCCGCATGAGCGCACAGACTAGGAATGATAGCAGATACGAACGGCAAGCGCACGCACACGTTTTACAGGCTCACGACCTCACCACGAGTACGAAAGGCGGGGCGAGTTGCCCCACCCCGCCAATTACGACTTGTTCGCCGACCCGCTACTCCCCCAACAGGGCCTTCTCGGGCGTGATGGGCAGCGAGCGTACCTGATGGCCGGTGGCGTGTGCCACGGCCGATGCCACGGCGGCGAGCGGCGTGTTGATGACGACCTCGCCGATCGACTTGGCGCCAAACGGGCCCGTCGGCTCGTAGCTCGGCTCAAAGGCCACGCGGATGCTGCCGATATCCAGGCGCGTGGGCAGCTTGTAGCTCATAAAGTTGCCGGTGCGCAGACGGCCGCGGTCATCGTGCTCGACAATCTCGTAAAGTGCGTGACCGATACCCTGGGCAATGCCGCCCTCGGCCTGAACGCGCGCGAGCGCCTCGTTGATCACGGTGCCGCAGTCGACGGCCGCCGCATAGTCCACCACAGTCACCTTGCCGGTGGCTTTGTCGACCTCGACCTCGGCAATGCCGGCCATAAACGGCGGAGGCGAAACGGGCAGGCAGGCAGAGGCGTGCGAGGTGAGCGCGTCGCCGCCCGCGATGTTCTTGACGCACAGGTTGGCAAAGTCGCGCAGCGTGAGGTAGCGGTTCTGCTCGCGCGCGGCACGCTCGTCGGACAGGCGCACGTACTGACCATCGAAGACCACGTCGGCGGCGTCCACGTCCCACATCTGGGCGGCCTTGGCGCAAATCTTCTCGCGCAGCTCGGTCGCGGCGTTCTTAGCGGCAAGGCCCGTCACGTACGTACCCGAGCTCGCGTACGAGCCGGCGTCGAACGGCGACACGTCGGTGTCCACGCCGCGCACCACGATCAGCGAGCTCTCCACGCCCAGCTCCTCGGCGGCAATCTGCGCCAAGATCGTGTCGACGCCCATGCCGTTATCGGTGGCGCCGGTGCCGATGGTAATGAAGCCGTCCTCTTCCAGGCGCATGTCGATGCCGGCGATATCCACGTTGGAAATGCCCGAGCCCTGCATGGTGAGCGCACAGCCCAGAGCACGCACACGGTCGCCCAGGTCAACGGCCAGCGGCTTGTCGCGCCAGCCGATCATGTCCATCGCGCGCAGCAGGCAGCGGTCGAGCGCGCAGGCGTTGAGCTTCTCGTTGTAGTACTGCGGCATGATCTCGCCCTCGCGCACGATGTTCTTAAGGCGCAGGTCGGCGGGGTCCATGTGCAGCATGTCGGCGAGCTCGTTGACGGCGCTCTCCACGGCAAACTGGCCCTGGGTGGCACCGTAGCCGCGATACGCGCCGCCGCGGTTGGTGTTGGTGTAGACGGCGTCCCAGCTAAAGCGGCTCGCCTTCACATGGTTGTAAATCGGCAGGCTCTTGTGGCCCGAAAGGCCGATCGTCGTGGTGGCGTGCTCGCCGTACGCTCCGGCGTTGGACAGCGTGTGCAGGTCGATGGCCGTGATGGTGCCGTCGTTCATGGCGCCCAACTTGACGGTCATCTGCATCTGGTGGCGCGAGTTGCCCGCGGTGATGGTCTCCTCGCGGGTGTAGCAGCAGTAGCTCGGACGGCCAGTCTGCTGGGTGACGAACGCCACGAAGATCTCGCAGCAGCCCGTCTGCTTGGAGCCAAAGCCGCCGCCGATGCGCGGCTTAATGACCTGCACCTGCGACTGCGGAATGTCGAGCGACTGCGCGACCATGCGGCGCACGTGGAAGGGCACCTGCGTCGAGGTGGTCACGGAGATGCGCCCAAACGCGTCGGTCGTCGCGAAGGCGCGGAAGGTCTCCATGGGCGCGGTCTGCGTGGCCTGGCTGGTGTAGGTGCGCTCAAAGACGATGTCGCTCTGGGCGAAGGCCTCGTCCAGGTCGCCATAATCGCTGGTACCGCTGCACACCAGGTTGCGCGAGACATCCCCGCCCTGTGGGAACATAAAGGTCACGTCGCCCTCGGGGTGGACCAGGATGTCGTTATCGAGTGCCTTGGTAAAGTCGAGCAGCGGCTCGAGCACCTCATAGTCTACCTTGATGAGCTTGAGCGCCTTGTCGGCAGCCTCCTCGGTCTCGGCGGCGACGATTGCCACCTCTTCGTTTTGGTAACGGACGAGATTCTCGAGGATCAAGCGGTCATAGGGACTCGGCTGCGGATAGCTCTGGCCGGCGATGGTAAAGCGGCGCTTGGGCACGTCCTCATAGGTGTAGACGCCCACGACGCCGGGCACTTTCAGGGCGCGCGACGTATCGATGGAGCGGATCTTGGCGCGGGCGTACGGGCTGCGCTTTAGCTTGACGATCAGAGCGCCGGCGGGCACCATATCGCCCGTGTAGACGGGACGACCCTCGAGCAGCGCCTTCGAGTCCTTCTTGGGCTGCTTATGGGTGATCTGCTTGTACGCGACGCCGTCGCAGCTGGTGTCGTTGACCGGCAGCTCGGGCATCTCAAAGCCCACCTGCACGCCGGACTCGTTGAGGAAGCGGACGATGGCGCGCAGCTGGCTCTCGTAGCCGCTGCAGCGGCAGAGGTTGCCGGCCAGCTGGCGCGAGAGCTCCTCGCGCGTGGCGACGAGGCTCGGGTCCTCCTTGGCGGCGCGGGCGAGCGCCAGCACGTTCATGATGAGGCCGGGGGCGCAAAAACCGCACTGCTCGGCGCCTTCGGCGGCCATAGCGCGGGCAAGCGCCTCGGACTCGGCCTTGAGGCCCTCGAGCGTGGTGACGGAGCGGCCCTCGACGCGCGCGGCGGGAACCGAGCAGCTCAGCACCGGGTCGCCGTCGAGCCACACCGTGCACAGACCGCAGTTGGTGGTTTCGCAGGCGCAGCGCACCGACGCGCAACCCTGCTCACGCAAAAGCGAAAAGAGCATGGTGTCGGGGGCAATCTGAACCTTGACCTTGCGGCCGTTGAGCGTAAAGGAAAGATCGATGAGTTTGGCAGCCATTAGCGCACCTCGCTAGAATCGACGCCGGGCACGCGGCGGCAGGAATACTCGTCCGTGGCAAACTTAGGGATCTGCACGGTCTCGAGCTCGCGGGCAAGCGCGGCCGAAAGCTCGATGCCGGCGGCGCGACGCACAGCCTGAATCGCCAGCGGGGCCGAGATGCGGCGGCGGTAGTCGGCCGAGCCCCACAGGTTGGTGCCGTAGCTCAGCGAGCGCACGGATGCGGCCAGGGCGCGAAGCTCGTCCTCGGAAGGATGCTCGTTCACCAGGCCGCACGCCTCGCCCTGCAGCAGAGTCGCGCGCAGCGGGCGGGCGCCCACGGTGACGTGCCAGGTGTTGTCCCACCAGGCGGCGGTGACGTTCAGCGAGGGGAAGTCGGTCGCGGCCTTGCGCACGGCCTCGTAGCTCGCGCGGTAATCATGCTTGACGACCACGACGTGCTCGATCACGTCGCGCACATAGCCCATATCCACGAACTCCGCGAGCGGCACGCGACCGGCGCCCGTCAGCTCAACATAGGAATCGAGCGCGAGAAAGGCGGAGAGAACGTCCGAGAAGCCAAAGCGGCCGTAGATGCTGCCGCCCACCGTGGCGGTGTTGCGCAGCTGCACGCCCACGATGTCGTGGACGGCGAACTCAAAGACATTATTGACAAGCGCGTTGAGCCCGGCATGACGCTCGAGCTGGCGCAGGGTGCACATGGCACCGATGCGAAACTCGGTCTCGGTCTCCTCGATATGATCGAGTCCGCAGGCCGAAAGGTCAATCGCCGTCGCCACACGACGCGAACCCAGGCGCATCCAGATGCCGCCGCCCACAATCTTGTTGTTGCGGTTCTTCTGCAAGAGCTCATAGGCTTCGGCCGCGTTTCCAACACGGACGTAGGTACCGAACTTGAGCACGTTCTCCCCCATCTCTCCACTTGTCCAGTACCTTTAAGTGTACCAAACGAGGGGGCACAGCTCGTGTCGGGACAAAATGAACCGTTTTCCTCCGTCGCATGCGGATCAAAAAAGGCTCCCAGCCAAGATGACTGGGAGCCTTCTGCGATGCTATGTCGAGCGACAATTTAGCAGACGCCCTGGGCGAGCATGGCGTCGGCGACCTTCAGGAAGCCGGCGATGTTGGCGCCCATGACGAAGTTGCCCTCCTCGCCGTACTCCTTGGCGGTGTCGTCCACGTTGTGGAACATGCCGCGCATGAGCTGCTCGAGCTTGCCGTCGACCTCCTCGAAGGTCCAGGACAGGTGCTCGGCGTTCTGGCTCATCTCCAGGCCGGACACGAGCACGCCACCGGCGTTGGCAGCCTTGCCGGGCATAAAGGCGACGCCGTTCTCCTGGAAGTAGGTCGTGGCCTCGATGGTCGTGGGCATGTTCGCGCCCTCGCCGACCACCTTGCAGCCGTTGGCGACGAGCGCCTGGGCGTCCTCGAGCAGCAGCGTGTTCTCGCGAGCGCAGGGCAGCGCGATGTCGCAGGGAAGCTGCCACACGCCACGGCCGTCGCCCTCGTGCCACGTGGCATTGGGCTTCTCGTCGACGTACATAGCGAGCGTGACGCCCTTGTCGTGGCCAGAGCGCTTCTTGTTATAGACATGCTCGAGCACGGTGTAGTCGATGCCGTCGGGGTCCTCGACCCAGCCGTGGGTGTCGGAGCAGGCCAGCACCTTGCCGCCGAGCTGGGCGACCTTCTGGACCGCGTAGATGGCGACGTTACCGGAGCCGTGAACGACGACGTTCTTGCCCTCGAAGGACTCGCCGCGGCTCTTGAGGTACTCGTCCACAAAGTAGACCAGACCGTAGCCGGTGGCCTCGGTACGGGCGAGCGAGCCGCCAAAGGAGAGGCCCTTGCCGGTAAGGACGCCGGTCCACTCGTTGGTCAGGCGCTTGTACTGACCGAACATGTAGGCAACCTCGCGGCCGCCAACGCCCAGGTCGCCGGCGGGAACGTCGGTATTGGGGCCAATATGGCGATAGAGCTCGGTCATGAAGGACTGGCAGAAGTGCATGATCTCGTTGTTGGACTTGCCCTTGGGGTCAAAGTCGGAGCCGCCCTTGCCGCCGCCCATGGGAAGGGTGGTCAGGCTGTTCTTGAGGATCTGCTCCAAGCCCAGGAACTTGAGCATACCCAGGGTGACCGTCGGGTTAAAGCGCAGACCGCCCTTGTAGGGTCCAATGGCAGAGTTGAACTCGACACGATAGCCGCGGTTGACCTGGACCTTGCCCTGGTCATCGACCCAGGGGACACGGAACATAACGATGCGCTCGGGCTCGACGAGGCGCTCAAGCAGGGCGGCCTCCTCGTACTCGGGATGGGCGTCGAGCGCCGGCTGGATGGTGCCGAGGATCTCGGTCGCGGCCTGGATGAACTCAGGCTGCTCGGGATAGCGGGCCTTGAGCTCGTCGAGAACTTTCTGCGTGTAGCTCATGCTTCCTCCAATTGATGGAAAAGAAAAGTGTCGTTCGAGGCGCCCCATGCGCCCCGAGCTTTATCGAGTATGGATAATATCGCACTGTTGCGGCAAAGTTACGAATAAGACCGCGGGCGGATGTTTCGTTTTGATTACGATGCAGGTAGAAGCGTTTTTGAACAGCTGACGTACAAATTGCGTGTTTCGAAGCTGTTTCTCGCGCGTTTCGAAACCACCGCAAAGGGGCCTGTCCCCAATGTGGTGGTGTTGGTGGTTAAAGGACGAGCTGATGGTAGTCGGCGGGAGTTATGCGGCCTTCGGTGGCGGCGCGGAAGGCGGCGAGGGCATCGCCCGAGAACGGCATGGCCCAGCACAGTCCGCAGCCGGCGGTGATGGAGCCGGGCAGCGGCATGATGCGCCCGGGAACACCGGCGGCAAGGCACAGCTGCTCGCATTCCATCACATCGAACGTGCTGTCGAACGATACGATGATCTTGCGTTCGTGGTCGAGGGCATCACCGGACGGGCCTTCGCGGTGTGCCTCACGATACGCCGCGGCGGTCGCTTCCTCTTCCGCGGTATGCCCGCAGCCTCCGCAGCCGCAGGTACAGGGTTCGGACCCGTCGCAAGTGCAAGGTTCTCCCGTGTCGGGACAAATATCGTGAGACATGGCAACTCCAATCGTCTAGGCAAGCAGCTCGGCTGCCGCAAACTCTTCGGGTGTATTGACGTTTTCGAAGCAGAGCGTGGAGCCCGCGGCCTTAACGATCTGCGACTCATCCATATAACCGGCCTGAACGCGATTGATCAGGCAGCGAATGCGCTGGCGGTCGCAGGCGAGCAGCTCTTGGGCAACCGGCGCGCACGCGTCACGGCGCCAGACGGCGCAAAGCGGCTCAATTCCCCGCTCCTCGCGCGGCACGCACACGTCAAGCGCCTCGGCCTCAACACGATCGGCAAGCGCGCCGATGAGTTCCGGCGAGACAAACGGCATATCGCAGGCAACGATCGCCACGAGAGGCAGCCGAGCCGCAGCCAACGAGCTCGCGATGCCGCGCATGGCGCCCGCCGACCCTTCAAGATCCGCCACCACACGCGGCACCAGGCCGCCAAACATGTGCTCCTCAAGGTAGGCAAGTTCGCTGGGACGCGAAGTCGTCACGACCAACTCGCCGGCAACTGGCGCCAGCCGACCCAGCACGCGCTCGATGAGCGGCTCGCCGCAAAACGCCATGCGTGCCTTATCGCAGCCCATGCGCGAGGACAGCCCGCCCGCCTGGACGACACAAGAAAGATCGGCACGTCTTACGGTAGTCATACGGCAAAACACCTCCATCGGCATGCTCGAAACCCGGTGCACGAAGCTAAATACAGCCGCCGAAATAGCGGCGCTACAAAAAGCTCGTGCAAAAACAAAACAGCGCCTTTGCGGCACGCAGCAAGACCGCGAGCACAAAAGCGCTGGTAGTGTATGGCGGGAACGTATGTGAATCGAACACATCCAAGACGTTTTGCACGCCTCGCAACGGTTTTGAGGACCGCGGAGCCCACCGGAGCCCATCCGTTCCCAAGTGCGCCGGTATTTTACCAAACCGAGCAGCCAACCTAGCGCAGGGAGCGCAGGCCGCCGGCTTCCTTGTCGAGCACCGTAAAGCGCACGGCATCCAGGTGCTCCAAGATGCTGATGGCACGCTTGCGCGACACACCCAGGGCTTCGCGCAACACACTCGTGGTGGCAGCGCCACCGGCATCGGCGATAGCGGCGGCAACGAGCTCGCGCGCATGGGCCTCGGCGGCAGCGGACAGGGCAACGTCGCGCTCGACCTTCACGATGGAACGGTTGAGCGAAAGCTCGCGCAGGGCACGCGTCATGGTGTCGCGATCGAGCTGCAACTGCTCGCCCACCTCGGGCAACATCGGCGCATCGAGGCCAGCTTCGTCCAGCAAGGAAACGATGCGCTCGCAAGCCTCTCGCACCACGCGTGCCGCCGCGGCGGCCGAATGCGGATCGAATACCTCGGCGCCCTCGGCGGCGCACACGCCGCGCGAGCAGCCCTCGGAAATCAGGGCTGCGGCAACCGTATCATCAGCGGCAGGCCACGCAGCATGGGCAACGGCGCCGGGCGTAAAGCCCGTCTCCTTGGGAGCCGCCGCATGCATGGCTGACAGGGTCGCCGCCAGGGCATCCATCGCGCCGTCGAGCACCGCGGCGTCCGCCAAGAGGTCCGCATCGCCCGCGGCAAGCTTGCGAACGGAGCCCTGCGCCACCAACCCGCGCAGTGCGGCATCGACCTCGCCGACACCAAGATCCAAAGCCACGGCAACATCAACCGCCATAACCGGCAGCATCTGCAGCGCCAGCCAAGCGCCCACACCGCCCGCGATATCGCCGGACTCGAGCGCCGCAAACAGTGCGCGCTCGCCGGCAGAAAGCTCGCGCGAGCGACGGCAGCGCGAAAGCAGCACGCGCCCGCCGCCAATAAGCATCACGGGCGAATAGGACAGCACCACGGCATGGTCTCCGGCTCGCAGCGGCAGCGGCTCCTCCAAGCGCACCTGTACGGTACGGGTCTCGCCCACCGCCATGGGGGCCTCGCCCTCCAAAAGCATGATGCGACCGACAACCTCGGCCGTACCCGCCATCACATGCACGCGCGCGCCCGACTCGAGCACGCGCGGCTTGGCGCCCTCGCGGCCCAAATACGTAAACGTCATCATAAAGCGCATCGACTGGCCAAAGCGGCCCGGCACGCCGAGCATCTCACCGCGATCGAGCGCGGCGACAGCATCGCCCACCAAGTTGAGCGCCACACGCTGGCCGGGCAACGCCCGCTGCGTATCGCCATGCACCTGAATCCCGCGCACGCGACAGACCGTACGCGACGGCAAAGCCATCAGCTCGTCGCCCACCGCAACCGGCGCATCGTGCAACGTTCCCGTCACCACGGTACCTGCGCCCTTGATCGTAAAGCAGCGGTCGATGGGCAGACGCGGCGCGGCATCGGTGGCCTCGGCACGGGCACGGCAGGCATCCCAGCAAGCGGCAACCTGCTCGTCGAGCGCAGCCAGCAGGTCATCGATTCCCGCGCCGGTCTTGGACGACACGGGCACGATCGGCGCGTCGGCAAACACGGTATCCGAAAGAAAATCGTCCACGTCGAGCTCGGCCAGCTCAATCATTTCGCTATCGGCCAGGTCGCACATCGTCAGCGCGACCACCATGTGCGTGACGCCCAGCAGCTCCAGCACATGCACGTGCTCGCGGGTCTGCGGCATCACGCCCTCCACGGCCGAAACCACCAGCACGGCCACGTCGATACCCGTGGCGCCCTGCACCATGGCGCGCAAGTAATGCGCATGGCCTGGCACGTCGACCAGGCCAACGATCTTGCCACTCGGCAGCGCCAGCTCGCCAAAGCCCAGCTCCACCGTCATGCCCCTGCGACGCTCGACCTCCAGGCGATCGGGATTCTTGCCGGTCAGCGCCTCAATCAGTGCCGACTTACCGTGGTCGACGTGACCCGCCGTGCCAACGATAACGGAGCACTCCACCAGCGCTTGAACCTCACTCATCGAACAATCGCCTTCTCAACGCACGCGACGAGCGTCGATGCCGCCGTCTCGATATCGCGATCGCCCACGAGCGTACGGACGTCAAACAAAATGCGATCGTGCGAGGTTCGCGTGACGACCGGCGTGTCGAAGTCCTGGACAAGAGAGCGCTTGAGCGCATCGACCGTCAGGCGCTCGTCAACAAGACGCACGGCAACGCACATCGTGGGCAGCTCCACGGTAGGCAGCGAGCCGCCACCGGGCGTCGACGATTCCTCGACGATCTCCACCTGAACGGCGCACGGGCAACCGGCCTTATCGAGCCCGGAGACCATACGATCGCGCAGCTTGCGGGCACGTCGTTCCAAATGGGCCTGCGGCAGCGTAAGCATGCTGAGCACCGGAATATCACGATGGGCCACGTCGTCGCCGTCCATGTAGATGCGCAGCGTGGCCTCGAGCGCCGTGAGTGCCAACTTGCCCGGGCGCAGGGCGCGCATAAGCGGATGCGACCCACAGGCCTGGACCAGATCGCGACGACCCATGATAATGCCCGCCTGTGCGGCACCGAGCAGCTTATCGCCCGAGCACGACACCAGATCGAGCCCCGCCGAAACCGAAGCCGGCGTGGTTTCTTCGCCGCCGCGCACCAAGATGTCGTCGGGCAACAGCGCGCCCGAGCCCTGGTCCTCGTAGAACAGCAGGCCATGCTTGTGAGCAAGCGCCGCAAGCTCCCGAGAACCCACCTCCTCGTGAAAACCCTCGATGCGATAGTTGGAAGGATGGACCTTAAGGATCATCGCCGTATCGGACGTGATGGCGCGCTCGTAGTCGCCCAAATGCGTGCGGTTGGTGGCGCCGACCTCGACGAGTTTGGCACCCGAGGCCTCCATAACATCGGGGATACGGAAGCTGCCGCCGATCTCGACAAGCTCGCCGCGGCTGACGATGACCTCCCTGCCTGCGGCATGGGTCGCCAGCACCAGCAGCACAGCGGCGGCGTTGTTATTAACGACCAGCGCGTCCTCGGCACCGGTGAGCGAGCGGATCAGTTGCGCGGCGTGCTCCTTGCGCGACCCGCGCGAACAGGTGTCGACGCTGTACTCGAGCGTGCTATACCCGCGCGCAACCTCGGCCACGACCTTTGCCGCCGACTCCGCAAGTGGGGCGCGGCCCAGATTGGTATGGATGACCACACCCGTGGCGTTGACGGCGGGGCGCAGGCTCGGCAGTGCGGAGCGATGCGCACGCCACTCGATGGCCGAGGCCAGCTCGCGCTTGGAACGCGGGGCGGCACCGGCACGAATCGCGGCGCGCTCCTCGTCGAGCTCAGCCGTCACGGCGGCATGCACCACCGCGTCGCAGGTCTCCCCCGCAGCCTTCACCACCGGCCACTCGGCAAGCAGCTCGTTGACGGAAGGAATGGCGCGCAGGCGGGCGCGCACCTCATCGGACATGTTCTGGCTATCGCTCATGTGCGGCCTTTCAAAAGAAACGTGGATCAGTCGAATACATCAGCTGAGTCAATTACTCGTCATTATCCCCGCGCGCCGCGATCTTTTCCACGCGAACGGCGTTTTCCTGGGTGAGCGCGGCACCCGTCAACGGGTCCCAACGCAACGGCGTATGGTCGAGCGGGCCCACGCCCAAGCCTTGAGCGCCACCGGCATCGGCGTCAAACGAACGCCCACCGGGGGCGGCCGAGGTGAAGATGCACGCCGGATGCAGATACGGCGTCGTCTCCACACGCGCGCGGTCGCGGCCCATATCGCTCACGAGTTCGACGATCTCGCCGTCGGCGATGCCCATGTGCGCAGCAGCATCGGCATTCATCTGCACGGCATCCAGGTCCGACCCAGCCTCAGCGGCACCTTGGGCTGCAAGCCTTCGCGAGGTATGCGACTCAAAGGGACGGTTGCCGCTAATGAGGCGAAACATCCCCGGGCCAGGCTCCACCATGGGAGCGATCCAGTTGGGCACACGACCCAGACCGGCTCGTTCCCATACGTCGCTTGCCAGCGCAATTTTGCCGCCATCCAAGGGAATCGCCGGCTCGCCCGTACGCGACGGCAACGCAACACCCGTGTCGGCCCAGCCGCGCTCCTTGAGCTCGTCCAGATTGATCCCAAAAGGCGCCACCTGGGCAGCCGCCAGATCGTCAGACGTAAACTGGAAGTACTCGCCCGCGCCACACGCCTGCGCCAGACCGGCAAAGATCTCCCGACCGGGACGCGTGTCGTCATGCAGCGCGGGCAGCACGGCGTTGCGGTAGAACACACGCGCATCGTTAAAGCCCATCACCGTTCCCACGCCGCGGTCGGCCTCCAGATACGTCACATCGGGCAGCACGAAGTCAGAAGCGCGCGCTGTCTCGGACCAGCGAATATCAATCGTCACGAGCAAGTCGAGCTGTTGCAAAATACCCAACCAAGCCTGCGCATTGCCATAGCCCGCACCGGGGTTACTGGCATAGACGATGAGCCCGCGCAAATCGCCGGCCAGAATCGACTGACCAATGGTCGTGCACAGGCCGCGCACCGGATCGACCAGTGGATAGCGCTCGGACCCCAGCTTGGGCCCACGCGGCGTTAACGGCGTCGCGAAACGCGCGGGGTCCAAGTCGCCCAGCGCAAGCGGTGCGGGCGGGTTGAGGGCACCGCCCGCGCGTCCGATGCAGCCCAACAGTACATCCACCAGGCAGATAGCGCGTGCGGTCTGGGTGCTATTGGCATACGCGATACCGATGCCACCATGAAAGCCCGCATCCACCACAGCGGCAGGCGCGGCGACAGCGAGATCGCGCGCCGTGGCGACAATCTCTGCGGCCGGCACGTCGCACATCGACTCGGCCCACTCGGGCGTCCAAGCACGAGCCGCCTGCGCCAACTCGTCAAAGCCCGTGGTATAGCGGGCAACAAACTCGTGGTCATACAGGTCCTCGGCAATCAAGACATGCGCAATGCCCAGCAGCAAGGCCAGGTCGCAGCCCGGGCGCACGCGCAGCCAGCGGTCGGCAAGCGCGGCCGAGCCGCTGCGCCGGGGGTCGACCACGATAATCTTCGCCCCACGGCGACGGGCATCGTTGAGCGCATCAACAGCCCCCATCGTCGACGAATCGACGATGGAACGCCCCAGATACATGATGCAATCGGTATGCGACAGGTCGGAGGCGGGGCTGTAACCCAGGCTGTGCTCCCAGCCGGTGAGACGGCTTACCTCGCAGGCACCGTCGGCACCATACACGTTGGGCGAGCCCAGCGCATGCATAAGGCGATATGCCCAGTAGCGGTCGAACGAGGGCACTCCGAGCGTCATGCCCAGCGCACGGGGGCCACGTTCGTCAACAATCCCCAAAAGACGCTCGGCAATCTGGGCAAACGCTTCGTCCCACGAAATCGCATCGAACCCCGAGCCATCAGCTCGTCGGCGCATGGGGTGCACAATGCGATCGCGCTCGTCAAACGGCATCGACAGGCGATGCCGACCGCGGGCGCACAGGGCACGCGCCGCGCACGGATGCCCCACAACCGGCAGCTCGGCCACCACGCGACCGACCTCAACGCGTGCCGCAAAGGCGCAATCGGCATAGCATCCCCCGCATGTAGTCACCACGGCGCGACCGTTACGCTTCACAGCAGATGCCATCTCGATTACCCCTTTCATCAGCCAAACACAACAGGCCAAAAGCCCGGCAACGAGTCCCAGGCCAAAAAAACCTCCCGCACGGCAACGCCCCGCGGGAGGCCCAACGTCAAACAGACGGCACCTTACGCCTCGGACTTCTTGGCGTAGATAAACCAGTAGCCGAGCGCGACCAGAACCGCGCCGCCCACGATGTTGCCCAGCGTGGCGGCGGACAGGTTAAACGCAATGCCCGCAGCGTTGAGCGCATCGGCGCCGGCGACGTCAGCACCATAGCCGCACGCGTGCATCACGGCACCCATGGGCAAAAAGTACATGTTGGCAACGCAGTGCTCAAAACCGCAGGCCACAAAGGCGGCGATGGGCAGCAGAATGCCCACAACCTTATCGACCACGGTCTTGCCGGCGGTACCAATCCACACGGCCAGGCACACAAAGATGTTGCACAGGATGCCGCGGAAGAAGATCGTCACCCAGTCGATCGTCACCTTGCCGGCGGCGACGCTCACCATGGAATTGGCGACCGCCTCGCCGTTGAGCTTGTAAATGCCGGCCATGTACACCAAAAAGACGATGAACAGGGCGCCGACAAAATTGCCGACCCACACGACGACCCAGGCCTTGAGCATCTGAGCCAGGGTGATCTTTTTGCTCTTGAGCGCACAGACCATAAGCGAATTGCCAGTAAACAGCTCGGCGCCGCACACCAGTACCAGCACCAGGCCCAGGCAAAAGCACAGGCCGCCCACGACGCGCTGGGCACCCCAGCCCAGCGTGTTGTCGCTCAAAAACACCGTAAAGAACAGACCGCCGAAGGCAATGAACGCACCGGCGAACATTGCCAACAGAAAGGCCTTAGCGACCGGCAGGTTGGCCTTGGTCACGCCGGCGGCCTCGGTCTTGGCCTCGATCGCGGCGGGCGCCAGGCAATCGGGAGCGGGATACTCCACCTTGGAATCTGCCATGTCAATCACTTCTTTCCTAACAAAATGGAACAAGTGCTCCTACTGCTCTTGCCCCAAGCGGACAAAGTGGGAAAAGTCGTTGGCGGCCACGGCGTCGTACACGGCGTCGACGGCGTCAAAGACTTCCGGGGACATGGGGTTGTAGAACTCCGTGTCGCCCGGCTGAATCCCGACGAAGACGATATCATCGCACGATTGCTCAATCTCTTCGATCAGAATCGACAAAGGAAGCGAATGCGTGGTGAACATCGACTTGCGGGCCACATCGCGCTTGTCGAGCAAACGGATGGACCCGACGGGCAGCGCCATGTCGGCAGCATCGACCAAGACCAGACGCGGCGGACGCTCGCGCTTGACCTCGATGATGTCGTCCTCGGGTGTCTGACCGCCATCGATGGTATACCAGCCGGCAAGCGGCGCGTCCTCCATCTTTTTGGAGAGCACGGGGCCGGCGGCATCGTCGGCACGCAGCACGCTTCCCGCCGTGAGCACGATGCCCGCAAACGGGGCGCCGTTCACACGTCCATCCACAACGCAACCCATTACTGCAACTTCCCCGTCAGATACACGCCCGACACATCGCGCACGCGCTCCACCAGATCGCGAAACTTCATCAGAAACGCGACCTGCTGGGCATGCAAGCCAAAGTCGTCGTCGAACACCGAGATGCCGGCCTTGGCCGACCCGCGAAAACCGCGCTCGTCGAGCAGCGCATCGCAGGCCTCGAGCAGCGACGGCACCGCCGCCTTGTCGAGCTGGCACTCACCAAAGGAGCGGATGGCCTCAAACTTGGTCTTGGCCTCCCCCTCCGGCAGCGCGTCGACGAGCGAACAGAAGACGTTCACCGGCACCGACAGGCGCGGCTCAAAGCAGTCGAGCACGCCGGTGTGGTGGCCCACGGCGAGCGTGTAGTACAGCACGTCGCAGGCCTCCTGGGGAACGTCTTCCTCGGTCTCCACAAACTTACGCGTGAGCTCGTAAAAGACCACCTGGTCGGGCGCATGGCCCAGGGAGGGGTCGACGACGCCCTCGGCGGCCTCGTCGCTTGCGCGCGAGGCATCGCCAAAGGAGCCGCCGAGCATGCCGGGGCCCGCAAAGTAACCAGAGCGGTCCGTGAGTTCCATCTAGCGACCTCCGGCCAGCACCAGATCCTGCAGCGCCGAGTACACCTCGACGCGGCGCGGATCGTCCTGCTTGTCGATGAGCAGCGCCATGGCACCGCGGATATCGCCCTTGGGCGCACCCTCGAGCGTATCCATAAACTCGTTGGCCAGGTCGCGGCCATAACGGTAACCGCTCATGGCGCGAGCTTCGCGCTCGATGGCAACACGCAGCTTGTACGGCACGCCGGGGTGCAGGATATCGGCCTGCTCGCCAGCGGCCTCCACCGTGGTCTCGGCATGGAGCTTTTGGTCCAGCAGGCCAAGTGCCATGGCAAAGCCGTAGACGGTCTGCGCGGGGCTGGGCGGGCAGCCGGGGATGTAGACATCGACCGGCAGAATCTTGTCCGTGCCGCCCCAGACGCAGTAGTTGTCGTAGAAGATGCCGCCGGTGCAGCCGCACGCGCCATAGGACACCACGATCTTGGGATCGGGTGCGGCCTCAAAGGCGCGCAGCGCCGGCATGCGCATGGCGCGCGTCACGGCGCCGGTGTACAGCAGCACATCGGCGTGACGGGGCGAGGGCACGACCTTGATGCCAAAGCGCTCGACGTCGAAGACGGGCGTGATGGAACCGAAGATCTCGATCTCGCAGCCGTTGCAGCCGCCGCAGTCAACACGGTAGACGTACACCGAGCGCTTGATCTTCTTAAGAAGGGTCGCCTTGGCCTTCTCGATGCTCTCGTCGAGCTCGATCTTGGTCGGGCGGTACTGGAGCCGCTCGGGCAAAAGCGTGGGTTCGGCCATGGTTACTCCTCCTTCGTTTCAAAATCCATGATGACGCCCTCGACCGGTGCAGGTCCAGCGGGGATCTCGGGCGCATCGGGGTTGAGCTCGCGGTCGACATACTCCGGATTCACACCGTGGCCGCCCAGATACTCCATGCCGGGGCCCTGGGGCTCACCGGACACAAGCGTCTCGTTGGCAGCCATGCCGCGCGCGTTACCGGTCTTGACGGCCGAGGCGGCGCGCAGGGCGTCGAGCTCGCGCTTGCACTCCTGGCACATACCAACGGTACGGGCGGCCTGGATGGCCTCCATGCCGCCGGCCTTTTGCAGCAGGCGCTTGGCGTAGTCGATCTCCTTGTGCGGGGCAAACGGCTTACCGCAACGCGAGCAGTGCTCGAGCGTATAGACGCTCTTGCTGGTGAGGTCGTCCTTGCTCATGACGGCCAGCTCAAACTCCTCGGTGAGCTTGATGGCCTCCATGGGGCAGGCTTCCTCACAGCGGCCACAGAAGATGCAGCGACCGTAGTCAATCGACCAGGTGATGGTATCGGCCGCAAGGTCGGTGTCCATGCGAATGGCATCGGCCGGGCACGCCACGCCGCAGGCACCGCAGGCGATGCAGAGCTCCGCGTTGTGCTCGGGCTTGCCGCGCATGTCCTTGTTGGTGGGAAACGGCGCAAACGGGTACTTGACCGTCGCGTCGCCGGCCTTGGCGTTGACTTTCCAAAGCTTCAGCATATTAGAGCGCCTCCTCATCGAGCGGAGCGGCCATGGTGCCCTCGCCCGCAAGCGGCGACTTGTCGCGCCAGACGTTCTCGAACTGCTCCTTGTCGAGCACGTGGTCGCGCTTGGCGGCGACATCGGTCACCGTCACGCGGTCGGTGCAGGAGTAGCACGGGTCGAGCGAACCGACGATCAGCGCCGCGTCGCCCACGGTGTTGCCGCGGAACATGTAGCGCAGGACCGGCCAGTTGCTGTACGTGGCGGCCTTGGCGCGCCAGCGGTAGCACTTCTGGTTGTTGCCGAGCATCGCCCAGTGCACGTCCTCGCCGCGCGGCGCCTCGGTGGCGCCGATGGCGTACTTGTGCGGGGTGTACTCCCAATCCGTGGTGAGGATGGGGCCCGACGGGCAGTTCTCGAGCATGGTCTCGATCATGTCGATCGAATCGTAGACCTCCTGGATGCGAACGGCGGTACGGCCGAAGGCATCGCAGGTGTCGGCCGTGGCGGCGTGCATCTTTTGGACGTCCGGATCGGCGTAGCCGTCGAAGGGATGGTCAAAACGCACGTCGCGGGCATAGCCCGAGCCACGCATAAGCGGGCCGACCGGCGAGAAGTCGCGTGCGATCTTGCGGTCCAAGATGCCAATGCCACTCGTACGCTCAATAAAGTTGGGCGTGGAGAGCAAGACGTCGACGAGCTCCTGAACCTCGGAGCGCAGCTGGTGGATGGTCGTGAGCGTGGAGAGCTTCTGCTCGGCCAAAATGTCGCGACGCACGCCGCCGATCACGTTGAGACCGTAGGTCTTACGGTGACCGGAGAGCTTCTCGGCCAGGTCCATGGACTTCTCGCGGACGCGGAAGAACTGCTGGAAGCCGGAGTCGAAGCCCGTGTAGTGCGACGCCAGGCCAATGTTGAGCAGATGCGAGTGCAGGCGCTCAACCTCGAGCATGATGGCGCGGATGTACTGGGCGCGCGGCGGGACACGGATGCCCTGGGCGCGCTCGACGGCCTCGGCATAGGCCACCGAGTGGGCGCAGCCGCAGATGCCGCAGATGCGGTCGGCGAGGAACGTCACGGCGTCATAGTTCAGGCGCGTCTCGGCGACCTTCTCCATGCCGCGGTGCACGTAGAACAGACGGTAGTCGGCGTCCACGATCGTCTCGCCCTCAACGAACAGGCGGAAGTGGCCGGGCTCGTCGGAGGTAATGTGCAACGGGCCCATGGGGACGAGCGTCGTCTCCTTGCCCTTGGTATCGGCCAAGAACTCGTAGTTTTCCATGTCGCTCGCGGGAGCGGGACGGAAGCGGTAGTCCATGGAGTCCTTGCGCAGCGGGTACAGGCCGCTGGGCCAGTCATCGGGAAGCACCAGGCGACGACGATCGGGCAGGCCCTCGGGGATCAGGCCGAACATGTCGCGAAGCTCGCGCTCGCCCCACACGCAGGCGGGGACGAACGGCGTCACGGACGGGAACGTCATCTTGGCGGGATCGACCTCGGTGCGCACGGTCACCCAGCCGGGGTCCTCCCCCTCCATGGAGATGACGTAGTACACGGCGTAACGGCCGCACAGACTGCGTTCATCGTTGCCGATGATCACGGGAATCCAACCGTAGCGCTCGTAATACAGGTAGTGGACGGCCTCGGGCAGCTTGTCCTGCTTGACGGTAATCGTCAGCTGGTCCTCGCACTGCCACTCGACCTTCTCGATGCAGCCCGGAACGGCGCGGCGCAGGGCCTCGACATGGCTCTCGCAGCGACGGGCATACACCTTGTTCTCAGTTTCAATCATTCGTTACTCCACCTCGCTCTGAGCGGTCTCGGTACCGAACACAGCGCGGTACATCGGCGTCGCGTGAAGTTCCTCGGTGCTCTGCTCGAGCACGATGCCGGTCGCGGTCTCCACACCGTGCACGAGAGGCAGCGGGGTGGCGATGCCAAACCACAAGATCATGACAGCCAAGATGATTTCGGGGATAAGCATGAGCGCCGGGGCCTCATGCTTGCCCATGCCCTGGGGCGCATGGCCGAATACCGACTTGAGCGCGATACGGGTGAGCGCGGAGATGGCCACGGTAAGACCGAGGGCGACCACGACGACCAGCCACATGGGGCCGGCGGTAACACCGGCGACAAAAGTCAGGAACTCGGAGATAAACATGCCAAAGGGCGGGAAAGCGGCAAGGCCGAGCAGCGCCAGGATGGCGAGTGCGGCGGTTGCGGGTGCAACCTCGACGACGCCCTGGATCTTGGCCAGGCTACGCGTGCCAAAGGCGTGCTGGATGTTGCCGGAAACGCAGAAGGCAAGCGTCTTGGTAAAGCCGTGGAACACGCAGTGCAGCAGGGCCGCGGCGATACCCAGCGGACCACCGATACCCAGGCACAGGGCGATAACGCCCACGTTCTCCACAGACGAATACGCAAAGCGGCGCTTGAGGTCGTCCTGGCGAAACATCGAGAGTGCCGCCACCAAAATGGACAGCGTGCCGACGATCAGCAGCAAAAGTTGCGGATACTCGGCACCCACGGCCTGGATAGTAAAGCCGTAGAAGCGCATGATCACAAGCATGGCGCACTTAAGCAGCACGCCCGAGAGCAGGGCCGAGACAGGGCTCGGGGCCTGGGAGTGGGCATCGGGCAGCCAAGTGTGCATGGGGAACAGGCCGGCCTTGGTGCCAAAGCCAATCACGACAAACGCAAAGGCGAGGCGCATGAGCGTCGGGTCGAACTGGTCGGCATACGGCAGCACGCACGACAGGAATGCGGCCTCGTGGGCGTTGGGAATCACGTCGGCGGCGTTGGCGTAGATCAGCAGCGTACCGAACAGGCCAAAGGCCACGCCGGCGGTGCAGACCATCGCATACTTCCAAGAAGCCTCGAGGGCCGTCTTGTTCTTGTAGATACCCACGAGGAACACGGTGGAAAGCGTGGTTGCCTCCACGGCGGCCCACGTGAGGATCATGTTGTTGGACAGGCACGCGAGCAGCATGGTGAACACGAACAGGCTAAACAGCGCAAAATACTGCTTGGCGCGCTCGGCGGGCATGGAGCCCTCCTCGATATCGGCCTTTACATAAGGCAGCGAGAACAGCCCCGTAAGAAAACCGATAAAGCCGATGAGCAGCACAAAGATGGCGCCCAGCGAATCGAGGTGAAACCACAGGCCAAGAGCGCTCGCGGCGTCGCCGCTCATAAGGACGTCACCGGCCGTCATAATCGACAGCACCAGGACGGCTGCGACGGAGACCAGGTTGAGACCGGCAAACACGTTATAGGACGTGTTCTTGGGCAAAAACGCCATGACCAGCGAAAACACCAAAGGAGTCGCGAGCAGGGCGAGAATCAACGTTTCCATGGACTACCCCCTCAGCTCGGACAGGTCGCGCGCATCGAGCGAGTGGGAGTCGTCCCAAATGCGACGCACGACGATGGACATGATGATGACGGCAAAGATGGCGTCGGTGGCGATACCGATCTCGATGATCTCGGGGGCGGTGGGGGCCAAAAGCGCGAGCGTCACATGGCTGCCGTTTTCCATAAGGCAGTATCCAAAGATCTGCTTCATGATGTTGCGCTGCGAAATGATGCAGGTGAGGCCCACAAAGAAGTGAGCGAAGCTAATGGCGAGCGCAGGCGTTGCGACCTCGGCCGTGGGCAGGCTGATCTGCGTCACGACGGCAAAGCAGATCGCGACCTCCACGGCGATGATGCAGATGGCCCACGCGGGCTTAAGGCCGGCCTTGAGTGATGCGTCACTCGGCTCGCCCATCTTCTTGTATGCGCGGTTGAGGATATAAGGGACCAGGACGACCTTGGTGATAAAGGCAGATCCAGCCCACATAAGCAGCTCCTGCGCACCGGTGGTGGCACCGAGCGTGGCGAGCAGTCCCACGAGCACCAGCGACTGCACCGCATACCAGCGGATGGCGTGCTTGATGTTCTTGGAGACGACCACCATGGTGGACGTGACGATCAGAAGGCCGCCAAGGATGTTGACGATCGAATAACCCATGTCGTTCTACCTCCTAACCGATCCAGCTGGCCGAAAGCGGGCCGCTGACAATGACCATGATGATGAGCACGATGAACACGAACGCCATCGCGCGGGGAAGCGGGGCTCCCGCAGCAACCTCTTCGCTCGGCTCGCCGGGCAGGCAATAGCCCATCCACTTGAGGAACCAGGCAAAGGTGGCGACGGTTTCGGCAACCATGATGCACACGAGCACCAGGATCGCTACGTTGCCGGCACCCACAGAGAAGCCGCCGGCGATGATCTGGAACTTCGAGAAGAACGTGTTCATGGGCGGCACGCCGGCAATGGCGAGTGCCGCGACACCAAAGCCCACGCCCGAGATCGGGTACTTCTTTACGATGCCGCGAAGCTTGGGCAGCATACGCGTGCCGAGCGTAAAGGAGAACGAACCGGCGATCAGGAAGAACAGCGTCTTGGCGAAAGCGTGGTTAAAGATGTGGCACACGGCACCATCAAAGGCCAGCTGGCTGCCAAAGACCGAAAGGCCCAGACCAAAGAACACATAGGAGAGCTGGGCGATCGTGGAGAAGGCCAGCAGGCGCTTCATGTCCTTTTGCGGCAGGTACATAAGGAAACCAAAGAGCATGGTGACCATGGCGTCGATAATGGCGACCCAGCCCACGATCTCGGGAACCTCGCCGGCAGAGACGAGCGCACGCGCGAACACGCACACGCCGACCTTAACCATCGAGGCGCCATGCAGGTAGGCCGAAACAGGCGTCGGCGCCTCCATGGCCGAAGGCAGCCACATGTACATGGGAACCTGTGCGGACTTGGCCCAGGCCGCAAACAGCACGAGCAAAAGGACGATGGCCTTGAGCTTGGCGTCGAGGCCGGCAATCGCGGTAATGGCGAAGGTGCCGGTGTGGGCAAACACGATGGCGGCGCCCAGATACAGGCCGAGCGCACCGATATGCGTAATGATCAGGGCCTTCATGCCGGCCTTCTTGGCCGTAGGCGACATGTAGTAGCTAATGAGGCCCCAAGAGCACGCACCCGTGATCTCAAAGAACACGAGCTGGCCCAAAAGGGTCGAGCTGTACACGAGACCGGCCATGGCACCGATGAAGGTCGCGAGGTACGCGTAGAAGCGACGACGCGGTGCGTCGGGATGCTCACGGTTATTCTCGCTCATATAGGGAATCGAATAGATCACGACAAGCAGGCCGATACCCACAAAGGCGGGCGCGAGCAGCGTGCTCATGCGATCGAAGGTGAATCCCATGACGAGGGTCTGCCCAAACGAGATCAGGGGGACCTGCGTGTCGGGCATGCCGGCGCCGGCGAAATTCGCGGCGAGGGCGATGGTGCAGGCCGTCGAGACGGCGGCACCCAAAACGCTGAACCACTTGGCGTACGGACGGGGGAACAGGGCGACGAGCACCGAGGCCACCATCGGGGCCGCGATCGCGACCAAGCCGAGAAGGGACAGACTGACTGCAAATGACATTGTTTCTCCCTTCTCCTACACGCCGACGACCACGAAGACAAACGCCAGAACGGCGATGCCCACGACGGCCCAGGTCTGATTGCCGAGCACCTTAAAACGCGAACGCGAGCAAGAGTTCTCGATCACGCCGCATACGACAAAGTCGATCAGGCACTTCACCAGGAAGATGACCGCGCCCAGAACGGCCGCGATGCCCACGGTCGCGGGCTCGCCCCAGGGGACGAAGATCGCGCAGAACCAGGCGACGACCAGAACCTGCTTCATGGACATGGCGAGCTTGGCCATCGCAAGCGACGGTCCGGATAGCTCGGCGAGCGGACCTTCCTGAAGCTCCTGCTCGGCCTCGGCCTGATCAAACGGCAGCTTGCCGAGCTCCATATAGCAGGCGATCGCAAAGGCGATGCCGGCGAGGATCACGGCGACCGGCGCGTCGATGGCGCCCGTCATGATGTGCTGACCCATGGTGGCGATGTCGGTGGAGCCGCACACCAGGGCGGCGGCAAACAGCGCCAGCAGCATGGACGGCTCGATAAGCACGCTCATGAGCAGCTCTCGAACGCCGCCGATACCGGCGTAGGCGTTGGACGAATCCACACCGCAGAGGGCGAAGAAGAAGCGGGCGAGCGCCAGGCTGTACATGATGGTGATGGCGTCACCAAAGACCGGGATGGGGCTTTGTGCCGTAAAGAGCGGCAAGCCCATCGCAAGCATAAAGGCGACGGCAAAGAACAGCGGCGGCATAATGCGCAGCGCAAAGCTCGCGTCCTCGCTCTGGGACTCGGGGCGCGCAAAGAGCTTGGCCAGGTCGCGGTAGTCCTGCATGATGCTGGGGCCGCGACGGTTGTGCATCTTGGCGCGAATCACGCGGCCGAGACCGGAGAAGAACGGCGCGACGGCCATGACGACCACGCCCTGCAGAACGGCAAGTACGATGTTGTTCATGCTCTCCCCTCCTTAACCCATTTGCACGGCGAGCACGAGGAACACCACGAGTGCCGCGACGATGTAGCAGATATAGATGCTGTAGTTGCCGCCCTCGAGCTTAGTCGCGAGGTCGGCGAGCTTCTCGACACCCTTATGCGGGGCATCGACGAGAACCTTGTCGGGTACGGGCTCCACAGCCTCGGCCACACCGGTGAGCTTCTGGAAGAAGTGCGCGATGGACCAGCAGACGGCCGTGCAGCGGTCGCGCAGCGTGTAGAGCGGCTGCATAAACCAGGAAACCTCGGAGGCAAAGGTCGTGGCCACGACGGGCATATGCTCGTTGGGAGCATAGCCGCATGCCCACGGCTGGGACTTCTGCACCTTGCCGACGGTCTTGAGTTTGCGATAACCGCAGGCAAGGCCGACGAGCACCACGAGCGCAATGGCGATCGCGGGCGTGGAGGTGGCAGCGCCGGAGTACTGGTTCATGAGCTCCATGCCCTCGGCGGCAAACACGCCACCGTACGGATGCAGCACGGACGCGGCGACATCGACCAGCACGGGCGCGATCACGGGAGCGCCAATGCCCAGCACGACGCAGATAGCCGCGAGCAGGCCCTGCGCAAACACCATGGGGGCGGGAACCTCCTTGGCATTGGCCGCGGCCTCGGAGCGGGGCGCGGAGGCAAAGGAGACGCCATAGGCCTTGACGAAGCACGTGACGGCCAGCGCGCCGGTAATGGCAAGCGCGACGGCAGCGAACACGGCCACGATCATGACGGCCTTGTCACCCTGCATGGCGGCATTAAACAGCGACTGATAGGTAAACCACTCGGACACAAAGCCGTTGAAGGGCGGGATGGCCGAGATGGCAAGCGCGCCAATAAGGAAGCAGATGGCCGTTGCCGGCATACGACGGAACAGGCCGCCCATCTTCTCCATATTGCGCGTACCCGTGGAGAACAGCAGCGCACCGGCGCCCAAGAACAGCTCGCCCTTAAACATCGCGTGGTTAAACGTGTGGTAGAGGGCGGCCATCAGAGCCAGGACGGCGATGCCGACCGAATTGAGCGCCATGGCGGCCATGGAGGCGCCGACGCCGAGCAGAATGATGCCGATGTTCTCGACGGAGTGATAGGCCAGCAGGCGCTTGATGTCATGCTCCTGCAGGGCGAAGGCCACGCCGAGGACCGACGAGATCGCACCGAAGACCATGACCATAAGGCCCCACCAGACCTGAACGCCCGAGGCGGAGAGCAGGTCGAGGCCCACCTTGAGGATGCCGAAGATACCGATCTTGATCATGCCGCCGGACATAAGAGCCGACACGTTAGACGGCGCCTCGGGATGTGCCTTGGGCAGCCAGCCGTGCAGCGGAATGATACCGGCCTTGGCGCCAAAGCCAAAGAAGGCGAGCACGAAGCACACGGATGCGACCGCGGGGCTAAACTGCGTGGCGCGGAAATCCGCAAAGGCAAACGAGCCACCGGCGAAGTTGGTCATGGTGAGGAAGCTCGCCATGATGAGCACAAAGCCCACGTGAGCGATCACAAAGTAGAGCCAACCACCGTGGATGGAGTTCTCGTTCTCCTCGATCACGACCAGGAAGTACGAGGTCAGCGACATGAGCTCAAAGGCGACCAGGAACCAAAACACGTTGTCGGCGGTGATGACGAGCATCATGGACGCCACAAAGGTGTTAAAGAAGAAGCCGGCGCGGCCCTTTTTGCCCGGGTACTCATCAAAGTAGTTGAGACCGTAGATCGAACCGGCAAACGCGAGCACCGAGATGAGCGCCACGAACAGGCCGGACAGCTGATTGAGCAGCAGCTGGAAATGGGCAAACGGGAAGAACACGATGGTGTCGACCGACGTGACATCGCCCAGCACGGCCTGGATACCGGCCACAAACGAAAGCACCGCGGCGACGGCGCCGATAAGGCAGCCGGCGGTCTTGGCGGCGTTATCGGCCTTGATCAGCAGAACCGAGGCGAGCGCACCGATGCACGAGACGGCAAGCGATGCGATAAACAGCGTCATGCTATCCATTGTTTACGCTCCCTTCTGCTTTCTCGGACAGGCCCTGGGCCACGGCGGTAACGTCGACGGCCGGACCGTTTTCGATCGAGCGCAGGCGCTTGGCCTCGTCGAGCTCGCGATCGGCCGCGCCGCCCATGACGGTCAGCGCCTTGGTGGGGCACGCCGCCACACAATGCGGGCCGTCCGGATCGAAGGCGCACAGGTCGCACTTAACGGCGCAGGTGTACTGGCCAGGAGCCCACGTAAGCAGGCTGCTCAGGGACTTAGGATACGAAGGCGTCGGGTCGCACATGCCTGCGACACCGGCGATAGACGTGCCATCGGGATGGATGGCTCCGAAGGGGCACGCGATGGCGCACAGCCTGCACCCGATGCACTCCTGCTCCTTGACGTGGATGCGGTCGCCATCGTGCTCGATGGCATTCACCGGGCAGACCTCGGCGCAGGGGGCACCCTCGCAATGGTGGCAGGCAAGGGCGGCCGAAATACCGCCGGTCTTCACGAGCGCCAGGCGCGGCGTATCCTGAAGACCCTGCATCCGGTGAGCGTCGGCACAGGCGGACTGGCATGTTCCGCAGCCGATGCACCTCTCCGGGTTGATGTCGATGAAGCGGTTCATCCCCACTTCCTTTCAAAATAACGGGCCGGGCTCCCGAACGTACGGGACGCCCGGCCCAAAAAGCCAACGAGAACGGGACTACACGATTTGATTCACGTGCGTCTCGTCGTCGAACTTGGCGGCACCGGGCTCAACGTCCTGGGGAGCGGCGGCGTCCACCAGAGCCTGCTTGAGCTCGGTGTACTGACGCTCGACTTCGCCCTCGGCCCAGACCTGGTCGGCAATGGCGTCGACCTGGCAGGCGGAGAACTTGTCCTCGGGCGTATGCGAGACCGGGTCGACCTTGTGCATGGTCAGCTCGTTGCACTTACCGATCCACCACTGGTAGGTCATATATACCGTGCCCTTGTTGATGCGGTCGCTCACGTCGGCGCGGCTGTATACCTGGCCGCGGCGGCTGTGAATCGAGACGATGTCGCCGTTCTTGATACCACGCGCCTGGGCGTCCGCGGGATTCATGCGGACAAAGCCGGGCTCGTCGGCGAGCAGCGCCAGCGTCTTGCAGTTGCCAGTCATCGAGCGGCAGCTGTAGTGGCCGACCTCACGGACGGTGCACAGGATGAGCGGGTACTCATCGTCGGGAAGCTCGGAGGGCGCCTCCCAGTCGTGCGCCATCAGGTTGGCGCGGCCGTCCTTGGTGGTGAACTTGCCACCAGCGAACATGTCGGGCGTACCGTGATCGTTCACATCGGTGCTCTTGACCGGCCACTGAGCGTAACCGCCCTCGGGAGCCATCTTCTCGTAGGTTGCGCCCACAAAGTTGGGGCACAGGCTAATGCACTCGTTCCAGATCTGCTCGGTGTTGTCGTAGTGCATGGGGTAGCCCATGCGCGTGGACAGGTCCGCGAAGATCTCCCAGTCGTGGCGGCACTCGCCCTTGGGCGGAACGGCCGCGTCAAAGTGCTGGAAGCTACGGTCGGATGCGGTAAAGACACCCTCGTGCTCGCCCCAAGAGGTGGCAGGCAGGATGACGTCGGCGAGCATGGTCGTCTGCGTCATAAAGATGTCCTGGCAGATGAACAGATCCAGCTCGGAGAGCGTCTTGCGCATACCGGCCGAATCGGGCTCGGTCTGCACCGGGTCCTCGCCGTAGTTGTAGAAGCAGTGCACCTTGCCCTCGTCGACCAGGTGACCCAGGTCGGTGAGCTTGTAGCCCTCCTCCAAGGGGAGCTTTTCCTCGGGCACGCCCCAAGCCTTGGCAAACTTGGCGCGAGCGGCGGGGTCGGTGACTTTCTGGTAGCCAGGGTACAGGTTGGGCAGCATGCCCATATCGCAGGAGCCCTGGACGTTGTTCTGGCCACGCACGGGCGCGAGGCCGGAGTTGGGTTTGCCGATCTGGCCGGCAACGCAGGCGATGGAGGCGATGGTGTGCACCGTCTTCAGGTTCTGCTTCTGCTGGCATACGCCCATGCCCCAGCCAATGATGGCAGAAGGCTTCGCCGTGGCGTACATCTCGGCAGCTTGGTGGATCAGCGCGGGATCGACACCCGTGATGTCCTGTACGGATTCGGGAGTGTAGTTCTTGATGGTCTCCCACCACTCGTCAAAGCCGTTCGTGTGCTCGGCGACGAATTCCTTGTCATAGAGGCCATCGTTGACCAGACAGTTGGCAAAGGCGTTGAGGAACGCGACATTGCAACCGTTCTTGATCGGAAGGTAGATATCGGCGATACGCGCAGTTTCGATATGGCGCGGGTCGGCGACGATGATCTTGCAACCCTTTTCTTTGGCTCGCACGATACGCCTTGCGACGATGGGGTGCGAATCGGCAGGGTTATAGCCGAAGAGGAAAATGCAGCCCGCATCCTCCATACCGGGGATGGAGCATGACATGCAACCTGAACCAACCGTGTCCATCAGACCGAGGACAGTAGGGCCGTGTCAAGTACGGGCGCAGTTGTCTACGCTGTGGGTGCCGATGCACGCACGCGTAAACTTCTGCATGACGTAGTTCGCCTCATTGCCGCCGCCTCGCGAAGAGCCGGTGGTCATGACAGCGTTAGGACCATATTCGTCAATTATGGCCTGCATCTTAGATGCGGTGAAATCCAGTGCCTCGTCCCAGCTTACGCGCTCAAGATCCGCGCCCTTGGTGCGGCGGATCATCGGGTGCAGTACGCGAGGAGTCAAGATCTTGGTGTCGTTGATGAAGTCGTAGCCGCTCATGCCCTTAAGGCACAGCTCGCCCTGATTGGTGATGCCGTTGAGCGGTTCGGTACCCACGACCTGGCCGTTTTGGACCAGGAGGTTAAACTGGCAACCGGCGCCGCAGTACGGGCAGATCACTTTATGCTTCTCCATGACACCCTCCTTCCTTTCTCTGCTACCGATTAATCGGTACGTATTTGACAATCGTTGGGCCTGTATGGCCGCCCGCCTACGCCTCGTTTTCGATGGTGGCGCGGGCACGCTCGGCGGTCAGCTCCGCCAGGCGCTCCTCGTCTACCAGGGTGAGGCCCTTGGTCGGGCACGCCTCGGCACACGCCGGACCGCCGGGACGGTCCACGCACAGGTCGCACTTGAGCACGAAGCTCTTAGTCTGCGAACCCACGCGCACGTCGCCCATCAAGACGGGGACCTGCGTGGTCGCCACGCTCACGGCGCCAAAGGGACAAGCCATGACGCAGCTCTTGCAGCCGATGCAGTTGTCCTCGTTAACGCCGATACGATGGTTCTTTGGATCAAAGAACAAGGCACCCGTGGGGCAGGCCTTGGCGCACGGGGCGTCCTCGCAGTGATGGCAAGCCACCGGTGCGGAGATCTCGTACGTACGCGTCACGCGCAGGCGCGGCGCGGCGATGTTACCGGGGATGTCGTGCGCCTCGATGCACGCCGCCATGCAGGTTTGACACCCAATGCAGCGCGAGGAATCGGCTACGACTCGTTTATTGCCCATGTTGTTCACTCCCTCCTGAATCCCATGCCGGAGAGACCCTGTCGACGTTGTCCCAAGCCGCCCGTGGCCTGGCATCGGCGTATCGAATGCATGCGGCGAAACAGGCACTCGGTAGAATTTCTCCAACGGTATACAGATTGAATATACGCAGTTGCAGGGGGTAAACTTGAGCGTAACCCCTGCAATACGGGTGTATTGCAGGGGTTTGGGCTGGTTAGAATTATTCTTGGGTAGCTATAAAGATAAGTGTATTACACGCGTACGCCAAGAAAGATTTCACGCTCGTTTATGCAGGATGTAGTACGTTTGTAATGTTGATCGCACTCAATTACTCTAGTGCAATAAAGTAGGAGTTATAAGATTGGCTATTACTAGCCGAAGCTGTATTTGACTATTCATACTGCACGCTCATTAAGGGAGGCCAGTGATGTCATCGACTCAAAAACGAGCCATCCTGCAGGTGCGCATTCGCGAGGAAGACAAGCAGCATGCCGAACGTCTCTACGACGCCATGGGCACATCGCTCGCCGAGGCCGTACGTCTATTTGTCGCGCAGAGCATTTTGATGCGCAAGCTCCCCTTTCAGCCGGTCGCTGTGCGCTCAAAGGACGGCACCGCCGCCTATGGATCGCTCAAAGCATATGGGGACCCCAATCGCCGCTCCAAGGAGCGCAATGCCTGGATTGGATACCTTGCTACAGAAAGCGACGATTCGATTTTGGGTCCCGAGGAAGTAGATATCCATGAGTAGCACCATCATCGACGAGACCGTCATCCTACGCTACCTGCTTGACGACGACGAAGTTCTGTCACCGCGCGCCGCCAAGGTCATCGCCACCCGCACCGCTCGTGTCTACCCCGAAATCATCACGCGCGTCGTGGTCACGCTGCGCGACGTCTATAAGGTTCCCCGCGTTGAGATTGCTGCGGCCATGAAAAGGCTGCTCGATGACGTCATGGTCGACGAGCCCACCGTTGTCGCCCTTGCCATCAAACTCTTTGGCAAGACCCATATGGACTTTACCGACTGCCTCCTCGCAGCCCGAACCGCCATCTACAACGATGATGTCGTGAGCTTTGGCAAGCCCATCATCCAAGGCATGATCGATTACCGCCGCAAGCGCCAAACCGCAGCCGAAGCCCGCAGCCGAAGCATCGACTCCACCATCGACAAGCTCCGCCACCGCCCCCGCAGCTAACCCCATCCCCTCCTAAGTTGCGGTGAAATAGTTCCTAGATTAGGCTTATTCGCGCTTTTCAGAAATTAATTCACCGCAACTTCCAGGTTGGCCATCCGAAACTGGCAGCCTTGGACCGCGAATCCTACTGTTCGCCACAAAATGGGCCTATCTACTACGTTTAACCGATTACCCTCGACCATACAGAAATCCGAAATATCAAAACAGCTGGTAGACGGCTTGCCGATTTTCCGAAACTGCTGCTATGGTCGACCCCTGCGGGCCAAACGTAGTAGATGGGCCGCTTTCGTGGCTCAGCACCAGACCGGTCATTTTGTGACAGGGCTTTTTTGACCACATTTCCCAGCCGATCGCTAGAGCAGTCAAAAAGCCCGCTCCAAATTAGCTACCCCGGCCTTTAATGGGCCCGCAAAAGCCAAAAGACAGTCCGTATTTCACCGCAACTTAGGTGGGGATGTGGGGTCCCCGGCATGTATATGAAAATGGCTCTGGTCCCAAAGGGAGCAGAGCCATTCGTCTATCTTATGGAGCGGGCGACGGGAAGTCCAAGGATTTGCTTCGCAAATCCTTGTTTCGCTGCGGGCCTTCGGCCCTTGCGTGCTGCGCTGGAAAATGCTCACGCATTTTCTCAGCTCCGCACCCTGGCGGGTTCGATTCCCGTCGCCCGGCGCGTAAACGAAAACAGCTCTGATCCCCAAAGAAAACCAAAGCCGTTAAAACAATTCTTATGGAGCGGGCGACGGGAATCGAACCCGCGTCATCAGCTTGGAAGGCTGGGGTTCTACCATTGAACTACGCCCGCAAGATATGGTCGGGACGACAGGATTTGAACCTGCGACATCCTGCTCCCAAAGCAGGCGCGCTACCAAACTGCGCCACGTCCCGAAGGTGTTGAGCAGCTAAGGTCTAAACCTTGCGTGTCCCAAAGCGAAGGAAATTATAGGGGAGACTCCCCGCCTGTGCAAGCATTGATGTCTTAGCTCCTCGAATGTGCAACAAACTTGCTGTGGAGCAGACCGATCACAAAGGCAACTACGGCGACCGGCGCCCACGCGGCACCGATGTCTGCAAGGGGTAGCGCATCAAACGGCAGCCACGTGCCCGCAAAGAACGCATCGCGGACCGAGGTGATCACACTCTGCACAGCAACGACGCCGCCGACCCAGACCCACACCTGCGGATGAGCGTCGCAAAAGCCGTGCACCAGGCCCATAAGCACCAGCACAATGGCAACGGGGTACAAAGCGTTGAGCATAGGCACCGAGAACATGAGGATCACGTCGAGACCCACGTTGGAAAGCACGCACGAAAACGCCGCGAACACAAAGGCGAGAACCGCAAAGGGACGGCGCATGGCCTCCTCGGAGGCCTCCGCTCCCCCTTCGACCACATACGTCTCGCAGAAGTAACGCGAGCAGCAGCTGATGAGGCCGATGCACACGTTCATGCAGGCAAGGAAGAAGATGGCGAAGACCACGACCGTGCCGGCAAGCCCAAAATGCATGGAGGCCGAACGGGCGAGGATGGCGGCGCCGTTGGTAGCGTCGGGCATCACGGTGCCGAGCTGCATACCGGCAAGGCCCAAGCCGCAGTAGATGATGGCCATGAGCACGCCGGCGATCACGCCGGAGCGCGAAATCTCGAAGGCCACGCGCTTGTCATCGGTAACGCCCAGCTCGTGGATGGTCTCGGCGATGATGATGCCAAAGGCGAGCGACGCGAGCAGGTCCATGGTCTGGTAGCCGGTCAAAAAGCCCTGCACGGCAGCACCGGCATCATAGGGAGCCTGCGGCGCGGCGGCGGGGCCCAGCGGCGAGACCATGGCGGCACCCACGACCAATACGATAAGGGCAATGAGCGCGGGGCCCGTAATGCGGCCGAGCACGCGTGTGATGACGCCCGGGCGCAGCGTGAGCGCAAACGCGACAACAAAGAAGCCGACGGCAAACACCAGGCGAGCCGTGCCGAGCGAGACGCCCTCGGGCAGCAGCGGCACCAGCATCTCGAAGGCCGTGGAGCTCGTGCGCGGAATGGCCAGGCACGGGCCGATAGCCAGATACACCGCCGCGACAAAGAACTCGCCAAACTTGGGGTGCACGCGGCCGGCAAGCTCACGCGCCGTTCCGGCAAGTGCCACGGCGATAAAGCCCATGACGGGCAGGCCGATGGCGGCAACGAGAAAGCCAAGCATGGCGACCGGCGTGGCAGAACCTGCCTGCAGCGCCAACAGCGGCGGAATAATAAGGTTACCGGCACCAAAGAGCATCGAGAACAGGGCGATGCCGACGGTGACGACATGGTCGGAGCGCAGACCGCGCGGAGCGGATGAAGCCATGGGACCACCTTTCGAGTCAAAACAAAAACGGGACGGGCAAAAGACCCGTCCCGCAAGTATATACGCTTTAGCAGACTAAATCGCGCAAAGCTTCAATCTAGCTGCCCCTTTTGAGCCGTTACGCGTCCGAGCGACGGCGACGCAGCAGCTCGAGCCCCAGCGCGACAAGCGCAGCGGCGCCTGCAGCGACGGCGACGGCCAATGGCGCACGATCGCCCATGTCGGCGAGCTGCTGAGCGCTCGACTTGGAAGATTCCTTCTTGCCGGAGTTTTCCGCGCCCGATGCCTTTGCCTTATCAGCTGCGGAGTCATCCGAACTACCGGGTTTTGTCGGATCCTTTGAATCCGGCTGGTCGGAATCGGGCGTTCCGGGCTTTTCCGGCTCTGGCTTGCTCGGGTTGTCAGGCTCAGGCTTATCCGGGTTATCCGGGTCCGGCTTGTCCGGCTGATCAGGCTCCGGTTTGTCGGGCCCAGGCTTGCCCGGATCAGGCTGGTCAGGCTCGGGCTTGTCCGGGTCCGGCTTGTCCGGATCGGGTCCATCGGGCTTGTCCGGATCGGGAACCACCGGGTCCGGGTCGACAGGCTCCTGCTTCTTCTTCACCGTCAGCGTACCGGGCTCAACCGTGACATCGAAGTTCGGGTCGGCGACCGTCGCCCCGATCTGGTACTCGCCCGCCGGGGAACTCTCATCGGCGACGCAGGAGTACTCGACCTTCACGCCCGAGGTATCCGCCGAGCTCTTTAGGCTCGAGGTAAAGGCGGGATTCATCTCTCCCTCGAAGCGTTCAACATCGTCGACCTTCACCTTAAGCTTCGCCGGCGCAATCTTGAACTTGCGCGAGGCGGCGCCGATATACCCGTTGCTTCGCAGCGTGGCAACGGCGCGATACGTGCCGGCATCGGTCGGGGCCTCACTCGACGAATAGTGCGTGCCGCCCGTCCCGTAATACCCGACCCTCAGGTCACCTTCGCAGGCCTTGGGAACCCCCGTGATCTTAGGCGATTGAGCATCACCGCTATAGACGAAGTTGCCGCCCTCAAATGCAAGCTCGACCCGCTTCGCCTGAACGACCAGAATGAAGTGCGCGGTCACGGTCTTGCCATGAGCGTCCTTGCACGTGATGTCAAAGGTAGACGCCCCGGCCTTGGACGGGGTGCCCGAGAGCGTCAGACCGCCCACCGTGCGGGTGAGCTTAAACCCGTCGGGGAGCTTAGCGTCGTCCCACGTGTACTCGTACGGAGCTTCGCCACCCGCGGCACCCGAAATCGTCGCGCGATACGTGCTATGCGCACGTGAGACCGGCAGCAGACCGCCGTTGAACACGAGGGCATCCCGGGGCACAACGGAAACGACGGCGCGATCGCTGTCCGCCTGCGCCTCGGTGCCGAGATAGCGCTGAGTGACGCGGCAGAAATACTCGCCAGCGCAATCGTCATCGAGACACTCGATGAGGAGCGACTCCCCCGTCTCGCCCTCGAGCGCCACGGCCCCGCCGCCCACCATGTGGAACCATTGATAGGAAAGTTCGACATCGGCGGCGGAACCCGTGGACGAGGACGCGTGGTCGAGGACGCCCTTGCCCGCCTCGGCAGCAACCGAGAGCACGGCAGCATCGCCCTCGTGGGCGCTCGCATCCTGCGGCTGGGCGATCATCTTCGGAGCGTCCGCCTTCACGAACTCGAATGTGACCTCCTGCGACGCGGTGACGCCACTCAGCGTGACCTCGTACGCTCCACCCTCATAGTCGGAGATATCGAGATTGACGGCCTTGTCCGAGCCGGCTTCCGTGACCGTCACTCGCTCGAGGTAGCAGCCCTCGTCGGGCGTCGCCGAGAGCGTCACATCTCCGCCCGCATCAACGGTGACGGAAGCGTTGTCAACCGAACCGTTGACCGCCTCTGCCGTCACCTCAAAGCGCTCTGGCTTGTCCGGGTTATCGGGCTCGGGGTTATCCGGATTGTCCGGGTCCGGAACCACCGGGTTGGGATTGACGGGCTCCTGCTTCTTTTTCACCGTCAGCGTTCCGGGCACGACCTCGACATCGAAGTTCGGGTCGGCGACCGTCGCGCCGATCTGGTACTCGCCAGCAGGAGAGCTCTCATCGGCATCGCAGGAGTACTCGACCTTCACACGCGAAGTGTCAACCGCACTCTCCAGGCTCGAGGTAAACGCTGGGTTCGCCTCTCCCTCGAAGCGCTCGGCGTCGTCAACCTTCACCTTGAGCTTTGCCGGAGCGATCTCGAACTGACAGGTAGCGGCACCGATGTAGCCGTGGCTGCGCAGCGTGGCGACAGCGCGGTACGTGCCGGCATCGGTCGGGGCCTCCGTCGAGGAATATTGCGTGCTTCCGGTACCGAAGTACCAGACCCTAAGGTCGCCCTTGCAGACCTTAGGGGCACCGGAAACTTCAGGCGTCTGCGGTGCGCCATTAAAGGTATAGTCGCCATCCGTAAACGTAAGTATTACGTGCTTTGCCTGGACAACGAGCGCAAAGTGGGCGGTCGCGGCCTCGCCACGAGCATCCGTGCACGTGATATCAAAGGCGGAAACGCCCGTCTTGGAAGGGATGCCCGAGAGCGTCAGACCGCCCGGTGTACGGGAAAGCTTGAGCCCGTCGGGGAGCTTCGTCTCATCCCATGCGTACTCGTACGGAGCCTTGCCGCCCGCGGCATCGGCAATCGTGGCGATGTACGTGCCGTGCGCACTCGCTGCCGGTAGCAGGTCGCCGTTGAACACAAGGGTGTCCCAGGCAACGACGGAGACGGAAGCACAATCACTGTCCGCCTGCTTCTCAGCACCAAGGTAGCGTTGAGTGATGCGGCAGAAGTACTCGCCTGCTTTCTCGTCATCGAGATCCGCGAGCGAGAGCGTCTCCCCCGTCTCGCCATCGAGCGCCACAGCCTTGCTATTCGCCATGCGGAACCACTGGTAGGAAAGCTCAACCTCGGCAGCGCAACCCGTGGACGAGGCCGCGTGGTCGACGACGTTCTTGCCTGCCTCGGCAGCGACCGAGAGCGCGACGGCATCGCCCTCGTGGACGCTCACGTCCTGCGGCTGCGCGACCACACGCGGAGCGTCCGCCTTCGCAAACTCGAACGTGACCTCCTGCGATGCGGTGACATCGCTCAGCGTGACCTCGTACGCCCCGCCCTTGTAATCAGAAATGTCGAGGTCAACGGTCGCATCCGAGCCGGCCTGCACGACCGTCACGCGCTCGAGGTAGCAGCCCTCGTCGGGCGTCGCCGAGAGGGTCGCGTCCCCGCCCTCAACAACCGAAACCAAAGCATTGTCGACCGAACCGTTGACTGCCTTCGCCGTCACCTTGTAGTGCTCGGGCTTCTTCTTGACCGTCAGCGTGCCGGGGTCGACCGCGACATCAAAGTTCGGATCGGCGACCGCCGCGTCGATCTGGTACTCACCCGCCGGCGATTTCTCATTCGCCGAGCAGAAGTACGTAACCTTTACGTCCGACGTGTCGCAACGACTCACCAAGCTGGAGGTAAACTCGGGGTTCTTCTGACCCTCAAAGCGCTCGGCATCGTCGACCTTCACCAGCAGCTGAGCCGGTGCAACAGCAACCGTCAGTTCAACGTCTTCGGCAGCAAGATAGTTACGCGAGGCAGCGGCATGGGCGACAACACGTGCCGTACCGGCAGCCTTCACCGTCGCGCAGCGTCCCTTAATCGAAACCGGGCTCGCATCGTCATCGGAATCGACCAGCTCAAAGCTCACGGGAGTCTGGGCAACGTTGTTAAACACAATGGGGTCTCCACCGTATACACCCGAATAGCTCGTCGTTCCCGTAATAACCTGGCTTGCCTTTGCAATCGAGAACTCGGCGGACTTTTTACCCTGATAGTTGGGGTCAGTCACCGTAACCGTGACGCGGTAGTTGCCACTGTCGCACGGCTCCAGCGCCGTCGGACCATAGGACGTTCCATCTATACCGCGATAGGCAACGGAATAGGCAGACGTATCAAGACCGGCAACCGCAACCGCCGCAACGTGTCGTGCGCCATCGTATGTCACATCAGACGTCTCGATCGAAATATCGACCGGGGCCTTCTCGATCGTGAAGTCACAGGAGGAATTACCAACATATCCCTTGGCGTCGAGCGTCGCCACCGCACGATACGTGCCGGCATCCACCGGCGCCTGATCCGACGAGTAATGTGTGTCACCCGTGCCAACATAGGTCAGTTTGACATCGTCCTCGCAACCCTCGGGCACGCCCAAAAGTTCCGGGGCCTGCGCCGTCGCGTTGTAGGTAAAGGTCTGGCCCTCAAATGCAAGCGGGGCTTTCTTCGCCTTCACGAGCAGCGCGAAGTGTGCATCGCACTTGTCGCCCAGGTCATCGGTGCACGAAATCTTAAAGCGACAAACACCCGTAGCCGCAGGCACGCCCGAGAGCACCAAGGCGCCCGATCCGTCATCTGCCAGCGTCAGCTGCATGCCCTCAGGAACCTCAACATCATCCAAGTTGTACGCATACGGTGCCTTGCCGCCCGTAGCGCCGGCAATCTCTGCACGGTACTCATCATGAGCGGTCGCCACCGGCAGCACACGCCCATTAAACACAAGTGCTTCTCGGGGCACGATGGATACCTTCGCATGTTCGGTATCCGTCTTTGTCACCGTGCCCAGGTAGTTCTGCGTAATGCGGCAGAAGTACTCGCCTTCGCCGTCGCTGTCGAGCTGGGCGATCGAAAGAGTCTTCCTCGTCTCGCTCTTCAGCGCCACCGCCTTGCCGCCATCGTCAGACACGCGATACCACTGGTAGCTCAGCTTGGCGTCTGCAGCGGATCCAGGAGACACGGCCGCATGGACGCGAACGTTGCGCCCCGCCTCGGCGACGACCGAAAGCTCAACCGGATCACCCTCGTAAGCACTCGCATCCTGCGGCTGAGCGAGCACCTCCGGAGCCGCAGCCTTCGCGAATTCAAACGTGACCTGCTGCGGAGCGCTCACGCCACTCAGTGTGACCTCGTACGCCCCGCCCTTATAGTCAGAAATATCAAGGTCATAGGCATTACCGGCCGAACCATCATCACCGGCCTCTTCGGCAACGGTCACGCGCGGCAGGTAGCAGCCCTCATCGGGCGTCGCCGAAAGCGTCACCTTACCATCCGTAGCGACCAAAGCAGACTCCGAATCAACCGATCCGTTGACCGCTCGGGCCGTCACCTTGTACTTAGGCGCCTCCGCAAAGCGCGCCTCGACGGTCATGTTGTCCCCGGGGACAAACGTCCAGGTAGCATCCGTGCTCAGCGGCTCATCGCCCAACGACCCGTCATCATTGCGCGCATACCACCCATCAAACACATACCCCGCATCGGGAACGGCAGTCAGGGTCGTGGACTCACCGTTCTCGACTTCGTTGGTCACGGCATAGCCCAGAGATTCGTCCTCGGAGGAACCCTCGACGTGTCCGCCCTGACGCGAATCCACCGCCGTAACCGTCATCGACGCCCGCTCATAAACGGCCGTAAAAGTACGGTTGCCAAACACTACACGGTTGATCACCGGCGTGGCGCCCACAGGCATGCCGTTCTCGTCGACCCAGTATTTAAACTTCCAACCCTCGTGCGGCACGGTAAACATAATCGCCGCGGAGTGGTAGGAGCCGCCGGTACCAAGCGCAACCATGCTAAAGCCCGCGTCCTTGGGATACGTAGCGACCTGAACATCGCAGCCCGTCTCGTAGAACACGGCCGTAAGCTGCTTATTCTCCTTGGCGGTACCGATATAGAAAGCGCTGTAGCTCACCGTAACACCCGCATCGTCGACCCAATGCGAGAAGTGGTACTTCTTCCACGGGATCGCGATGGCCATAAACATGTCACCCCTGTCGTACGACCTGCTACCGGCAGGAATGCCGTCGACCAGAAGGGCCGTACCACGGAAGATGGACGACCCCGTGACGCTGATGGTCACTTGTCCATCGGATTCGAACTGCGCGTAGTACGTTATGTCCTGCGCGGCGGTCACATCGAGGGTCGTCGCGGTCTCGACAATCGAGGTGCCCTCCCTATCGGTGCTCCAGCCCACAAAGCGATAGCCCATACCGGCAACAGCGGCCAGTTCCACCCGATCGCCCACGGCAAAGCTACCGCCGCCCGTAACACGGCAGCCCCTGTTCGAAGCCTTGTCCTTCACCACGACCTCGCCCGTAACGGTCACCTCGTACGGATCGGCAAACACGGCCTGGAGCTCCAACGTATCGTCCTCGAGCCCCTCGACCATATCCTTGTCGAGCTTAACCCAACAATGGGCGTCGCAGCTCAGCAGCGACTTGTTGCCCTCGGCATCCAGGACATACCAGCCGACAAAACGTTTGGCTCCCATAGGCGTAGCGTTGAGTTCGACCGTATCACCGAATTGATAGGAGCCCTCGCCGCTCAGGGTGCCCACGCCATCGTCACTTGCGCTCAAAACGACCTGATAGGACTTAGGCGCAAAGGTCGCCGTGTAGGTAGCGTCGCCCGTAACCTTAACGGTATAGTCGGCGTTCTCGCTGACTGTCTCGCCCTTGCCGTCCGTCCAGCCCGCAAACGAATACCCAGTGTTGGCGATCGCGCGAAGCGTCGCACGGTCGTCAACCTCATAGCCACCAAAGCCGCTCACGGCTCCGCCCTCGGCAGGCGAAGCAACGGTATGCACGACATACGAACCCGACGCAAAGACGGCATAGAGCGACGTATCCTCACGCACGGTAAATCGATAGGTTTTCTTGGAGCTCACGCATGTGCCGTTACGGAACCAGCCCACAAAAGCCGTATCCTCGGCGGCGACCGCACGCACGGTTACGACCTGTCCAGCGGCATACGCCCCCGCGCCCTCGACCGTGCCCATGCTCTCTTCACACGAGACGTCCACCGTATATTGTTTTGCCGAGAACACGGCCTGGAGCGCCGTGTCAGACGTCGGCACCACGTGATAGGTGATGTCGCGGCTTACCACGGCGCCCGAGGCATCGGCCCAATACCCAAACGCATAGCCCGAAAGCGCATGCGCGGTCAGCGTGGCGGCATGCCCCGCCTCAACGGTACCTGTGCCCTCGACCCAGCCGGCGACGCTCGATTCGACCAGCGAACCGGTGCCGGAATCGACTACCGCCGTGGCGTCGACTTCATAGCTTTTTGCCATAAAGCGAGCGACGTGCACATGGCTGCGTTCCTGGTGGCAGGTGAACTCCGCATCGGCAGACTCAAACGTGCCGTCGGCCGTATACCAACCAGTAAAGACGTAACCGGGATTGGGCGTCGCCTTAAGGGCAACCTCCGCGCCGCGGTCGGCAAGGATTCGGCTCGCCTTGACGGTGCCGCCCTCCGCAGGATCGGCGAGAGGCACGCAGACGGTATCGATCGGCACAAAGGCCGCGGTAATAACGCAGTGTCCGGTTTTACCGCGAGCCTTCGCAACCAACGAGGTCTCGTGCTTAAGGCTCTTCAGGCGACCATTGACGTACCAACCCCAGAACAAAAAACCAGGATGGGCCTTAGCCGTCAGATGAAGGGTCTCCCCTAATTTGAACGTATCGGTCGTAGGCTTCACCACGGTCCCATTACACGTCACGGTACCGCCGAGCCACGAATCGGCCGTGACCATGACCTCGGGTTTTGAGTCGGTAAAGATCGCGGTATAGGTATCGCTCTTGGTGACCTTAACGACTAGCTCGGCAGATTCGTACTCCTTACCGGAGTCATCCTTCCAATGGTCAAAGCGGTAGCCGTCATTGGCCTGCGCCTTGAGCATCACCGTGTCGCCATATCCGCAGGCAACCGAAGATACCCCCGGGTGCCCCTCAATCTCAACCGTACCGCGCTCCACAAAGGTCTTCTTGGCCTTCGCCGTCACGGTATAGGTATTTTCCTCAAACACCGCGCGCACGGTGCATTCCACGTCCTCGGGATAGAACTCGAGATAGCTGGGGTCGGTACCCAAAAGCAGGTCCGTCTTGGCGTCGTACCAGCCCTTAAAGGTAAATTGTTTGCTCGCCTCCGCCGTGAGCTCAATGCTCAGCGTGGCAGGCTCGCCCTTCATGCAGTAGCCCTCACCGTGCACCATATATTTGCCCGCCATGGCCGCGGCCGGCTCAACGACAACGTCCACCTTGCAGGCACGCGTAAACTTCGCCTGGACCACGCAGTCGGTAATGGGCTCAAAGGTATACGAACGCTCGCTCGAAACCAGCGTCGACGTAGTATCCGAGCCACCATTGCTCAGATACCAACCGTCAAAGATATAGCCCTCGGATGGCGTAGCCTCCGCGGTCACGCGCTCACCCTCGGGGACCTCGAGAACCATGCCGGCAGTCTCGCCGCGCTTCAGCGTAACGGTGCCGCCCTCGAGCGGGTCAGCCTCGGCACGCACAGTATGCGCATCCCTGCCGTCCATTACAGCCTCAATTCGGGCATTCCCGTTAACGCGGTATTCGCAAACTTCCTGCTTGTTGGCAATCGTGATGCCCTGCGCATCGGTTTCGCGCCACTCTACAAACCGGTACGTTTTCTCTGGATTGTCGGGGCGCACCTTGGGCCGCATCGTAAACGTGAGAATGTCGCCATCCTTCGCGCGAACCTTGCCGTCCACGACCGGTACGCCATCGCGCAGAACCTCGGCGCTGTCGAAGGGATCGGTATTCACCAGGATGGTCTTATCCGCCTTGCGGAAGCGCGCAACCAGATGGCGGTCGACCTCGGCCTTGAAGATATACGTGCGCTCGGGCGAAACCTCGATGCCGTCCTCAAACCATCCCACAAAGGCATAGTCAGGACCCTCACTCGCGGTGACCATAGCCTGATCGCCACGCGTAATGCTCTGCTTTACGGGGCTTGCGGTGCAGCCTGTCGAAAAATCGGCCTGAATGCCATCGGCTTCGGCAACCGCCGTAATCTCGACTTTTTTCTCGAAAACGGCCGTCATTTTTACGACCTCGGGCGTCCGGTCCGTGATCGTCATCGTCTTGAGAGGAGATGTCGAGACCTCGACGCCGTTCTCTTTCCAACATACGAAGCGATAGCCGGGATTTGCGACAGCCTCGAGCGTGGCGACCGTCCCCTCATAGTGGATACCGCCTCCGGTAACGACGCCGCCCGCCTCGGGCTGCGCGGTGGCAATTATTTCAATCTTATGGTCGCCATGAGGCTTGGGCTTCTTGTGGTCGTCGATGATGTCCTTAATCTCCTTGAGCACCTTGGTGCCCACAGCGGCAACATCCTCGATGTTGTCGGCCATACCGATCTCAATCACTGCATCGGCCGCGATGGGGTCGACGATCTCGCCCAAGCCATACATGGTAGCGAGAACGGCCGCAGCCGTAATCGCGGCGATGAGCGCGGCCTTAAGCGCCGCGAGTGACTCGTCGGGGTCAGTCGCCTCGCGGAAATGCGCGGTGTACTGCACATCCCCCTCGAGCACAAACGTGTAGGACGGACCATCGTCGCCGGTAAAGACAACGTTGCCGAGGGCATCGGTCGCGTAGTCAAACACATAGCCAGGCATTGGCACCGCCACGACCGTTACGCGCGACCCGATACCGTACAGACCGGTAGAGAGGAACTGTCCGAGCGGCTGCCCGTTCTCATCGACCCCGTCCACACTCAGCACAACGTTCGCCTGCGGAGCGCAGTAGCGCGGAGTGATCTCGATCCTAGCGTCAGTCTTGTCCTCGGGCACAATCGCATCTGCCTTGTCCACCGTATAAGTAAAGTCGAGCTGATCGCTCACGGCATACGCATCATCGCCCTCGCCCAGATACCAGCCCAGGAAGAGAGCGTTATCCGTGGCGGCGGAAAGCTCAACCGTCTCGCCGGCATTGCGATAGCAGTTTTGCGCGGTAACGCTCAGGTGCGCAAAGTCCTGCGACGAGTCGGTCGCCTGCGCATCGTTGGCATGCACCGCATAGTCCTTGAGCTTAAAGCGAGCCTCCAGGGGCAGGTCCTTATCTGGCGTAAACGTGCAAACCGCTTCCTTGGAGATGTACTTGCCGGACTCGGTGTCATACCAGCCCTTAAACGTGATGTTGTCATTGAGCATCCCCAAAGCACCGGCATCGAGCGTGACCTCGGCGCCCGCATCGATCGTCGTCGCGCCGGAAACATCGGGCAGCTCAACGCCGTCCATCAGTTTGTGTTCGCCTTTATCGATCGTTTGGGCATAGGAGATCTGGAACGACGTCGGCTCAGGCTTCTTAAGCTGTAGCGTGCCCTTGGTCTGGGTTTCAAAATGTGAATAGCCGTCGTCATACACGAGCTTTACGGGTTGTCCGTCCATCGACTCGTCGAAGACGTCGCCGTCACGGGGAGTTGCCGTTAGGTACTCACCCAGTTCTTCCTTTATGAGCGCCTCGTAGTCCCAAATCGATACCGAATGCGGGTAATCGAGCTCGACGCTCATGCCCTCGAGCGAAATGGTGTCCCCCGGCTCATAGGTCATGTTGTTGGGGTCGCATGAGATCTCAACGTTCTCGAGCACCTTGCCCACCGGGACGGGCAGGCAGCCGTTGCACCTCTCCCAAACAGCCTTGGGCTCTCCCTTGCTGTACTTTGGAATCATCTTTGCGGGGACCATGACGGTCATGTTGTATTTGGGGAACGTGTCGGTGTTAATGAGCACCGCATGGTTGCACCCAAAGAACACGGTCTCGAGATTGGTACTGCCAAACGCCTTTTCCGGCAACTCCTCGATCTTGGAGTTATATGGCAGCGTCAGCCCGCCGCTCAAGTCGGTGCCGTAGAAGCAGGTGTGGCCAAGCGTTTCGACCGTTGTGTTGCTCTCGAGCCCTGTGGTAGCAAGGTTCGAGCAGAACCTGAACGCGCAAACGCCAATCGATGTAATGGAGGCATTCTTGTCCAGGCCGGTATCGGTCAGAGCCTTGCAGCCTTCGTAGGCTCTGTCGGGAATCGATGTGAGGCCGACAACCTTGTCGAGCCCCGTGGACACCAGCCCACTGCCGGCAAACGCGGCATAGCCCATCGAGCCAATGGTAGTAGTCTCGCTGATGTTCAGGCTCGCAAGCGACTTGCAGCCATAGAATGCCTCTTTCCCGATGGTGCCGATGGTCATACCGGAAAGGCTGATATCGGTGAGATTCGGGCAGTTATAGAAGGCGTGCAATCCGATTTTGGAAATGGAAGTGTTCTCAAAGCGCACTGAACGCAGATTGGTAGAGTCGGCACAGAGCTGTGCGTCGACTTCATCCACCCCGTAATCGACAATCAAATTCGTTACCATTCGACCGTCGACGGAGTTCTCGCGCGGGCTGTTCTCATCGATTTCTACTGTAAGATTTCCGCTTGCGTCGCACGGATACAGATAGTAGTTGGGCATGAGCTTGGCATACTCGTAGGCCGCCTGCTGCAGGTTGCCCTTGCTGTACGCGACAAGGCGCGTGTAGCCATCGTCGTACACGAGCTGTATAGGTTCTCCGTCCATCGACTCGTCGAAGACATCACCATCGCAGGGGGTCGCCGTAAGGTATTCGCCGAGTTCGTCCTTTATGAGCGCTTCGTAGTCGCTATCCATCGTCGAATGAGGATATTGAAACGTGACGCTCATGCCCTCGAGCGAAATGGTGTCACCCTGCCGATAGGCCATCTTGTCGGGATCACGCGAGACCTTAATCTTTTGAAGCATCTTGCCCACGGGGACGGGCAGGCTGCCATTGCAACTCTCCCAAACCTCTTTGGGGCGACCGCTTGCGTATTGCGAAACCATCTTGGCAGGGACCATGACAGTCATGTTTTGCTTGGGGAACGTGGTGGAATTAATGAGCACCACATGGTCGCATCCAAAGTACACAGTTTCAAGCTTAGAGCCATAGAACGCACGACCCGGCAGTTCCTCGATCTTGGAATAAAGGGGCAGCGTCAGCCCGCCGCTCATATTGGTCCCGGAGAAACAACCTTCGCGGAGCGTCTTGATCGTCGTATTGTTCTCGAGTCCCGTCGTCGCAAGGCGAGAGCAGTTTTTGAACGCATTAACGCCGATTGATGTGATAGATGCGTTCCCTCCCAGACCGGTATCGGTCAGAGCGCTGCAGCCATTATAAGCGTTCTCAGGAATCGAACTGAGACCAACGACCTTGTCGAGACCCGTAGATCGCAGCCCGCTCCAGGCAAACGCGGCATCGCCCATAGAGCCGATGGTAGCAACGTCATTAATGTTCAGGCTCGTAAGCGATCCGCACCCAGAAAACGCCTCTGTTCCGATGCCCCCAATGGTCATGCCGGAAAAACTGATATCGGCGAGATTCGAGCAACCAGAAAAGGCGTGTAGTCCAATTGAAGAAATAGAGCTGTTCTCAAAACGTACCGAGCGCAGACTGGAGGAGTACTCACAAATATATCCGGGGACCCCATCCACTCCGTAATCAACGATCAGGTTGGTCGCCAATTTACCATCGACAGAGTTCTCATACGGGTCGTTTCCATCGATCTCTACCGTAACGTTTCCGCTTGCATCACACGGATACACATAGCCGTTCGGCATAAGCTTGGCATACTCATAGACCGTTGGGTCCTCATACACGAGGGAATCGACTTCGCTGTCATCGGACGAGGGTTCCGCCGTAGCAGCCAAGCTCTTTGCAGCATCGGAGTTGGTCGCGGAGCTCGAAAGGTCTTGGGCCAAGCTCGACGTGGAAGTGCTGGTATCCGAGCTGGACGATTCGTCCTGAGCGTTATTCGTTTGGTCGGAAGTTGTGGATGAGCTGCCCTCGCTCGAAGACGACGCGTTATCGACCGCATCGACATCAGCGTCAGAGCTCGAGTCGGACTCTTGGGCCTCGCTCTCGACGGCGACCGCCCCGGCATCATCGGCATAGGCCGCGCGGGGCGCAAGGGGTATCGAGGTCACGACCATCGCAACCGAAAGATAGACAACCAAAAACCTATAGAGGGCAGCAGTGATCCTGTTCATAGGAACCTTCCCGCAATTCGCAAAGATACAGAGTCCCAGTGTGGGCCATCATTTCACATTACCCTGTATAAGCGACAATACGGGAAGGTAGCGTAAACGGTTTATCTAAGGGCGCAAAAGGTTGGTCTAATCGCAGCTCAAATCGCGCAGAGCCTCAATCGCCATGTTGACTTCCTCGGCCGTGTTGAAGTAACCAAACGAGAACCGAACCACGCCCTGGCGCTCGGTTCCCAACGCACGGTGCATGAGCGGAGCGCAATGGGCGCCGGGGCGCGTCGCAATCCCCCACCCTTGCATGAGCGCGTCCGAGATCTCGGCAGAGTCGATATCACCCACGTTGAGCGACACGATCGCAGAGTGCGCCGGCTGGTCAAAGGCACCGTAGAGCTTAATCCCCGGAATCTCGCACACACCGGCAAGGAAGCGATCGGCGAGCGCACGCTCGTGGGCAGCAATCGCCTCGACCCCACCCTGGGCCTCGATAAAGTCGAGGCCGGCAGAAAGGCCCGCGATGCCGTGGCCGTTGAGCGTGCCCGCCTCAAGGCGCGTGGGCCACTCAAGCGGCTGCAGCGTATCGAAACTGTGCACGCCCGTGCCGCCCATGGCCCACGGCGCCACGTCAATGCCCTCCGCCACGGCCAGCCCGCCGGTGCCTTGGGGTCCCATGAGCCCCTTGTGGCCGGTAAAGCACACGACGTCGAACCCCATGGCTTGCATATCGATATGCGCCGTACCGGCAGACTGAGAGGCATCGACGATCACCAACGCGCCGACCGCATGGGCGATGGCAGCCACGCGCGCAATGTCGACCGCGTTGCCGGTCACATTAGAGGCATGCGTCACCACCACGGCACGCGTACCGGGCGTGACCAGCCGCTCGAGCTCGTCATAGTCGAGCACGCCGTTCGCGTCACAGCCCGCATGCTCAACGGTCACACCCCGCTCCGCTGCCAGGCGGTTGAGCGGACGCAGCACGGAGTTGTGCTCGAGCACCGTCGTGACCACGCGGTCGCCGGGGCGCACCACGCCACAGATGGCGGTGTTGAGCGCCGCCGTAGAGTTGGGCGTAAAGCACACATGGTCCGCCCTCGGGCAACCTAAAAGGCGCGCGAGCTTGGCACGGCAACCGTGAATCGTACGAGCGGCATCGAGGGCACCCGACGTGGCGCCGCGCCCGGCATTGCCGAGCGAGCACATCGCCTGCGTCACGGCATCGATGACCGTCTGCGGCTTGTGCATGGTCGTCGCCGCGTTATCCAGGTAGATCATCGCACGACCTCCCACATATCAATCACGGTATAGCCCTCGGTGGGAACGCCCGCCGCGGCGAGTTCGCCGCGCAGCAGCTCCTCATCGGCAGGCAACGCCTTCCACGCCAGACCACAGCCGGCAGCGACCTCCCCGGGCACGGGAATCGTTCGCCCGGGAAGGCCGCGCTCGATGCACAGGGACTCGCAGCCCATGGCGGCCGCCGTGGTGGGAAACGTGATGACAAGCGCCGGGCGCTTCTCCCTCATGGCAACTCCAACCAATACGCTACGGGCGCACGACGCGCACGGCCTGCTCCATCTTCTCCACGATCACGTACATGTTGGTGACCTCGCCCACCGCAAGCTGGTCTTTAATGCCATAGTGGTCGAGGCAGGTACCACAAGTGAGAATCTCGACACCCTGCTCGGCCAGGCCCTTCAGGTCGTCGAGCACCGGCGAGCCCTCAACGGTGAGCTTGGCGCCGCCGTTGTAGAACAGCATGGTCGCGGGCAGCTCCTCCTGCTGCGTCACGGCGAAGATAAACGCCTTCATGAGCTTGTGCCCCAGTTCGTCGTCGCCACGACCCATGCAATCGGTGTAGACGGAAATGACGAGTTTACCCTTGCCGGCGCTGGCGTCGCAGAAAGCCGCACCGTCCTGCTCGGGGTCCGCAACGGCCACGGCACCAGCGGTCGCGACAGCCACGTGCCACTCGACGTCCGAGATCTTCTCGACCGAGGCCGTGCAGCCCTTCTCCTGCGCCATCTTGGAGATGTTCTTGACGGCGGTCTCGTTATCGACCGAGGTCACCACGGCACCCTCGCCGTCAAGCTGTTTGAGTGCCTTAAGCGTCTTGACGACGGGCAGCGGGCAGGCATCGCCCATGGCATTGACTTCAATCTTGGTAGACATAGCTACATCCTTTCGAAAGAGACCGCCCGGATAGACGGGCGGTCGCATAGACAGTTTTTCTTAACGCACAACGCGAACGGCAGGACCACCCGGCGCTACCTCGAACACGCGCCCGACAACGGCCGCGATGCGCCCCTCGGCATGCAGGCGACGCGCAAGCCCATCCACATCGGCAGCAGGCGCCGCGATGAGCAAACCGCCCGAGGTCTGCGGATCGTACAGCGCATCCAACATACCCGGCTCCAGGTCCTCGTCGACAGCCACGCGCGGGCCAAAGAAGTCCTGGTTGCGGTAGGCACCGGCAGGAATAATGCCCAGACGCGCCATATCGAGCACCTGGTCAAAGAGCGGCACCGCCCCCGACGCAAGTTCAATCTGCACGCCCGAACCCTCGGCCATCTCGCACGCATGCCCGATCAGGCCAAAGCCCGTGATGTCGGTGCAGCCGTGAAGCTCGAGTCCCTCGGCCAGGCGAATCGGGGCCTCGTTGAGGGTACGCATCGAGTCAAACATGGCTGCGGCCTCGTCCTGCTCGATGAGCTCGCCCTTAATGGCCGTGGTGATGATGCCCGAGCCGATCGCCTTGGTCAGCAGCAGAACATCGCCCACGCGTGCGCCGCTGTTGGCGAGCATGTGGTCGAGTGGCACAAAACCGCTCACGGACAGACCGTACTTGGGCTCGTCGTCGTTGATGGTGTGGCCGCCCGCGATGGAGCAACCCGCCTCGACGCACTTATCGGCGCCACCCGCCAAAATCTGCCCGGCAACTTCAACGCCCAGGCAACTGGGTATGCAAAGCAGGTTCATGGCATGGCTCGGCCGCCCGCCCATGGCGTAGATGTCCGACAGCGAGTTGGCCGCAGCAATCTGGCCAAACAGGAACGGGTCATCGACCATCGGTGGGAAGAAGTCGATGGACTGCACGAGCCCCAGGTTCTCCCCTACGCGGAAGACGCTCGCATCGTCGGAGGTATCGAACCCCACGAGCAAGTTGTCGTTATGCACATTGGGTAAGTCGCCCAGGACCTGGGCGAGGGCTCCGGGAGCCAACTTAGCGGCTCAACCGCTCGCGGCCGTCATGGACGTGAGCCTCATGGTGTCCTTAGCCATACGAACCCCCTTCCAACAAATCAACGACTTTAAGTATACGCGCCAGGCACGCTTCCCAAGAGACCGCCGACGGCTCGAACGTCGAAAGCGGCGCCGCAAGCGCCTGCGCGATAGCATCTGCCAGTGCGCGCTCAAACAACGGAAGGTCGGCCGCCACGGGCGTGTCGACATCCGTCATACGCGGCGACGCCACCCACGTCACGGGAGCACCGGGAAGCATCGCCTCCATCCAGGGACGAACGCCGGGCAAATCGGTCGCCACAACTTTGCAGCCGCACGCGAGGGCCTCGATCGTCACGAGCGGCAGACCCTCGTAAAACGAAGGCAGCACAAAGACGTCGGAACTGCGGTAGGCACGCACGAGCCCATCGCTATCCAGGCGCCCCGCCAGCGTCACCGGCACATCCGAGGCCGCGGTCAAGCGCTCGATACGCGCGTACTCGGCATCGTCCCCGCGGCCGCCCACAAGTACCAAGCCAGATGGGCGGACGCCATCGTCAATCGGCAATGACACAGATCGAACCAGCGACTCGACGCCCTTTTTAAAGCAAATCTTGCCCACGTACACAAGCGATCCCGGCTGCCTCGCCACGCTTGCATCGCGGCAGAAGACGCGATGGTCGTAGCCCGTCCCAATCACGTGGATGCGATCGGCATCGACGCCGCACACCAGGTCAATCTGCTCAGCCTGCTCAGCATGGAGCGCAAAGACGGCATCGAGCCGACGAACCGCACTTACGATGCGATCGCGTTCGAGCGTATGCGAACGCAGCTGGCGCAGGTCGGTCGAATGACACACGGCAACAACCGGCACGCCTCGGACGCACTCGCGCGCCAATGCGGTCACCAGATACAGGTGATGGCAGAGCACCAGATCGGGCCGAAACTCAGCCACCGCTCGATCGATTGCAGCAGCAAATGCCCGCTCAAATGCCTTGAGCATCGAAGGCGTCAGATCACGATAGCGTGTGGAGGGATAGGGCATGACATCGGACATGCCACAGATGGGAAACGGCAGCTCGGGCGACTCGAACGGTACGGCAAACACGGCAGCACGCCGGTCCAGCTCGCCTTGGGTATCACCCGGTGCCGCGCCGCAAAGCACGGCGGCGCGATGCCCCGTCTCGATCTGCTCGTGTACGAGCGCGGCAAGGTAGGTGCCGCTGCCAGTGCTATCTGGTTTTTGTGCCGAGATATTGAGGATGCGCATGTCGCGGTACACCCCTAGGCCAAGGCGGCGGCGCGGACAGCCGCGCCGATCGCTCCGGCAAAGCGAGCCTGGGGCGAGGTGGTCACCGGCGACCCCAGTAGCTCGCCCAACCGCTCCACCACGAAGGCGTTCTCGCACAGGCCACCGGTCAGGTAGTACGGGGCGCCCGCGGCCTGCCCGGCCATGGTCGCCACGCGCGAGACCACGCTGTCGATCACGCCACGCGCAATGTTCTCGCGCGGCTCACCGCGACCGATCAGGCTGATGACCTCGCTTTCGGCAAACACCGTGCACATGCTGCTGATCTTGGTGGGCTCGCCGGAACGCGCCAGGTCGGCCATCTGCTGCTGGGAAATGCCTAGGCGGTCGGCCATGATCTCCAGAAAGCGCCCCGTGCCGGCGGCACACTTGTCGTTCATGGCGAACTTGGCCACGCGGCCGCCCTTGAGTTGGATGACCTTGGTATCCTGGCCGCCCACGTCGATCACCGTGCCCTGCTCGCCAAACAGGCGGACCGCGCCGGCACCATGGCAGGTGATCTCGGTCACCACCTTGTTGGCATAGGGCACCGCGACACGGCCGTAGCCAGTCGCGATCACGCGAACATCGTCGCCCGTCACGTCATAGCCGGCTGCGGCGAGCTCACCGCGTAGGCGCTCGGCCGCATCGACCGACGAATACCCCGTCGGCATGACGCAGGTCCACGCAATGGCGTTGTCCGTCTCCACCACCGCAGCCTTCGCGGCCGTCGAGCCTATGTCGATACCAATGCCAACCACGGCATCCTCCTTCTATGCGGCAAGGCAGCTATCCCTTTGCCGCATTTGTCCTACAGGGTCTCGATAAAGGCAGCGATGCGCGTCTCGATCTGGCCCATGTCACCGTTGCTGTAGTCGGTCTCGATCTTCATATACGGAATACCCGCACCCTCGACAGCCTCCTGCATGCGCGCACTCTCCACGTTAAAGGTGTGGCAGGCCTGTAGCACGCTCTCTACCACGCCATCGACATGATACTTCTTGCACATGGCCAGCGTGTTTTCCATACGACCGTCGTTGGGCGTCATGATCGAGCAGTTGATGTCCAGGTAGCGGTCGGCGATGGCGCGCAGGATATCGGGAGCCTCCGGGTCGATCATCATGGCCGCCGTGCGCTCGCCCGAGCAATCGTCCATGCACACGACCACACCGCCGTTGGACTCGATAGTACGGCCGATCTTGTTGATCACGCCGCCCACCGGGCAGCCGGTAATCAGAATGCGCTTGGCATCCGCCGCAACCGGGCGCTCGCCCGCGTCGTAGGCCTCGCGCAGCTTGGCGACCTTTTGCTCCAGCTGCTGCGTATAGGCCTCGATATCAAAGCTGAACGTACCGGCAAACATAGTGCTCATCAGGTCGACGCCGCTCATGGCAGCCGGCTGGTTGGCCTGCAGCGCAAACATCTCGAGCTGGGCCGCACGCAGACGGTTGCGACAACGGACGGCAGCGCGCAGGTCATCGTCGGTAATCGTGATGCCGTAGAAGCCCTCGAGCTCCTCCTTGAGCAGGCGGCACTCCTCGTACCAGCCTTCACGCTCGTAGGCGCGGTCGCGACTCTGCGGAAGATGCAGAATGTGCGTGCGCTTAAGCTCGTTGAGTAGCTCGTACATCTTCTTCTTGCCGTCGCAGGTGGTCTCGCCGATGATCATGTCGCTAAAGTACGTAAACGGGCACTTTTGCGAGTAGGCAAAACCGTAGGTCGACTTGATGAGCGGGCACAGGTTTGCCGGCAGCACCTTCTCGGCCTCGGGAATCACCTCATCGGACGTACCGCACAGAGCCACGCTCGCAGCCCCCGCGGCATCGATAATCTCGAGCGGCGTATAGCTGCACAAAAAGCCGACCAGGCGATTACCCGCCTGCTTATAATCCTTGACGCGAATAAACGCCGCCTTGCGTTGCTCGTTGAACTCCTCAAACGTGGACGGCAACGGCTGCTCAATATTATCCGACATATAACTCCTTAACAAACCTTTTAACCAACCAAGGAAACGGCTTTCCCAAGTGCCCGAGGTTGCCGTGAAAGAGGAGCGTCGCGTACTTTGGTACGCAAGCGACGGTTTGAACAGCAAGATCGGGTGCCTGGGGAAGCCGCCGGGACGAATAGTCCTAAATGGTTTCCAAGAAAGCCTCAATCCTGGTTTGCAGTTGGCCTGCATCCTCGCCGGCGTAGTCGGTCGTGATGTGCATAAATGGAATGCCTGCCTCCTCGGCGGCCTTCTCCACGGCAAACGACTCCATCTCGTAGAGCGTGCAGAACTGCAGGGCCACGTCGACGATGCCGTCGGCGTGCAGGTCCTTGGCCATCTGGACAATGTCCTTCATACGCTGGTCGTTGGGCGTAAAGACGGCGCAGTTGATCTTAAAGTAGCGCTCGGCGATGGCATCGAGCATCTCGTCAACCGTCTCACCGGACTCGTCGACCAGGTCCTTGTAATAGCGCGAACCCGTGCAGGACTCCTCGCCTACCACAACGCCGCCGGCCTTCTCGATGAGGTTGAACAGCTTCCAGTTGGGCACGGCCATGGGCGTGCCGGTGTACAGGATGCGCTTGGTCCCCTTGGGCGCCACGCCCTCGCCGGCCTCGACACGCTGCTCGCACTCAGCCGCCATATCGTTGATGGCCCCGGTCAGACGCGGCGTGTCGTCCATAAAGGCGGCCTGAACGGTCAGCAGGCTGTCGAGACCGCTGATGGGCGCTGGGTCGGCAGCGCGCGTGGCAGCGAGGCGCTGCAGGGCACGGCGCTTCTCATTGACGGCGTGGATGGCGGCTTTCAGACGCTCAAGCGTAATCGTGACGCCGCACTCTTCCTCGATCTTGGCGGCGAGCTTCTTGACCTCGGCCTTCCAGGTCACAAGCGTCGACTCGTCGTGTACGTTGGGAATATCCATGACGTACATGTTCTTTTGCGTGGCAAAGAACTCGTAGGCTTTCTTCTTGCCGTCGCAGGTGTTCTCGCCTACCACCAAGTCACTCGACTCAATGTAGGGGCAGACCTCGCCCAGCTTAAAGCCGGCAAAGCTCTTGATGAGCGGACAAGTGTTGCGCGGCAAGTGCTCCTCGACCTTGTCGGTCGCCCAATCGGCACCCGAGCACAGACCCACGGGGATACCGTCGCAGGCGAGCACAATCTCCTCGGGCACGTAGACGCAGAAGCTGCCCACGATCTTGGTGGCCTCGCCGGCCTCCTTCTTGTCGAGCATCTCCTTAATACGACCGCTGTGGATGTTGGTGGCGACAAAATCCAGGTAGGACGTGGACTTGGGGCGATTGTTCTGCGTCAGGAACATATCGCCGTACATCTGGCCCACGGCGCCCAGCAGCATGTCGTGGTCGGCAAGATTCATGCCGAGGCTCTCCCACATCGGATGGAAATCAAATTCTTCAGCCATAACGGTTCCCCTCTCGAACCAAAAACGGATAACAGCGGTATCGATGCACGACGGACGGCGATTGCCCGACCGTGCTCAAACCCGGAATTTTAGGGAACCTGCTTTGCGGTCGATTATTTAGTTGTGCGTCGTCTCTCCCGGAGCCGTGAACATACCTGCTCATATGCGACTCCGAGCCATATAGAGGGCGCGCGCGGCAATGCGGCGAATATATGTCGTCTGCGGCATGTGCGCACCCTCCTTAACAAGTTGAAGTCAACTATATCAACGGTCATCGACCATGCGAACACCGTTGACATTCGTACGACAGCATCGTGTGCCGTCGTTTAATAAATAATTATCTTGATTGATAAGAATTTGTCATTCCTCATTCGGCGAACGGCAAAAACAAAGCCGCCGAGGCTTATATCCCCCGATGGCACTACCCGGCGCTATCGACAAACCAAATGGATCCTGCTGGCATCAAAATGCATGCGCAGCGTCTCGCCTGCTTGCGGCAGCTCGTCGACAGGCATGCCCACTTTGTTGACCTTCCACTGCAGGCGCGTCGGCGCATCGGCACGCGGCGCGTCCAGCAGCACCAGGCGCTCAAAACGCGAATCGCTCACTCGGGCCACGTGCAGGTCATAGCTGTTGCGACCCCGCTCGGCACGGTTGTCCACATGGAAGTAGCTCGCACGAATACCCAGGTACGCCACGTTATCGGGAACCTCACGGCCCACGTTGAAGGTCATGCCCCAGTCCAGGGCCTCAACTTCCTGAAGCCCGATCTTGCGCGCGCGGCTCGTATTCTTGCAGCCCGTCAGGCGCAGCGCAGCCAAGGATTGCGGCCGGCGGACCACGTCCTCGACGGAGCCGATCTCCTCCACATGTCCGTTATGCATCACGCAAATGCGCTCGCACAGGCGGCATGCCTCGTCAATATCGTGGCTCACGTAGAGCACGGTACGGTTACAGACGTCGAACAGGTCGAGCATGTTCTGCTCAAGCGCGCTCTTGAGATACGCGTCGAGCGCGCTCATGGGCTCATCGAACATAAAAATGCCCGGGTGTGCCGCCACCATGCGAGCAAGCGCCACACGCTGCTGCTGGCCGCCCGAGAGGCGCGCGGGATAACGGTCGGCAAAGTCGGCCAGTCCAAAGATGCCCAGGTAGCGCTCGGCAAGTTGTCTACGCGCTGCGGCGTCACCTGCACCCTCAACGCCGGCGCACACGTTATCGGCCACCGTCATATTAGGGAACAGCTGATAGTTTTGAAACATCAGGGCGCATTTTCGCTCCTGGGGCGAAAGGTTGATGCCCGCCGCAGAGTCAAAGAAGGTCACGCCGTTGACGACGATCTTGCCCTCGTCGGGTGTCTCCACGCCGGCAATGCAGCGCAACGTGCAGCTCTTGCCGCAACCCGAGGCGCCCAGGAGCGCCACACGCTCCTCGCCGGCCTCAAGCTGCATGTCGAGCATAAACCCGGGATAGCGTTTTTTGATATCCAAAACGAGCGACATAGCTTATCGACCTCCCTGCGGTGCTGCGTCATCGCGCATGAGCTCGGCCAGCGCCTCGCGATCGATACGCAGCGCATCGCCGCCCACTGGGTCGAGCGAATCGATCTGGCTACCCAGCTGCTTGGCCTGCTTGCGCTCCGCGTGGGACAGGCCGCGCTCGCGGTACTTTTGCGAATGCGCCGTGTACATATTGATGAACAAAATGACCGGGAAACTAAACACGATCACGACGACGACCCAAAAGAGGGCCACCGAGGTGTTGCCGCCCATCCACTCAAAGTAGATGGCGATAGGGATGGTCTGGGTAATGCCGGCGTAGTTGCCCGCAAAGAACAGGGTGCAGCCAAACTCGCCCATGGCACGCGCGAAGGCAAGCACCGCGCCGGCGGCAATCGAGGGCCAGCCAAGCGGCATCATAAGCTTGGTAAAGATGCGATGCTCAGACCATCCCAGGGTTCGCGCGGCATCGAGCATCTGCGTGTCGAGGCTCTCGAAGGCTCCGAGTGCCGTGCGGTAGACCAGCGGAAACGACACAACGACGGCCGAAATGACCGCCGCCGGCCACGTAAAGACAATCGAGATGCCGTGCGCGATGAGCCACTGGCCCACCCCGGTCGAGCGGCCAAATAGCATGAGGAGCAGAAAGCCGCAGACCGTGGGCGGCAGCACCATAGGAATCGTAAAGACCGAGTCGAGCAGGCCCTTGATGCGACTCGAGGTACCCATAGTCTTCCACGCGGCGAACAGGCCCAGCGCAAAGGAAATCAGCAGGGCAAGGCCGCTCGTTTTTATGGACACCCAAAGCGGGCGATAGTCGATGTCGCCCAAAAAGGAGGCCAGAGAGGTCAAGGGACCCTGCTCATCCCGCAACACGACAGACGATGCTTCTACCATTTGAGCGCTATCAAGCCAACGCGCGCCGCCCTTGGCATCACCCGAGGCCGATGCAATCACCACATAGCGGTCCCCATCCGCACCACGCACATCAAAGCCATAGGTATACCCGCCGGCATTAAACGTTGTTTCCGCCGTGACATACCAAGGAAGATCCACGTCCCCAAGCTGCGCACCTCCCATGCAGTTTGCGCTGTCGAGCTCACAGACGAGGGCCTTGAGACCCGATACGCACTCGTTATCCTGCGGATCCAATTCATACTTCTCGACCGCCCTGGGCGATATCCACACCACAACGCGATCGGCAGCAGGCGCCACCACAAGGTCCACGTCCTCGTCAACGGGAAACCGGTAGCCCTCAGGCTGGCCCTCCATGGCACGAGCGGTCCCCTTGGCCAACCGCTCAAAACCCTCGATCCCATAGGAAAGCCCATGAGCGGTCGCAGCAACCTGGGCCCCGTCCTCAGCGACCCCAGCAAACGCAAATCCCGGCACCCAGCAAAGCGCGAAGGTCAAAGCACAGGCGACAAGCATGCGGAATCTATTAAGCACGAAAAGCTCCAAGCGAATACAAGGACGGAGTGAAACACAAAACGATGGAATTATCGCGCCAAGCCGCACTACTCGGAAAGCTCAAAGCCGTACTTAGCCCAAATCTTCTGAGCCTTCTTGTTGGACAGGCAAAAGTCGATAAACGCCTTGGCCTCGTCGGCGTGCTCGGAGCCATCGGCGACAGCGCCCGGATACACGATGGGCTTATGCGAGTCCTCGGGACACACAAAGGCCTCCTCGATGCCGTCATAGCGGAAGATATCGGAGCTGTAGACAAAACCGGCCACGCAGTCGCCCGTAGAGACGTAAGACGCAGCGGTGCCGACCTTGTCGGCCAGGGCCACCTTGTCGGCAAGCTCGGGTGCATACTCGCCGTCGTCGCCCTCGGTGCCGGTGTAGAGACCCACAGAAGCTAAGGCCTGGTTGGCGTACTTGCCGGCGGGGACGGTCTTGGCGTCGCCGATGGCGATCTTGCCGTCCAGATTCGCGACGTTGGCGATGGCCTCGATCTTGGTGTCGGAACCCTCAGCACGAATGATCACAAGGTCGTTGACGAACATATCCTCACGGGTGTCGGCATCGACGAGCTCGGCGGCCTCGGCGTCGTCCATGGTGCCTTTGGAGGCGGTGATGAGCACGTCGACCGTGGCGCCGGCGCGCATCTGCTCGACAAGGTCGCCAGACGCCTTAAACTGCGTGTCTGCAAACGTGGTGCCGGTCTGGTCGGTGTAGAGCTCTTGGACCTCGGGCAGAGCCTTCTCGAGCGAGTTGGCGGCAAAGACCTGCAGCTCGACAGCTTTCTTGGAAGATGCCTTGGCAGAACCGGCATCGGATCCGGCCGGCTCGGACGTCTTGCTGCCCGAGCAGCCGGCAAGACCAAGGCCGGCAGCGGCGACAGCAGAAAGCGAGACGAATCCGCGGCGAGAAACCATATCGAACATATTCAACCCTTTCGGACCTTGTGCCCGGGTACCCCACCGCGAGCTATAATCTGCAATCAGATTATACTTTCACGCGAATAATGTAAGTGATAAAGATTTCTCGTCTGATAATTTTCTTTTGCCGATAGTCTCAGGACGTTCCGCGCTGTCGCTGCATAAAAAGGCGGAGCGACTCGTAAAGTCGCTCCGCCGCAGGTAGTGCGATTATTTGGCGTGCCCGCCGCCCGCCGTCATTTGGGCCGCATGCTCCAGTTGATCGCTCACGGCCTCCCAGCTTTCGCGGGCCGCTTTCGTGGATCCCGGAAAGTTGATGACAAGCGTATGCCCACGCTGCATGCACACGGCGCGCGAGAGCATGGCGCGGCGCGTCTTGGTCATCGAGTACGCACGGATCGCCTCGGCAATACCCGGCACGTCGCGATCGCAGACGGCACGCGTCGCCTCGGGCGTCACATCGCGCATCGAAAGCCCCGTGCCGCCGCAGGTGAGCACGACATGGGCGTGGCACTCATCGGCGGCTTCCACAATGGCATCACCAATCTCGCTGACGTCATCGCGCACGACCACATGTGAGGCGACCGTCCAGCCCTGTGCCTCGATAAGTTCCTCGAGTGCGGCTCCGGCCTCGTCCTGGGCAAGATCGCGCGTATCCGAGCACGTCACAATCGAAATCTTCAACTCCATAGCATTCCTCCTACAACACGGCGCCCTCGGGCAGGTCGACGCGAACAACGTCCACGACATCTCCCGCCTTGAGCTCGCACGGTCCTTCGTCAATACGCAGTAGACAGTTGGCCCGCTGCATCGTGCCGAGCAGCGCCGAATTCTGCGTCTTGGCCTCGGTCACCAACAGCTCACCGGTCTCGGGGTCGCGCAAAACCGTGGCGCGATCGAAGAAGCGTCGGTCCTGGCGCTTCTTTACGCCGTGCGTCAATATCGCCTGCTGCACGGGACGCGCACCCTCGGCAAAGCCGCGCATCTTGCGGATCGCGGGGCGGGCGAGCATCTCAAAGCCCACATACGCCGCCGCGGGATTGCCCGAAAGCCCCAAATACGGCTTGCCCCCAAGCAGGCCAAACGTGATGGCTTTGCCGGGACGCATCGAAATGCGGTCGAAGAGCACCTCGCCCTCGCGCTTGACCAGCGCCGTCACGTAGTCGTAATCGCCCGCCGAGGCACCGCCGCTCGTAATGACAAAATCGCACTCCTGCACGGCGCGATGCACCAGCTCGGCAATCGCCTGCTCATCATCGGGCGCAATGCCATAGAACACCGGGTCGGCGCCGGCATCGAGTGCCTCGGCCATCAACGCCGACGAGTTGGAGTCGCGAATCTGCCCGCGTGCCGGCAGCTCACCCGGCGCGACCAGCTCCGTGCCCAGCGAGATAATGCCCACGCGCGGAGCGGCATGGACCTTCACGCTCGCGCAACCGGCGCTTGCCAGCAGGCCAGCGCCGGCCGGGGCCACAACCTCGCCGGCGTGCATCACAACATCGCCGGCATGGGCCTCCTCGGCGGCAGAGCGAACGTTCTCCCCCACTTTAGCAGGCGCCGAAAAGCTCACGTGCGAGCCCTCGTTGCCGTCGCCGTCAAGCACCTCGACGATCTCGTATTTCACCACGGCATCGGCACCTTCGGGTACCGGCGCGCCCGTCATGATGCGGACGGTCTCGCCCGCGCCAATTGTGCCCTCAAACACATGGCCCGCGGCCTCGTGTCCGATAACGTCGAGCGTCACCGGCGCCTCGCCAGATGTCTGCGCCAAGTCCGCCGAGCGCACGGCATATCCGTCCATAGCGCTGTTGGCAAACGGCGAAATGTCGATATCGGCCACCGCGTCCTCTGCCAAGGGAAGACCGGCGGCCTGCCACACGGGAATCTCGACAACTTCGGTGCGATTCACGTGCGACAAGACGATCGCCTGTGCGTCCTCCAACGGAATGAGTTTCTCAGCCATATGCACCTCTTAATGCCACGGCGCACAACAGGAGCGCCGATTCTTTATGCTTGTCTCAGTATAATCCCCCGACGCACGACCGCGACTCGGCCTGTACCCGCAAATACACCTGTCGGTTGCAAGCCGCGAAACAGAATGGAAACCAACCCACCGGCTCGTCGCGTTTACCGCGTTTTATAATGCTCGTGTTGCAACCCAAAAGAGGAACGTATGACTTTTACCGACAAACCCGAAAGCGCAAACGAAGCGCAGGATCATTCTCAGTCGCTCGACGACGGCGGCTTTTTCTCCCTGAACGACGTCATCATGGCCGGCAGGCATCAGCTCACCCGCTCCGAGCATCTCTTGGCCGCCGACACGCGCCGCAACGCCCGCAACCTACTCGCGAGCGCCAAGTTGCTCACACTCGTCGTCATCGTCTCGCTCGCCATGGGCGTTGCCGCCTGGGCGTTTTTGACCTCGCTGGATATTGCGACCGATTATCGCGAGAGCCATGCGTGGATCTACGCCCTGCTCCCCGTCGTGGGCGTGGCCACCGCGTGGGTCTACAAGAACCACGGTCTCGCCGCCAAACGCGGCAACAATTTGGTCATCGACTCCGCCCTGGGCACACGACTCATCCATGCGCGCATGGCCATCCTCACGTTTGTGTGCTCCACGCTCACGCATCTGACGGGCGGCTCGGCCGGCCGCGAGGGCGCCGCGGTGCAGATCGGCGGTACCATCGCCAGCAATGTCTCGAGCCTTGCCCATCTCAAAAAACACGACCACCACGACCTCATGCTCGCCGGTATCTCGTCTGCCTTTGGCGCCGTGTTCGGATCACCTCTCGCCGGAGCTTTCTTTGGCATGGAGATGTGCTTTATCGGCAAGATCGACTACACCGCGGGCATCTACTGCCTGGTCGCCTCGTTTACCGGCTACTTTACGTCACTCGCCCTGGGCACCCAGTACGAGAGCAACGTCATCGCCAGCGTTCCCGACATGACGCCCAGAACGGTTGCCATCGTCGTTATCGGAGCCATTGTCTTTGGCCTGACGGCGCGCCTCTTTGCCTGGTCGGTCCGCACGGTCAAGAACCTGTATGCGCGTTTTATCACCAACTATCTCGTCCGTGCGCTCGTCGGCGCACTCGTGGTGCTTGCGGCCTATGCGTTGCTTGACGCCTGGGAGTATGCCGGCCTTTCCACGTGGCTTTCGGGCGCCGGGTTTGCCGGCACCACCACCCTCGCCGACGCCGCCATCAAGCTCGTCGTAACGGCGCTCACCCTGGGTGCCGGCTTCCAAGGCGGCGAGGTCACGCCCCTGTTTGGCATCGGTGCGGCGCTCGGCGGATGGATTGGCTGCCTCGCTGGACTCGACCCGAGCTTTATGGCGGCCCTCGGCATGCTCGGCGTCTTCTGTGCCGGCCTCAACGTGCCCATCACCACCTGCATGATGGCTATCGACCTGTTCCATGGGACAGCCGCGGGCTTCTTTGTCATCGTCTCGTTTATTAGCTATCTCGTCGGCGGCCACCGTGGCGTGTACCCCGCGCAGCGCATCGTGTCGCCCAAGCGCCGCTCGCTTATCGTGGACGAGGGCGGAACGGTGGCAGAGGCTATCGAGCGCCACAACGACCTGATAGAGTAGACGTAAGTAATCGCCGTGCAGCCACAATCGGGGGCAATTCGACCCGAGCGCGACCGCACCGTCATGCCACACGCCGGGAGTCGCCCCATGCACGCAACTGACTTTGGTCGCACGCTCATCATCGCCAATCCTGTCGCCCAGTCGGGCGCCGCGCGCGAGGTTGCCGAGCGCCTGCAACGCTTTTTGGACATGACGGCGCGCACGTCCCAGTTTGACCTAGTGCTGACCGCGTGCATGGGGCACGCCAAGGAGCTTGCCGCACAGGCTCAGGGCTATCGCACCGTTATCGCCCTTGGCGGCGACGGCGTGATCCACGAGGTCGTCAATGGGCTCATGGCGCAGGAAAAGGCCATCCGTCCCGCCCTTGCCGTCCTGCCCGTGGGCTCCGGCAACGATTTTGCCCAGACGCTCGGAATCGACGATTTCTCCGGTAAGGATTTTGGCGCGCTGCTCACCTGCGAGCTGCAGCACCAGGATATCGGGCGTATTCGCTCATGGAACCCCGCAAGCGGAAGCGGCGAGGCGATCGTCGAGTATTACGACCAGACGCTCTCCGTCGGTATTGACGCCGCCATCGGCCTGGGCACCACCGAGCTGCGCAAAAAGACGGGTCTCACCGGCACGTCGCTCTACACCCTCTCGGGACTTGAGCAGTTTGGCCTACGCTATCGCAACTACCCCATGACGGTCAGCTTTGACGGCGCGCCCGCCGAGCGCGTGCGGGCGATTATCATGGCGATTCAGCTGGGCCCCACCTATGGCTCGGGCTATCGCATCTGCCCTGATGCCGACCCCTGCGACGGCATACTCGACGTCTGCTACGCCTGCGGCCCCGTCCCCCGCGCGGTTGCCCTGCCCATGTTTCTTTCGGCCAAGGACGGCCACCACACCAAGCTGCCGCCGGTTCGTATGCGCCGTTGCTGCCATGCCGAGCTCACCTTCGAGCAGCCCGATTATCCCATCCAAGCCGATGGCGAGCCCGTTGACGCCTCGCGCATCGAGGTCGACGTCCTCGGCAGCGCCCTCCAAGTTTGGCACCCTACCCGCTAGCAAGGCCAGTGGAACAAACGACTACTCGTCGCTGCCCGGCTTGCGTCGGTTGGCCTTTTTAATGGCATTGAAGTGCTTGTCATTGAGTCTGCGCTGACGAGAGCGCTGGGGCACCTTGGTCTTTACGCGTCGGCGCGGCGGACGCCCACGACGCTCAAGCTCGGCGCGCAGCTTACGCAGGCAGCTCGAGCGATTTTGGAACTGGCTGCGGCTCTCGCGTGCCGTCACGGTAATCCCCGAAGGGATATGTTTCATGCGCACCGCCGTGTCCGTTGTGTTCACACCCTGACCACCCGGGCCCGTAGCGCGAAACACCTGCACCTCGCAATCGCGCGCCAACTCTTCGGCCGCCATCGCGGCATAGCGCGCATACTCGCGCCATCCCATCTTGTTCTCATCCATATCAACACCTCCCCTCATACAAAAAAATGTGACAAAAGGACAGTCCCTTTGTCACATCGCATACCAATCGCTTGTGTTGCGCGCTTAGGCGAAGGTGATCTCGCCGTTCTCGCAGTCCATATCGGCAATGCGAGCCAGGCTCTCAACGCGGAAGCCGCGCTCGCGGAGCTTATCGCCACCGCCCTGGAAGCCTTTCTCCACCGCAATGCCAATGCCAGCAACCTCGGCACCCGCGGCCTCACAGATCTTGATAAGACCCTCAAGCGCGCAGCCGTTGGCCAGGAAGTCATCGATGATTAGGACCTTATCGCCCTCGGACAGAAAGCGCTTGCCCACGATGACCGGGTACTCCTTCTGCTTGGTAAAGGAGTAGATGGTCGTGGCATACTGCTCGCCGTCGAGGTTAATGGACTGGGCCTTCTTGGCAAAGACCACCGGCACGCCGCCAAAATGCTGAGCTGCAATGCAGGCCATGCCAATGCCCGAAGCCTCGATCGTCAGGATCTTGTTGATCTCGACGCCCTCGAACAGACGGGCCCACTCAGCGCCCATGTGATCGAACAGTTCAACGTCGCACTGGTGGTTGAGGAAGGCATCAACCTTAAGGACGTTACCGGCCTTTACGATGCCGTCATGGCGAATACGATCCTCAAGCTCCTGCATGGCGCAACCCCTTCTCGCGGCAACGATACCGCGCGATTAATAAACGTTGTTCGATAGTCTACCACGGACCGACCCCCGCCCGTCCCACAAGCCACATCGCACCACAAACCAGTCTTTTTGGGACGGCGCGAATCGTGGCAGACAGCCTCCCAACACGCTAATGGCGGGCGCACATCTTCACCAAACGCACCATGGCGAGCGCAAAGCCCACAGCGGCCACAGCCATGAGCACGTAGAACACCGAGCGAAAGCCGAATAAGAACACATCCGAACGGCCTGCAACGAAACTGGTCACGGCCTCGCCCATCGCCACGCTCATCTGCCCATACAGGATATTCGACGCCACCGTAATACCGAGTGCCATGCCGGCGTAGCGCGCCAAACTGCCCAAGCTGCCCGCAAAACCGAGCGCTTCGCGCGGAGCCGAGCCCATGTACAGGGAGTTATTGGGGCTCTGGAAAATCGACGTGCCGCACGACATAAACGCGACACAGCACACGATCACAGGGATGGAGGAGTGCTCGTCGAGCGTACTTACCGCAAAGAGACCGCACACGTACACACCCAGGCCGACCGCCGTGGGACCCTCGCAGCCAACACGGTCCGAAACCGTACCCGAAAGTGGCCCGATAAAGGCATTCACCATCGGCAGCGCCAAAAAGAGCAGTCCGGAAATGTCGGAACCAAAGCCGTGGGCGTCCTGAAAATAGAACGGCAGGATAAACTCGGATGCGCCAATGCCAACAAACACGATGAGCATGCAGGCAAGATTGATGGTGAAGGCCGAATTTGCAAAGCAGCGACGCGCGGCCTCCGCCAGCGACATGGGGCGCTCGCCGGCCTCCGGCTTAACATGCGGCAGCGTGTAGAGCCCCACGATAAACGAGATGACGCCAATGGGCAGGTTGATGAGGAAGATGCTCTCCCAAGGAAAGCTTGCCACCAGCATGCCGCCGAGCACGGGGCCACACATCATGCCGAGGGCCACAAAGGTCGCGAGAATGCCCATGGCACGGCCTCGTTCGCGCGCCGGAAACGACTCGGTGATGATACCCATGTTGTTAGCCATGGCCGCCGCGCAACCGACGCCCTGAACAATGCGTGCCAGGATAAGAACCTCGAGCGAGGCCGAAAGGCCGCACAGCAGCGAACCGACCGAAAAGACGGTGACGCCCAGCTGAAACACATTCACCTTGCCGCGCACGTCGCCCAGACGGCCAAACGGCAACATAGCCACGCACGTCGCAAGCAGATACACAGAGCTTACCAGCTGAATGCGATCGAGGCCCACACCCAGCTCTTTTTGCATCACGGGCAGCGCCACGGTCACGACGGTCGAATCCAGACACACCATAAACGTCATGATGAGCACGGTAAACAGAATCGCCCATTTGTTCTTGCCATGGGTATCGCCCTCAAGGGCAATGTGTTCGCGGCGCAGCTGCTCTGCAGTTTTCTCCATATCCATCCTTTCGAGTGGTGCAACGCAAAAACGGGGCCCCAATCGCCTGCGAACAGTCGCGATTGGGGTCCCGCCTACGGAATCGGAACTATATGTCACCGGAACCCCAAGAGGCTCCGTCGCTTCATACGAGAAGCTAGCCTAGCACTGCTCGAGCGCCTGCTCAAGGTCGGCAATCAGATCGGCCGTGTCCTCGAGGCCGCACGACAGGCGCACCATGTCGGCGGAGATGCCGCAGGCGATGAGCTCCTCATCGTTCATCTGACGGTGCGTGGCGTTAGCGGGATGCAGGCAGCAGGTGCGAGCATCGGCCACATGCGTGGCGATCTGGGCGAGTTTAAGGCTCTTCATAAAGGTCTCGGCCGCCGCGCGACCACCGTTAAAGCCAAAGCTCACAACGCCGCAAGTACCGTTGGGCATGTACTTCTGAGCCAGGTCATAGTACTTATCGCCCTCCAGGCCCGGATAGCTCACGAAGCGCACCTTGGGATGGCTCTGCAGGAATTTGGCAACGGCCAAGCCGTTCTCGCAATGACGCGGCATGCGCACATGCAGGCTCTCGAGCGAGCTGTTCAAGAAGAATGCCGCCTGCGGGTTCTGCATGGGGCCGAGGTCGCGCATGAGCTGCGCGGTGGCCTTGGTAATAAAGGCGCCCTCACGGCCGAACTTCTCGGCATAGGTCACGCCGTGGTAGCTCTCGTCAGGCGTGGTGAGACCCGGGAACTTGTCTGCATGGGCCATCCAGTCAAACTGGCCGTGGTCGACGATCACGCCGCCCAGGTAGGCGGCATGTCCATCCATGTACTTGGTGGTGGAGTGCGTGACGATGTCGGCACCCCACTCAAAGGGACGGCACATCACGGGCGTCGGGAAGGTGTTGTCGACCATCAGCGGCACACCGTGGTCATGCGCGGCCTTGGCAAAGCGCTCAATATCGAGCACGGCAAGGGCGGGGTTGGCAATCGTCTCGCCAAAGACAAGCTTGGTATTGGGCTCAAAGGCTGCCTCGAGCTCCTCATCGGTGCAGTCGGGGGCAACGAACGTGCAAGTCACGCCCATGCGGCCCATGGTATGGGCAAGCAGGTTGTAGGTACCGCCGTAGATAGCAGAGCTCGCGACCACGTGATCACCGGCACCGGCCACGTTAAAGATCGCGAGGAAGTTTGCGGCCATGCCCGAACTCGTGAGCATCGCAGCGGTGCCGCCCTCCATCTCGCAGATCTTGGCGGCAACCAGATCACACGTGGGATTCTGCAGACGGCTGTAGAAGTAGCCCGACTCCTCCAGGTCAAACAGCTTGCCCATGTGCTCGGACGTGTCGTATTTCCACGTGGTGGACTGGTAGATGGGCACCTGGCGCGGCTCCGCATCTCCCGGGTGATAGCCGCCCTGAACACATGTAGTACCGATGGTCTGCTCGCTCATATCCAACTCCCTTACTTGGGTTTTGTTTTTATTCGGTTCACGATACCGCTACCCCGCACCCCTCTCAACCCATCCCCAAGGTAGGTTATGTGACAAATGAATCAGAGGCATTCGTCTCAGCCTTAGGCATTTGTTCGATGGATATAAATGAGGCATACGTGAAGCTCTCAATGATTACATGCACGGGCAAGGGTACCATAGGCGGGTACACCGTAATCAAGGAGACAACGATGAAGCACATCGATACGACCCAGCTCGACACCACCGCCTGCCAGGCTCAGGCGGCCGAATACCACGCCCGTGGCTTTAACTGCGCCCAGGCCGTCGCCTGCACGCTCGCGCCCGCCGTCGGGCTCGACCCCCAGATCGCCTTCACCCTCACCGAGGGCTTTGGCGCCGGCATGGGCGGCATGACCGAGACCTGTGGCGCCATCTCGGGCGCGGTGGCCATCATGGGCTTTGTGATGAGCGATGGCATGGAAAACCCCAAGACCAAGGGCCAGACCTACAAGCTGTCGCGCGAGATCGCCAAGCGTTTTGGCGAGAAGAACACGACGACCATCTGCGGCACGCTCAAGGGCATCGGATCGGATAAGGGACCGCTGCGCAGCTGTCCCGGCTGCATCGACGATGCCGTCGAAATCGCATGCGATATGCTAAAGCAGCTCGCCGAGTAAACGATATCAACAGAAAACGACGGCCGGCGCGCTTGAGATTCATCCAAAAGCACGCCAGCCGCCGCCATTAGAACTCAGCAAATTCGGGAGCGCCGACCTCAATCTCCTCGCGCCCCGCCATAAGCTCGCGCATCTTGGCGCAAAACAGCTCCTGCTCCCCCGCCTTAAACACCAAGTGAAGTGTCACGGCATCCGCGTAATCGGTATCCAAAACCTTGGCACCCGAATCCTGCGCCAAACGAAGCACCTGCTCATACTGCGGATAGGCAACATACACGTCAACCGGCACGACACTTGTCATCTCGACGATTTGCCCGGCCTCCCGAGCAGCCGCCACCGCCTCCTGTGTCGCCGCCGTATAGGCTCGTACCAGACCACCGGGCCCCAACAACGTGCCACCAAAATAACGTGTCACAACACAGCATACGTTTTTAAGTCCCGCACCGCGCAGCACCTCGAGCGTCGGCATGCCACTCGTGCGGCTCGGCTCACCGTCATCACTCTGGCGCTCGCGTCCATCGACCAAAATCCACGCGAACACATTATGCCGAGCGTCATAATGACGCTTGCGAACCATCTCGATAAAAGCATTCGCCTCGTCCTCTGACTCAATATGGATCAACTGGGCAATAAACCGGCTCTTGCGGTCCACAAACTCGCCCGAAGCCTCAATATTCAATTGCAGAGTAAAATAGCTGTCCAAAAAAGCCCCTCAACAACAAGCAAAGCAATAAACAGCCTCAATAATACGGCAAAGGCCGTACCGATAACCCCGGCGAAAAGAATGGAGCCGCCGATGAATCCGTCAACGAAAGCGAGAACCCGTCAGCGCGAGCAAGGTGCCTTGAAAGACAAGTTTGCAACAAAAATGCGGTCGCTGATGACCAGGCAAAAACAGCGAGACGGCGCCAGCTGAGTCGATTTGGCCCGAAAGAGGAGGGAGCACGCCTTATGGCGGCGACCGACGAATGAGCGCCAAATCGGCCAGCTGACGCCGTCGCAGCGTCAACAAGAAAGCTGAGTGGGCCTATAAGCCGGGTTCTGTCGTGAACGGTCATTTATCTTGTCTGCACGTTACCGTGCAGCTCCACGCACGCTACCCGAACGCGGACCGGGCCGGCCCATAGCGTTCCTATTCGCGCTTGCTCCGGATGGGGCTTGCCAAGCCGCCGTGTTGCCACGACGCTGGTGGTCTCTTACACCACCGTTTCAGCTTTTCCCTTTACGCCTTGCGGCGCAGGTGGGAGTCTTCTTTTCTGCGGCGCTTTCCGTCGGATCACTCCGCCCGGCCGTTAGCCGGCATCCCGCCCTCTGGAGCCCGGACTTTCCTCACGCGTGCTGCAAGCAGCACATCGCGCGACCGTCTGACCCACTCAGCAGTGCAAGAGTGTAGCACACCGTTGCCGCAGGCAATGGCACAACACAAGCGTTCGACACGATAAACCAAGAACCACGCTATGCAGTACAATAGACTTGTCGATGGGCAACGTCGTCAGTCGAGACGCGACCGCGCTCCGCACCCCTCCGTCTACTCGGTGCGTTCCCGCCTCCTCCCCGAGGCGGGATGTCGGCATATTTTATGCACCGACAACCAAATAGCAAACAGATAGCCCGGCATCATCGTGCACCACAGCTGCAAATGCAAAAAGGGACCCGTCCATTGCGGACGGATCCCTTAAAACAAGTGATCGTCAAACCGATTTACTCGGCGTCGGTCTCCTCGTCCTTCTTCTCGGAAGGCAGCGGGGTAACCTCGATCTCGACGCCCAGAGTCTCAGCAGCGGACTTCATGGACAGGGAGATACGACGACGGTCGAGGTCGATCTCCATGACCTTGACCTGAACCTTGTCGCCCACGTGGGTGACCTGAGAAGGCTGATCGACGTGCTTGTTGGCCATCTCGGAGATGTGCACCAGACCCTCGATGCCCTCGCCCAGGTCGACGAAAGCGCCGAACGGGACAAGCTTGGTCACCGTGCCCTCGACGATAGCGCCGACGGGGTACTTCTTGACCAGTGCGCGCCACGGATCCTCGGTGGTCTGCTTGAGACCCAGGGAGATACGCTCGCGGTTGAGATCGACGTCGAGAACCTCGACCTCGACCTCCTGGCCGACCTTGACAACCTCGGAAGGATGGTTGACGTGGTTCCAGGAGAGCTCGGAGATGTGGATGAGGCCGTCGATGCCGCCGAGGTCGACGAAGGCGCCGAAGTCGACGATGGAGGAAACGGTGCCCTGGAGACGCATGCCAGACTTGAGCTTGGACAGGATCTCGGAGCGCTCGGCCTTACGGGACTCCTCGAGCACGACGCGACGGGAGAGGACGACGTTGTTGCGGTTGCGGTCCATCTCGATGACGCGGGCCTCGATGCGGGTGCCCATGTAGGAGGTGAGGTCCTTGACGCGACGGAGGTCGACGAGGGAAGCGGGCAGGAAGCCACGCAGGCCGATGTCGAGGATCAGGCCGCCCTTGACAACCTCGATAACCTCGCCCTCGACGTTCTCGCCGGAGTTGAACTTCTCCTCGATGCGGTTCCAAGCACGCTCGTACTCGGCACGCTTCTTGGACAGGACCAGACGACCGTCCTTGTCCTCCTTCTGGAGAACGAGGGCCTCGATGGGATCACCGAGTGCAACGATGTCTGCAGGGTTAGCGTCCTTGCGGATGGACAGCTCGCGGACGGGGATAACGCCCTCGGACTTAAATCCGATGTCAACGAGCACCTCGTCATGCTCGATCTTAACGACAGTGCCGTTAACGAGATCGCCCTCATCAAAGTCGGTAATCGTACCGTCGATGAGGTTGTTCATCTCCTCCTCGTTGACATCGTCAAGAGAGAAAATGGACGAGTTCTGAATCTCACTCAAAGGTGGACCCCTTTCGAACTACGGGGCCCCGATTGCTAGGACCTACAGAAGGGTGCGACAAGCACACAACGTTTAGGAACACTCGGGAGCCGACAGATACTGATGTGACGCTTATGCAATCACGTCCGTATAGATTACGGGGAAATCACTTCGATTTCAAGCGTGAACTGCGATTTTTTACTCGTATGGAGACTTTTTCGCAATCTTGTGAACGACTGTCTCCACAAGTTAACGATAAGCAGTGAAGCATACTGCTTTGGGGTAAAGTATCCCAGACATACGATTCTGGAACGATTTTTCGAGAAAGGTGCCCGCGTGCTCAAAGCAGTCGTTTTCGATATGGACGAGACGCTTCTTAGCATTAACCTCAATGCGTTCATCCTTCGCTATTTTAAGGATGTCTCATCGATGCTCGCGGATATCGGACGTCGCAGCCGCGGGGGCACGATGGCACGCCTCGGCACCATCCTGGTCGACCTCAACGCCAATCGTCGCAACAGTACGGACAATCGCACCAATCTTGAGTTTTACCAGGAAGAGGTTGAGCGCCGGTGCGGCATTTGCCTCTCGGACCCACTCATCTACGAGGCGTTTACCTACTACGATCGCGAAGTCCTGCCGCACAAGAACTATAACATGATCAATGCGAAAGCCATGCCGGGCGCACACGCCGCGCTCCAGGCCGTACAGGATGCAGGACTGCGCTGCGCGCTCTTCACCAACCCCAGTTTTCCCCAGGGGGCCATCGAATGCCGCATGGGCTGGGGCGAGCTGACAGACGCGCCCTTCGAGCTCGTAACGCACATGGGCAACGCCACGCGCTGCAAGCCCGATGCCACATATTATCTAGAGCAGCTGCAGGTCATGGGGCTCGAGCCACATGAGGTCCTCATGGTGGGCAACGACCCCAAGCGCGATTTCCCCAGCCCCGACTGCGGCATTCAAACTGCCTATGTTGGCCAGGGAAAACCGGGACGTGCCACCTGGCGTGGAACCATGGAAGACTTCGCCCGCGACTTTAACGCCGTAGTAGAAGCCTTCTACGAACATCAAGTAGCCGACGAACTAAGCTAGTCCACAAATCTGGAATGAGACAAAAGGTCAGGTACGTTTGCCGCATGCTTCCTTACGTAGGCAACGACTTGAGGACAGGATGCGATGCCCCGGCGTCCTAGGCCGTAATCATCTTGACACGCTCGCCGATTTTGGCGTCGCGCTTGTCGGAGATAACAGTAAAGCCCTCCAGGTCGCACACCTTTACATTTGAAAACACATGGAACTTGGAGCTATCGGCGAGTACATAACTCGCTTGGGAATTCCGCATCACAATGCGCTTTTTGATAGCCTCGGAATAACCAGGCGTCATGATGCCACGATCCTCGTCCACCGCGTTGACGCCTATAAACGCCCGGTCAAAGTACAGCTCACGCAACGCGTTCTCCACCATTGGCCCGGTCAGCGAGCAGGTAACGGGATTAAAGTCGCCGCCAATAACCACCACCTTGGCAGCGAGGTCGCCCGTAAACCTACATGCGTAGCCGTTGGTGGTGTAGATAGTCACTGGTTTGTCGACGAGCAGACTCAGGAGCGCCGTCGCGGTGGTACCGGAGTCGACATAGACCGTCTCACCGTCCTCGACCTCCGCTGCCGCACGGCGCGCGATCAGGTCCTTCTCGCTACTCCGCTGCGCGCCCTTTTCAAAGACACTCACCTCGCGAGCTGCAGAATGCAGTTTGACCGCACCGCCGGTCAGATACTCGATGCTCCCCCGCTTCTCGAGCTCCTTGAGGTCGCGGCGCAGCGTAGACATCGACACATCGGGCATAAAGGCCGCGAGCTCATCTATCTTGAGCAGGTCAGCCTCCTTTAGCTTATTAAGAATCAGTTCATGGCGCTCATACGGAATCATCGGCGTTCCTTCCTTTTCATCTATTTTCAAAGTTTAACCTAATCAAGCCAAACAAAAGCAAAAAGGGCCGCTGCGATATAAGCAGCGACCCCTTATTAGATGGAAGTCGGTCTTAGCCTTGGGCTCATGACTCGTAGCCCCAAAGCAAGACTAGGCGAGCTGATCGTCCTTGTCGGTGAAGATGTAGCCGAGTACGCCGGCGACAACAGCCGAGATAACCATGCCGATCATGGCGAAAGCGAAGTTCATCGGATCGGAGGAGACGAAGGCCGGGAACGTAGTGACGGAGCCAAAGACAAAGGCCGTGGTGACGACCTTGAAAAGGCCGAGGAACGCGCCGCCGCAGGCACCGCCGATGATCTGAGCCAAGAAGAGCTTCTTGTTCTTGACAAGCATGCCAAAGAGCGTGGGCTCGATGATGGCAGAGAGGCAGATGGTCACGGCACCGGTCATGGCAAAGCTCTTGAGCTTCTGATCGCGGGCCTTGAGGAAGACGCCGAGGGCGCAGCCGATAACAGCGAAGTTGCAGGCAAAGGTGGCCGGGCAAATGTAGTCGAAGCCATTGGAGGCGATGTTGTTAATCATGATGGGGTTGACTGCCCAGTGGATACCCATCGAGACGAGCACGGACCAGCCGCCGCCCACCAGGATGCCAGCAAGCACGTTGGAGCGGGCGATGAGCCAGTTGACCACGAAGGCGATGCCCTCGCCGGCATAGACACCCAAAGGACCGATCACGAGCATGGTGGCGGGGACCATGATTATCAGCGAGACCGCGGGAAGCACGACGAGCTTGAGGGTCTCGGGCACATGTTCATCCAGGAACTTATAGAGGAACGAGTAGACCCAGATGGCGATGATGGCCGGGATAACGGTGGAGTTGTAGCTCATGAGCACCACAGGAATGCCGAAGAACTCGCTCATGGCGCCGTTGCCCGCATCGCCCATCAAGCCGATAAAATCGGGATAGAGCAAGCAGGCGCAGATCAGGGCCGAAAGGTACGGGCTCGCACCGAAGCGTTTGCCCGAGGAGAAGCCTAGAAGCACCGGCAGGAAGTAGAACACACTCATCGAGAGGGCGTAGAGGATGGTGTAGGTACCCGTGCCCTCGGTGATAAGACCAAGCTGAACCGCAAGAATCAGCAAGCCGCGGAGGATACCGGAGCCGGCCATGGCGGGCAGCAACGGAGCAAAGACACCCGAGATGGCGGAGAAAATCCTGGAGACGATGCCCTCATCGGAGGAAGCGCTCGTGGAGACCTCGGCGCCCGAGCCCTTGACAAGCGGCTCGAACTTCTCATAGAGCTTGGGTACCTCGGTGCCAATCAGCACTTGGTACTGGCCGGCTGAGTTGACGGTGTTGACCACGCCGTCGACTTCCTTAACGGCCGCATCGTCACACTTGGAATCGTCGCGCAGGTTCAGGCGAAGACGAGTGGCGCAGTGCGTCATACCCGAGATGTTCTCGGGGCCGCCCACGGCGGCAAGAATGCCCTCGGCAGTAGCTTCCCAATCACGTTTCATAGAATGATTACCTCCCCATAGCGCAGAAGAGCTCGCGCACGAGCGCGGCCGCTGCAAGTGCATCGTTTGCATCAATCACGGACTGTATCTTTTCCTGGCCCACACTTTCCAAGGAGTCATTCATAAGCTTCATCATAGCGAGGTTATGAGCGCACTCCCCTTCCGCATCCTCGATAATTGGGAACGTATCGAAGTAGATAGCGTGGTCAAAGGCGTATTTCTTGAGATAGAAGAGCATTTCGAGCGTCTTGACAGGCGTAGCCATGCCGATCATGAGTCCGTCGTCCATCACGCCGTAGCCATCGTTGAGGTGAATGCCGTAGAGCTTGCCGGCACGACCGAAGATATCGGTAGCCATCGCGGGGTTCTCGTGCTTCATGAGCATGTGACAGTAATCGAGCGTAACGCCAAGATTCTCGCGGTCCACCGCGTTGAGGATCATGCCGGTGAGGCCCATCGAATCGATATAGGCGTAGCTGCGCTCCTCATAGGGCTTGTACTCGATGGAGATATGCAGATCGGGCGCATAGTCGCAAACCGCCTGGAACGCCTTAACGAGGTTGTCAAACACGAGGGTGTAGTCGATCTGGAAGCTGTAGTCAAAGCCGTCATGACCGAGCCAGATCGTCACGGTATCGCCGCCGCAGGTGCGACAGTAATCACAGGCCTCATAGCAGAGCTTAAGCGCCTCCCCAGCGAGTGCGGGATCCTGATTGCCCAGGTCGCCATTGATAAAGTCGTTGCGAAAGCGAAGAGCAGTGCCGTTGAGCTTGAGGTCGTGCGCGTCGAGCTTGGCCTTCATCTCCTCGGCGGAGATGTCCACCACGTGCTCAGGGTAATTAAGGTCCACATGGGTGAGGCCGACGTGCTGGAACTGGTCGAAGACGCGGTCGATGTTCTTCTCACCGGTTCGGTAGTAGGAGTTGATGCGGGTTGCGAATTTCATCGCTGAGCTGCCTTTCCTGTAAGGAAACGTTCAAACGGAAAGCCCCGACCGTTGCGCGCGTTTGGGCAGGTGCCCCTTCCGTAACTACAGTCTATTGCAAGTAATTCTCATTCGCAATCATAGTTTTTCATATGTATTCATAGTTTTTCAAAGTAAATGAACAGGACACCGTCTTTTACCTGCACTTTTAGTTGATGCAAACATCTGACACTACTTGAAACTAAATGACTATTCCTGATTCTAACTACCGTTTACCGACAATTATTAACCGTTTGCCGGCAAAGAAATGCACCTGCCCACTATGCAGGCAGGTGCTTTACGGCCACAAGAGCGACGACTTTAACAGCAAGATGCAGTGATCCGGAGCCCCTAGCAATCGACGACGGTCTTGCCGATCATGATGTTGAGGATCTCGACGTCGGTGTCCTTCATGCCTACACGGCCCACATAGCCCATGCTGGCAATCGTCTCCTCCACCGTATCCTGGATCAGGCCCTCGCCGGCACGGAAGCCGCGGCCCTGCATGGCCATATCGTGGCCCAGAATCGCTGCATCGACAGCAGCCGAAATCTTGGCGGCGCAACTTGCCTTGGCGCCATCGCACACGATGCCGCCCACGTTGCCGAGCGTATTGGAGACCGTCGCACCGATCTGCTCGCGCGTGCCGCCGCACAGCCAGGAAATCGCAGCGCCGGCACCACACGCAGCGCAAATAGCACCGCAAAACGCCGAGAGCGCACCAATATAGCTCTTGATGTGCACGGCAATAAGGTCGGACAGTATCACGGCGCGCACCAGACGCTCGTGGTCGCAGCGCAGGTAGTCGGCATATTCCATGACGGGCAGCGCGCAGGTAATGCCCTGGTTGCCCGAGCCGCACACAATGGCGACCGGCAGCGCGCAGCCGTTCATACGGGCATCGGAGCCGGCGGCCGCACGCGCACGCGCACGGCAGGCGACGTCATCGGCACGAGCGCCCAGCAGCGTACGGCCCACCTCGGCGCCCCAAGCGTGCGCGAGGCCCTCGGCACTGATCGCGCCGTTCAGCTCAATCTGACGCTCGACGGCCGCGCGGGCATCCTCAATGTCGCCGGCCTCGATAAAGTCGATGATGGACTCGATCGACATGGGTGTGTCGGCCTTATCCGCCGCCCGCTCGGCCACCACGCGCTCGGCGCAGGCGGCACACTCCCCCGCCGACTTGCCGCATACCGGAATACCGTCGAGCGTATGGCACGTGACATTGGTGTGGTGATCGGTAATCTCGACGACCGCGGTATGGCCACCAGCCGTGGCAGTCACCTTGATGTAGAGGTTGGGCACGCCCTCGACGAGCGACACATCACAGTAGTCGGCGTCGACAAGCAGCTCAGTCACGCGAGCACGATCCGCATCGTCAACGCTCTCGAGCACCTCGAGCGCGCTCTTGGCGTCACCGCCCACCGCACCCAGCACGGCCGCGGCCTCAATACCGTGCATACCGCCCGAGTTGGGCACGGTCACGCTCTTAACGTTCTTGATGATGTTGCCCGAGCAGGCAACATCCATATGTTCGGGTTCGCAACCGAGCGTCTGGCTCGCCAGCGCCGCCGCATAGGCAACGGCAATGGGCTCGGTGCAGCCAAGCGCACAGACAAGCTCGCGGTTCAAAACATCGCAAAATGCGGCATCGCGGATAGAATCGGTAGGCATAGCCATCTCCTACATATAACGGGTTGCTCTCGCAAGTAATCAACTTCTCCATTTGATAACAAGGCGACAAAAACCGCAAGCTGGGTTCCGGCAGACGGCCGCCAGAAGCAAATTGGCGGCATTTTGCGTGATGAGCTGATGTTCGCAACCGCTGGCTCGCCACCTTTTTAGTGTGACCCTCGCCTGTGTTTGCAAAAGCAGAGGTCACGACGCCGTCCGCCAACCTGCGCGTCAATCCCCGAGCTTCCTCCGCCCCAGAATCGAATCGCGCGCGTTACGCATGAACTCCCCGTAGCTCATGCCCATCATCTTCACCACGATGAGCCGCTGCGTGCCGAACAGGGGTATGAGGAGCAGGGCCGCGGCGGCGAGCCACCAGCACCACGCGAAGGGCTCCACGGCGACGACGTGCCAGATGGTGAACGCATCGAGCGGGAGCATGAACAGGAGCGAGGTGACCATGCCGGGCGAGTATATCCTCGTCTTGGGGTTCGCCCTTCCCGCGACGATGTGCGCGAGCGGCTCAATGATTCCCAGAACGAGCGCGCCGATCACGAGCCAGTGGAACTGGGGGAAACAGAACGGGATGAGCAGCATATAGACGGTGATGCAGAAGAGGGCGAACTTGGGGATGCGCATGTCGCGCATGGGCATGTCGGTGAGCGAGATGGCAAGCTCCACGAACCCGCCGGGATATTTCAGCTCCTCCCACTCGTGGGCGGCTATCAGGATGTAGTAGAGCCCTATAATCCCCTGGGTCACGGGCATCGACTCCCAGAAAACAACCATGTAGACCGCGACGCAGGCCGCTATTACGGTCGTAACGTAGAGGCTATTGCGGACTATGAATCTGTCGGCGAAGGCCATCGACCTCTCCTCTCCCTTAGATATAATCAACATATGTTCATTGTCTTGAGCGAAGACGATAGATTCAATGGGCACTGTCGGGAAAGTGTCGATCAGGAAACCTCATGGTGAAGACGAAGCCGAACAAGAACGACATCAGATACCTCGCAACGCAGGAGCGCATAGAGGAGGCCTTCTGGGGCCTTTTGGCGGACAGGGGCTTTCAGAAGGTCACGGTACGCGCCCTCTCCGAGCGTTCGGGCATAAACCGTGGCACCTTTTACCTGCACGCCGAGGACAAATACGACCTGCTTTCGCAGGTGGAAGACCGCATGCACCAGGGGATGATGGGCGGCGCGGCAATCGCGCCTGACGGCTCTTACGAGGACCGGGTGCCCTCCATGGTTGCCCCCATGATTGCGGGCTCGAGGTTCGTCTACGAGAACCGCGAGCGGGTGCTGCTGCTGATGGACGACACGTGCGATCCGCTCTTTTTCTCCAAGTACGCCTCCAAAGTGAAGGCAGCCATGCTCGGAGACATTGGCAATCTTTTGCCGGAGCAGCGCTACGCACTGGCTCTCATGGAGGGAGTTGTCGGTAGCCTTTTTGGCGAGTGGGTACGCGGAGGGATGAAAGAGACGCCCGAGGAGTACGTGAGCATCGTGCTTAACCTCGCCGCGAAACTCGACCTTCCCGCCATTTCGTACGTGCTTCCGCAGGGGCAGCCAGCGAAGAGGTCCTGACCGGCCTCGCACATGGGGATTAGTTAAGAGTGAAGCGCGATGCGGGGTAGAGCGCAAGGGCTCCCCGGAAAGCGAAGAGACGGGATAGGAGGATTTGGAAGAAGAGGAGAGACTGCAAGACGGTGCGCCGAAGGTGGACGTTGCGGAGTGTTCGCTTCCGCTAAAGCGTTTGACCAAAAAACGCCCGAGCGTTTAGGCAAAAGACGCGCTATCATGCAGTCGAACGCGGTAAAACCTTTAGCAATTCCGCCGCACGGACCAGAGAGGAACCACTCATGAAGATCGGTATCGGCAACGACCACGCCGCCGTCGAGCTCAAGAACATCATTTCCGAGCACCTGAAGGAGCGCGGATGCGAGGTCGTGAACTTTGGCACCGACACCACCGAGAGCTTTGATTACCCCATCGCCGGCTACAAGGTGGGCAAGGCAGTTGCCAACGGCGACGTCGACCTGGGTATCCTGATCTGCGGCACCGGCGTCGGCATCAGCCTGGCCGCCAACAAGGTCGAGGGCGTTCGTGCCGTCGTGTGCTCCGAGCCCTTTAGCGCCAAGCTCTCGCGCATGCACAACAACACCAACGCGCTCGCCTTTGGCGCCCGCGTCGTGGGATCCGAGCTCGCCAAGATGATCGTCGACGAGTGGCTCGACGCCGAGTTTGAGGGCGGCCGCCACGAGCGCCGCGTCAATCTCCTCAACGAAATCGACCAGACCCGCGGCCTCAAGGTCGTCGACGAGGCTTAAAGACCTACAACGCCATACGCTAACGAAGGCCCCCGCCCGGAACACACATCCGGACGGGGGCTCTTTCGTAGATTTTTGGGACATGCCTTAAAACCTACTGGAATAAAAAGGGCGCCGCGGATGGAGTTCCGCGACGCCCAAGCCACACGCTAACAGCTTTAAGGAGTCAAAGCTGGTTTAGCCAAAGAAGCGCTTGATCTCGATCTCGGCGTTCTCCAGGCAGTCGGAGCCGTGGATCACGTTGGCGTTGACATCGACAGCGAAGTCGCCGCGGATGGTGCCGGGGGCAGCATCAAGCGGGTTGGTAGCGCCCATAAGGGTGCGCATCTTGGAGACAGCGGAAAGACCGGAAACGACCATCTTGACGACCGGACCGCTCGTCATAAAGTCGCAGAGACCGCCAAAGAAAGGCTTGTCGGCCAGATGAGCGTAGTGCTCCTCGACGGTAGCGCGCTCGAGCGTAGTCATCTCCATGCGCTCGATGACAAGGCCGCTGCGCTCAATGCGAGTAACGATCTCGCCGATCTTGCGATCGCGCACGGCGTCGGGCTTAATCATGATGAAAGTCTTCTCGATAGCCATAAGGTAGCCTTTCAAGTAGGTTCGCGCGTGCCCAAGTCCCATTCCGGCACTCGCCTGGACTGCATCGTAACAGAGTTTTAGCTGCAGTTAAACAAAAAGCTGTTTATTGAAGCGCTGCAATTAATTGAAGCGTTCCATATGTGTCACTTCTGTTTCGAAGCCCGACTAGAGTACCATCCGACTGCCCATCAACCGCACCGAACCGAGCGGACGGTCGGTTGCCGCCTGTGAACGTGTCCCCTTCACAACCTGCCCAAAGGTCCTACAGAAGTTCTCGACAAGCCCCTCCCCCATAGCAACAAAATACGGACGCCCGCATCAGCAGACGCCCGTAAAGGCAAAAACGATTTATCAGTAAATGGTTAATAAGCCTCAAGCAAACCCTTACTTTGCCCCGTGGCCCATCTCGACGACCTTGGTCAGCGATCCAAACACGCCCTCGTCGGCCACGAGCTGTGCCTCGGCACGCTGCAGCTGCACGGCAACGGCGGCAGGGGCGGTACCGCCCTCGGTCGTGCGCGCGGCGACAATCGACGGGATATCGAGCGCCTCGGTAATATCGTGCTCAAAGAGCGGGCTTGCCTCCTGGAACACCTCGAACGGCAGGTCCTCAAGGTTGCAGCCGCGCTTCTCGCACATCAGGACTAGATGGCCCACCACGGCGTGCGCCTCGCGGAACGGCAGGCCGCGCTTAGCCAGGTAATCGGCAACGTCGGTAGCCGCAAGGTGCCCGACGCCGCACTCACGCGCCATGGCATCCTCGTTGACGGTCCAGGTCGAAATCATGCCGGCCATAACGGACAGGCACTGCATGAGCGTATGGGCGGTATCGAGCGCGCCCTCCTTGTCCTCCTGCAGGTCCTTGTTATAAGCGAGCGGCAGCCCCTTCATGGTCACCAGTAGCTGTACCAGATTGCCATACACACGGCCGCTCTTGCCGCGGATAAGCTCGGCAAAGTCGGGGTTCTTCTTCTGCGGCATGATGGACGAGCCGGTGGAGTAGGAGTCGGAAAGCGTGATAAAGCCAAATTCGGAGCTCGACCACAGCACGATCTCCTCGGAAAGACGCGACAGATGCATGGCCATAACGGAGCCAGCGTAATGCAGATCGAGCAGGAAATCGCGATCGGAAACAGCGTCGAGCGAGTTGGGGATCACACCCGCAAAGCCAAGTTCGGCAGCCGTCATCTGGCGATCGAGCGGATAGCTCGTGCCGGCAAGCGCGGCAGCACCCAGCGGGCAGCTGTCGGCGGCATCGAAGGCGGCCTTCAGGCGCGTAAAGTCGCGCGCGAACATCCAGGAATACGCCAGCAGATGATGCGACAGCAGAACCGGCTGAGCGTGCTGCATATGCGTGTAGCCCGGCAGAATCACCTTGTCATACTTCTTAGCGGCATCCACCAGCACATGACGAAGCGAAAGATTGGCCTCCATGAGCTCCTTGGCGAGCGCCTTGACGCCCAGGCGCGTATCGGTCGCAACCTGGTCGTTGCGCGAACGTCCGGTATGCAAGCGCTTGCCAGCCTCGCCGATGCGACGCGTCAGCTCGCTCTCGATGGACATATGAATGTCCTCGTCGTTGATATCAAAGGTGAAGTTGCCGGCATCGATATCCTGTTCGATTCCGGTCAGGCCCTCGGCAATCGCCTGCTCGTCCTCGGCGCTGATAATGCCCTGGGCCGCCAGCATCTTGGCATGTGCCTTAGATCCGGCGATATCCTGCTTATAGAGATGTTTGTCAACCGGCAACGACGCGCCAAACTCCTGCGTGACCTCGGCCACGCCTGCCTCAAAACGACCGCCCCAAAGAGCCATGGAACCGTCCCCTTTCATCAAATCCCAAAACAAGCGCCCAAAGCAATTCGCCCTGTCGCTAAAGCGATTTCTCAACCGCTAGTTTTGTATATTCCCCACCATGTGCGAGGCCATATAGCTAATTTGCAAAGAAGTGACGCGCCATGCACTTGGCGCCCAACGTCTCCCTCCGAATGTTGCCCTGCGAACCATCGATCCAGGCCTTTAGGCTCATAGGAACGTCCTCGACCTTTGCAGCATCGAACTCGGGCGCGAGGGCAAGTAAAGCATGCGCGATAGCATTGAACATAATGGATACTCCCCATATATATAGGCGCAGGGCCGTCAAATTGATAGGAGGAGCCCCGCCGGACAACCCCGGCGGGGCTCGGACTCAGCCGCAGACGCGGCATCATATATGCGGGCGGAACGTAGGGGCCACCGATGTTAAGAAGTGTCAGCAAGCATAACGAAAGGTAGGGACCCCATGCGCCCGTTATGTATCACGCGGATGGGCCGCGCGGATACCAAAGGAAGGAGGCGCTAGGCCTGGGCGGCAGCAGAGCTGGGGCCCTGGACCTTAGCCCACGTCTTGAGCGACAGCGTATCGATCTCGATAAAGCCGGCGCTGGCCTTCTCGTCAAACGTAGTGTCGCGGTCGTAGGTAGCCAGACCGTAGTCATACAGGCTAAACGGGCTCTTGCGGCCGACGACATGGCAGTTGCCCTTAAAGAACTTCAGACGGACGGTGCCGGTCACGAACTTCTGGGTGTCGGCCATAAAGGCATCGAGCGCGTTTTTGAGCGGGCTGTACCACTGGCCGTTGTACACGGCGGTGGCCCAATCCTGCTCGAGCTTAATCTTGGTCTTGAGCAGGTCGCCCTCGACGCAGATGTCCTCGAGCGCCTTGTGGGCGGTGATGAGCGTCAGGGCGCCAGGAACCTCGTAGCACTCGCGACTCTTGAGGCCCACCAGACGATCCTCGACCAGGTCGAGACGGCCAAAGCCGTTGTCACCCGAAATCTTGTTGAGGGCGATGACGATCTCGGAGAGTTTCATCTTCTTGCCATCGACGGCGACGGGCTTGCCCGCCTCAAACTCAATCTCGGTGTAGGTCGGGGTGTCCGGCGTGTCCTCGGGGTTCTTGGTCATAACCCAGGCGTCGTCGAGCGGCTCGTTCCAGGGATCCTCCAGGTGACCGCACTCGATGGCGCGACCCCACAGGTTGTCGTCGATGGAATAGGGGTTGTCGTTGGCGCCCTCGGGAACCGGCACGTTGTGGGCGTGAGCATAGGCAACCTCATCGGGACGGCACTTCAGATCCCACTCGCGAACCGGGGCGATAACCTTAAGCTCGGGGTCGAGGGCCTTGACGGCAGCCTCAAAACGAACCTGGTCGTTACCCTTGCCGGTGCAGCCGTGGGCGACGTAGGTCGCGCCAAACTCGTGAGCGACCTCGACAAGCTTCTTGGCGAGCAGCGGGCGAGACAGCGCGGAGAGCAGCGGGTACTTGTTCTCGTACATGGAGTTTGCGGCGATGGCCTTAGTCAGGAACTCATCGGAGAACTCGTCGCGCAGGTCGAGCACCTGGCAATCGAGAACGCCCAGGTTAAGCGCCTTCTGCTTCTTGGCATCCAAGCCGGTCTCCTCCTGGCCCACGTTGCCGCAGACGCAAACGACATCGAGATTCTTCTCGTCCTGGAGCCACTTGACACATACGGATGTATCAAGACCACCGGAATATGCGAGAACGACTTTTTCCTTGCTCATGGCTGTTTCCTTTCGCCCTTGGTAGCTAGTTAGAACATCGGTCAGTTGCAAGTCATTTCGAGGTCAAAAAACCGTGCAATATCAGGTTAAATAGCAAAAAGCAGCACAGCATGCTCTAGAAACATGCGTTTATATCGTGCTAAAACCCAACGACCTCAAAATGACTCTGTTGGGGCATTTCACCCCATACGAACAGAGACGATTGTTATCGTCGTCGGGAAATTGCGCGCTGGCGTCGGATGGCATTATCTGCAGTGGTGATGATCTTTACGAACTGCATCTGCCTCTCCTTTCACCTATCGCCGGGCGCAATTCTAATATCGTAAACGGTACCTTTTCTTCGGTAAGCGGTTGTATTTCCGTCTCCGTTTTCGATGGTCGCTATATTACGCTAAAGTGCCCGCAGCACAAGCGACAAATTCAAATTTCTGAAAAGTTTTTTCATTACTTTGTGAAGCGTGGTGCAAATACGCTCCGTTCCTGCGACAATACGCTCAGTTACTGGTTGATGGTTATAACGTCTGAAACAATTTCGAAACGAAAGGCGCGCTTTTATGCAAACTTACGAATCGGACTCCAATATCGGAAGCATTAAGATTCTCGCCGTCGACATGGACAAGACGCTGCTCACCGACAAGCGCGTGTTGCCGCAGGGTCTTGATGAGCGCCTGGACAAGCTCGCCGACGCAGGCATTGTATTCTGCCCCGCCAGCGGACGCCCCGCCCCCAAACTCGAGGAAATGTTCGAGAGCATTAAGAACCGCCTTGCTTTTTGTCCCGACAACGGAGCCTGCGTCATCTATCGCGGCAGCTATATCTATAAGAGCAACATCGATGTGGCGCTGTATCAGCAGGTGCTCGCCCGTGCCTCGGAGGACCCGCGTTCCGTTCCCGTCTTGTGCTGCTACGACGAGTTCTATGTGCTCGCCCGCGACCATCAGTACCACGACGAGATCAGCGTGTACTACAACACGATCAACTACGTCGATAGCTTTGAGGGCCTTGATATCGAGTCCAACAAGATTTCGATCTTCTTCCCCGCCTACGATGCCGAGCCAGCGTTTCGCGAGGACTACAGCCCCGAGTTCTCGGACAAGCTCTACGTCACCAACGCCGGGCGCGAGTGGATCGACTTCATGAACCTGAGCGTCGACAAGGGGTCGGGCGTCGCGCACCTGTGCGACCACCTGGGCATCGATATCGCCGACGCCGCCGCCGTGGGCGACACCTACAACGATATTCCCATGCTCGAGCGCGTCGGGCATAGCTTTATCGTGGACAATGCCGAGGAGCACATGAACGCGCATGCCAAGTGGCGCATTCCGAGCAACAACGACGGGGGCGTACTGACGCTCATCGACGCCATCCTGGCGGCTCGGTAGCCGTCCCATCGGGCCTGACCGGGCGGCACGGGATAACTTTTCGCTCGGTCAGGTCCTGCGCAAGACGAAAGCCACATTAAGTGGCTTTCTTTGCGTGCGGAATCTACGAAAAGTTAACCCGTGCCGCCCGGCCAGGCCCTAGGTTTACTTTCCTGCCGCCAAGATGGCGTCTTGAGTGTCTAGATACTTAGCTGAAATGATTTGAGCAGAGGGGAGCTCCTTGTTGGGAGGGGCTCCCCTCTGTTTTGGTTACTGTGGGACAAATTAATCAGTAGTGTTTGTCCCAAATCTTAAGTATGTGGGGGCTTGCGTCTTGGGCGAGCTTGCCTTACGGAGTGCTTCCCTATTTCGCGTCGGCCCAGGTTATGCCGGTGCTGGCTTCGGCGATCAACGGTACGCGGAGGTCTACTACGTGTTCCATGACGTCGCGGACCATGGCGGTGAGGCGCTCGACTTCGTCGACGGGGCACTCAAAGTCCAGTTCGTCGTGTACCTGCAGGATCATGTGGGCGGCAAAGCCTTCTTCTTCCAAGCGACGGCTTACGCGGGCCATGGCGATCTTGATGATGTCGGCGGCGGTGCCCTGCATGGGGTGGTTCATGGCCGTACGCTCACCAAAGCCGCGGAGCTGTGGGTTTTTGGCCTTGAGCTCGGGAATATGGCGTCTGCGGCCATACATGGTCTCGGCATAGCCCGTCTGCTTGGCTCGCGCCACCACATTGTCGAGGAACGTGCGCACGCCCGGGTAGGCCTCGTAGTAGCGATCGATCATATCGCGCGCCTCGGCCATCGAGATGTGCAGCGACTGCGACAGTCCATAGGCCTGCTGGCCGTACACGATGCCAAAGTTCACGGCCTTGGCGCGGCTACGCAGGTCGGGTGTCACCTCGGACACCGGCACGCCAAATACGCGCGCGGCCGTCTCGGCATGGAAGTCCTCGCCCTCGTTGAAGGCGCGCACCAGGTGCTCGTCACCCGAAAGATGCGCGAGCAGGCGCAGCTCGATCTGCGAGTAGTCCACCGCCAAAAAGACGCTGCCCTCGCCCGCCGAGAACGCCGTCTTGACGGTACGCCCCAGCTCCGAGCGCGTCGGAATGTTTTGCAGATTGGGGTCGCTCGAAGACAAACGCCCCGTCGCGGTGATGGTCTGGTTGTACGTGGTGTGCACACGCCCGTCACCACGGCGCAGCGGGCCCAGCGTGTCCAGATAGGTCGACTTAATCTTGGACTTCTCACGCCAGTCCAAAATCAGGCGCACGATCTCGTGGTCGCGGGCAAGGTCGCTCAGCACCTTGGCGTTGGTCGAATAGTAGCCGCGCTTGGTCTTTTTGAGGCCCTTGGTCGGAAGTCCCATAACATCAAACAGCACGTGCGAGAGTTGCATGGGGCTGCCGATGTTAAAGGTCTCGTCGCCGGCCAGGTCGCGAATGCTGCGCTCGACATCGGCAATCTGGGTCGCCAGGCCCTCGGACAGACTGTGCAGGCGGTCGGGGTCCACGAGCATGCCCGCGCGCTCCATCTTGGCAAGCACCGGCACGAGCGGCATCTCGATCCCATCGAACACGTTGGCGGCGTTCTCGCGGGCCATGCGGTCACGCAGCGGTGCAACCAGCGCCAGCGTCAAGGCCGCCGTGCGAGCGGCGGGCGCAGGAGCGTCCTCGCCAGCACCCTCTGCGCCGCGCGCCGCAGGCAGCGCCATCTGCAGATACGTATCGGCCAGATACACCTCGTCAAACTCGGAGCGGTCGGAATCCAACAGGTAGGCGGCAACAACGGTATCGAAGATGCGCGTGGAATCGACTGTCAGCGGATCCATGAGCTCGAGCTCAGAAGAATCGATGGGCGAAAGCTCATGCAGAAGCGCCTTCATATCCGGGCTCGCCACACGGCCTTCCATAAACAGACGTGCGAGCACGCCGGCAATCACGCCGTGGGCGAAGTTGAAGCCCTCAACCTCAGCCGCCGCACCGCTGTCGCCCTCCTCGAGCGCAAACAGGCCCTTGGACGTCGCCAACCACAGCGTGCGCGTCAGCCCAAAGAGCGCGCCCTCTTCCTTGTCATCGTCCACCACGGCGGCGACCCACTCGCCGGCATCAATCACGCGGGAGACCTCAGCCGCAACGGCACCAAGCGCGCCAGCATCGCCGGCGGCTGCGCGCAAAACGGCGGGAATCTCAAACGTGCTGGCAGCTGCCCCGCCCTCGCCGCCGATCAGCGCCAAGAAACGGTTCTGCATGGCGGTGATACCAAGCGTGCCCAGCGCCGCGGAAACCTCATCGGCGGAAAACGCCGGGAAGGACGTCGCCTCAAAATCGAGCTCAACGGGTGCATCGGTGTGGATGGTCGCCACCTTACGGCTCAGCAGCGCGTCGTCGATGTGTGCGCGCAGGTTTTCTCCCATCTTGCCCTTGACCTCGTCAGCATGCGCGATGACCTCGTCAAGGCTGCCGTACTGCGCGATGAGCGCACTCGCCTTTTTGGGGCCGATGCCCGGTACGCCGGGAATGTTGTCCGACGTATCGCCCTTCAGACCGTAAAAATCGGGCACGAGCGCCGGCGTGATGCCGTGATACAGGTCGTCCACGCTCTCGGGCGTCATGATCGCCACGTCGGACAGGCCCTTGCGAGTCGAGACCACGTTGACGTGCTCGGTCACGAGCTGATACATGTCGCGGTCGCCGGTCACCAGCAGCATGTCGCAGCCGGCCTCCTCGCCCAGGCGCGCCATGGTTCCCAGGATATCGTCGCCTTCCCAGCCCTCGGACTGCAAAATGGGCACGTTGAGCGCGGCGAGCAGCTCCTTGATCATGGGGAACTGCGCGTGCAGGTCGGGGTCCATGGGCGGGCGCTGCGCCTTGTACTGCGGCAGCATCTCCATACGCACGCGCGGCTTGCCCTTGTCAAACGCCACGACAACGCCGTCGGGATTAAAGGCATCGATCATCTTGAGGAACATGTTCAGAAAACCAAAGATCGCGTTGGTGGGGCGACCGTCCGGCGCGTTCATGGTCGGCGGCACGGCGTGGAAGGCGCGATGCATGAGCGAGTTGCCGTCGATGACGGCAAAGGTACGGCGCTTTTCAGACATATTGAATACCTCGCTTTGGGCTGGGCACGGTTTGCTCACACCAGTTTACACGCTCCCCGCCCCGCGGCCACCGCACATCAGGCTTCCCTGCCGCCGCGGGCCCGCGCGTGATACGATGGCTCACGGTACATCAACCAGCACGATCGATCCGAAAGGAGCCTGCGTCATGGAGCGTCCCTGCGCATGGAAAAAGTACACGCCACAGCAGATCGAGGAGCTCGAGGAGCTTTGCCGCGGCTATAAGCAGTTTTTGAGTGAGAACAAGACCGAGCGCCTGTGCGTCAAGGCCGGTATCAAGATGGCCGAGGAGGCGGGCTACGTCAATCTGGAGACCGTGATCGCCGAGGGCCGCGCGCTCAAGGCCGGCGACAAGGTGTACGCCGCCAACCACGGCAAGGACCTCATGCTCGTCAGCCTGGGCACCGCCCCGCTCGAGCAGGGCTTTAACATCCTGGGCGCCCACGTGGACTCGCCGCGCCTGGACCTCAAGCAGAACCCCGCCTTCGAGGCCGGCGACATGGCTTATCTCGACACGCACTACTATGGCGGCGTCAAGAGCTACCACTGGGTCGCTTCCCCGCTCGCACTCGTGGGCGTCATCTGCAAAAAGGACGGCACCACCGTCGACATCAACATCGGTGACAAGGCCGACGACCCGGTCTTTACCATCTCCGACCTGCTGATCCACCTCTCGAGCGAGCAGATGGCCAAGCCCGCCAAGGACGCCGTCGACGCCGAGATCCTCGACGTGATCGTGGGCGGCCGCCCCGTCAAGTTTGACGAGGACGACAAGGACGCTCCCAAGGAGCCCGTCAAGCAGATGTTCCTGGATATCCTCAAGGAGCAGTACGACGTCGAGGAGGAGGACTTCCTCTCCGCCGAGATCGAGGTCGTGCCCGCCGGCCCCGCCCGTGACATGGGCCTCGACCGCTCCATGATTCTGGGCTATGGCCACGACGACCGTGTCTGCGCCTATCCGTCCATGCTCGCCCAGATCAACGTCGCCAACGTGGAGCGCACGAGCATCACACTCATCGTCGACAAGGAGGAGATCGGTTCCGTGGGTGCCACCGGCATGACGAGCCGCTTCTTCGAGAACACCGTCGCCGAGATCATGACGCTCGCCGGCGAGGATAGCCCGCTGGCCCTGCGCCGCGCGCTCGCCCGCAGCCGCATGCTCTCCTCCGACGTGTCCGCCGGCTTCGACCCGGGCTATGCCGGCAAGTTCGAGACCAAGAACGCAGCTTTCATGGGTCGTGGCCTGTGCTTTAACAAGTACACGGGCAGCCGCGGCAAGGGCGGCTCTAACGACGCCGACGCCGAGTATGTGGCCCTCATCCGCGACATCATGGACGAGGCGGGCGTTGACTTCCAGACCTGCGAGCTCGGCCGCGTCAACGCAGGTGGCGGCGGCACCATCGCCTACATCATGGCCAAGTACGGCATGAACGTCATCGACTCTGGCGTTGCCGTCCTGTCCATGCACGCCCTGTGGGAGGTCGCTAACAAGGCCGATATCTACGAGGCCTATCGCGGCTACAAGGCCTTCCTCGAGCGCGCCTAACCAACCCTTCATCAGTTGCGGTGAAATACGGACTAAACTGGCCCATAAACGACCAAAACAGACCGTATTCCACCGCAACTTCCTTTTTGGCATAGGAGAGTTCATGCTCCAGGTCATCGTTTCACCCGCCAAGCAAATGCGCTCGGCCCAAGATGCTTTTGAAGTCCTGGGCATTCCACCTTTTGCGCACGAGACGGCTCGCATCCACCGCGCGCTGCAAGATATCGAGCGGAATGAAGGCAGCGGCGGTCTGCAGGCGCTATGGAACGTGAGTGACAAACTGCTGGGGCCTTGCCTCAACACCCTGCATGAGTTCGGGCCCATCTTGGGAAACGGCGATCTCGACAATCCCGCACTCGCCCGTCACCTCTCCCCTGCCGTCATGTCCTATCACGGCATTCAATACCAGAGCATGGCGCCCGAGGTGATGGATTCCGCGCAGCTCGCATGGCTGCAAGACCATCTGTGGATCCTCTCGGGCCTCTACGGGTGCGTTCGCCCCTTTCATGCCGTCGAACCGTATCGGCTGGAAATGGGCGCGAAGCTCGCCGTTGACGATGCCCGAGACCTCTACGCGTTTTGGAGCGACAAGCTCGCGCGGGTTATCGCCCCGGCAGGCTCAAACACCACGATCGTCAACCTCGCCAGCGTAGAGTATGCCAAAGCCGTTCTGCCCCATCTCGCGGGCGACGCCACGGCCGTCACATGCCTCTTTGGCGAGGGTATCCGCAACGGGAAGCCCATCCAACGGTCGACCGCCAGCAAAAAGGCGCGCGGCTCCATGGTGCGGTGGATGGCAGAAAACAAGCTCGAGGATGTAAGCGAACTTACCGCGTTCGACGTTGGTTATCGCCACTTTCCCGAGCTTTCAAATAAAAACACTTTGGTCTTCCTGAACGAGCAGGCCTTGTAGGACCACCGCTACTTTTGAATGTGCCGCCTAGGCACGGCGTCTATTCCGCCAAGCCGTCGGCTTTGGCAATTTCATTTGTCGAGCCGTCCTGATAGGTAATCTTGACATGCTCAACCTCGGACACCGCAACACCCGTCGGAGGCTCCAGGCGCCATTCCGTCAGCGCAATGTCCATGGTCGTGGGAACGTCCCCCTGATCTTTGAGCTCGACCGACAGCGTCTTAAGCGACGCATCGAAGGTCACGCGCTCGATCTCTTCACCAGGAATGGAGCCACCGCTCAGCTGCAGCTGCACAAACTCGTCGCGCGAATACCAATAGTCGCCCGGCGCGGCAACGGTATTGCCGCCCGTAACCTTCACTGTCATGATCGGCAGGGCATCGTCGGCCTCGAACTCCCATGCAGCGCCGCCGTGACCGCCAAACGTCCAGATACAAAAGGCAATCACCAGCACGGCAAGCACCGCAAAACCAATCGCGACAAGGCCATGGTGCGCACGGCTTTCCTCGGCCGATACATCCCATTGCGTCTCTCGATATAGATGCTTGTCTTCCATGTTCGCCTCCCCACAGGCACGCTCGTTAGGCCAATCGTACCCATTCGAGCTATACTTGAGCCCATTACATAAACGGGGAGCTTGCAGGACAAGACGGCAGGCTGAGACTGGGCGCGCCCGCCCTGACCCGCAAACCTGATATGGGTAATGCCAACGAAGGGAGCCGTGCCAATGAGCACACAGACCGAGCCCAAGCTCGTCACGCAAATCGACTTCGCCCGCGCCGGGCAGATCACGCCGCAGATGAAGAAAGTCGCCGAGCGCGAGCATCGCGACCCCGAGTACATCCGCGAGCGCGTGGCCGACGGCCGCATCGCCATTCCCGCCAACATCGTGCATATCAAAAAGGGCATGCGCGCCTTTGGTGTCGGCGAGGGCCTGTCCACCAAGGTCAACGTCAACCTGGGCATCTCGGGCGACAAGGCCGATGCCGCCGAGGAATGGAAGAAGGTCAAGATCGCCGAGGACTTTGGCGCCGACGCCATCATGGACCTTTCCAACTCGGGCAAAACGCGCCAGTTCCGCCAGCAGCTCATCGACGAGACGCCGCTCATGGTAGGCACCGTCCCCATGTACGACGCCATCGGCTACATGGAAAAGCCGCTGGTCAAGCTCACCAAGGACGACCTGTTCGAGGTCGTGCGCGCGCACGCCGAGGACGGCGTGGACTTTATGACCATCCACTGCGGCATCAACAAATCGGTCACCAAGACCTTTAAGGAGACCGGCCGCCTCATGAACATCGTCAGCCGCGGCGGCTCGCTGCTATTTGGCTGGATGGAGGTTACCGGCAACGAAAACCCCTTCTACGAGTACTTTGACGAGCTGCTCGAGATCTGCCACGAGTACGACGTGACCATCTCGCTCGGCGACTCCTGCCGCCCGGGCTGTCTCTACGACTCCAATGACGCCACCGAGACCGCCGAGATGATCGAGCTGGGCAAGCTGTGCAAGCGCGCCTGGGCCGCCGGCGTCCAAGTCATGGTCGAGGGCCCGGGTCACATGGCGCTCGACGAGATCGCCGCCAACATGAAACTGCAGAAGCGCCTGTGCCACAACGCCCCGTTCTATGTGCTCGGGCCGCTGGTGACCGATATCGGCGTGGGCTACGACCACATCACCGCTGCCATCGGCGGCGCTATCTCCGCCAGCTCCGGTGCCGACTTCCTGTGCTACGTGACACCGGCCGAGCACCTATGCCTGCCTAACGCCCAGGATGTGCTCGACGGCCTCATGGCCACCAAGATCGCCGCACACGCCGCCGATATCGCCAAAAAGGTGCCGCACGCCCGCGATATGGACGACAAGATGGGTCAGGCACGCCGCAAGCTCGACTGGGATGCCATGTGGGAGTGTGCTCTCGACCCGGTCACCGGTAAGAAGCGCTACGAGGAGTCCCCCGCCGCCACCGAGGGCACCTGCACCATGTGCGGCAAGATGTGCGCCGTCCGCACCGTTAACAAGGTGTTCGAAGGCACGACGATCGACCTCGGCATGGAGGACTAACTCGTCACCGGAGCCACAATCGGTAACATGGTGTTCGTCAATTGTTGACGTGTGAACATTTGCTTACATTTGCGTAAAGATTGCATCGCCCGCCCGGGTTCGACATAGAGTCGGCCCGGGCATCTTTATAATGCTGGCTTAAAGACCCATTTGATTCCGACCGAACAAGGGAGCAAACATGGATCGCAGTAAGGTACCTGCCGTTTTATCCATCGCAGGATCCGATTCCAGCGGTGGCGCCGGCATTCAGGCCGACATCAAGACCATCACGGCGCACCGCCTGTATGCCGAGACGGCCATCACCGCCATCACCGCACAAAACACGCTCGGTGTCACCGCCGTGCAGAATATCTCCCCTGATATCGTCGCTGCGCAGATCGACGCCGTATTTGACGATATCCGCCCAAGCGCCGTCAAGATCGGCATGGTTTCCTCTGCCGAGATTATCGAGGTTATCGCCGACCGCCTGAGCGCCTGGAACGCGACAAACGTGGTAGTCGACCCCGTCATGGTAGCCACCTCGGGCGCACGGCTGATTGCCGAAGATGCCGCCGAGGCGCTCACCCGCCGCCTGTTCCCGCTGGCGACGGTTATCACGCCCAATATTCCCGAGGCCATGGCCCTGCTCGACTACGAGGTCGACTCCGAGCGCACGCAGCAAAATGCTGCCATGCTCCTCGCCCGCCGCTTTGGCTGCGCATCCCTCGTTAAGGGTGGGCATCTTGTCAACGAGGCCAACGATGTATTGGCCGAACCCGCGCCACTCGATGACGAGGGCAACCATCTGGGCGATCCGCTCACCACGTGGTTCCGCCACAAGCGCATCGAGACCGACAACACACACGGCACCGGCTGCACGCTTTCGTCCGCCATCGCCTGCGCGCTGGCTCAGGGCATGGATCTTGCCGACGCCGTCAACGCCGGCAAGGCCTACCTAACGGGCGCTCTCGCCGCCGGCTTTGACATGGGCAAAGGCTCTGGCCCCGTCAACCACATGTGGCAGTACTAAATAGCCAGTAACCTGCCAAAAAGAGACAGGCTACCTTGCACCAAAAACCGTCGCAACATTCGATGAAAATCGTGCAAACGCGAAAAATCATCGGATGTTGCGACGGTTTGATTTTAGATAGCGGTCGAGCAAAGGGCCGGGGCGTCTAGTCGTCGGCGAGTTGAATTCCCAACAAACCCGAGAGTGCCAGCGCCTGCTCGGCATTGACCGTCAGGCCACGCAGCTCATGGTAATCGCCCGAAACAACGGGCGCTGCAAATGTACAGCGCGACACATCAACGCCGGAAAGCGACGTCTTGAACACATCAACACGCGTCAGGTCACAGCCATCCAGGCGTATCTGACCCAGCTTGGCACCCTGAAACGCAGCCTCTCTCAGACGTGTATCGCATGCTGTCATAGGGCCAATGCGTCCCTCCGAAAGGTTCGCATAGCTCAAATCGCACGATCCAAACGACACGCTCGACAGGCGCGCCTTGAGCAAGTTGAGTCCCGGTGCCGAGCAGTCAACGAAGTCGCAGCGGCTGAGCCAGCAGCCTTCCATGTTGCAGCGGATAAAGCGGCAACCGCGAAACACCACGTCGCGAAACGTCGAGCCGCTCCAGTCAACGCTATCGAACTCGCAAGATCGGAACACAACGCCATCGAAGGTCGCGCCGTTCGCCACGTCGTAGGCAAGATCCAAATCCTCAAAAGCGGTATTGGAGACGAGCTCATCGCCCTCGGCAAAGAGGTCGATGAGCTCGTCCATGCCCATATGGCAGCCAATCCGTTCGTTTACCCGGGCAAAACCACCACAAAGGTGCCTGTCCCCTTTGCGGTGGCTTGGGACCGTGCTACTCACCGAGCATCTCTTTGAGCTTGGCTGCCACGGCGTGACCCAGGCTCTCGTGGCTTTCGGGCATCATATGCAGATAGTCGATATCGCCCGGCTCGGCAAACTCGGCGGCATTCAAAAAGTCGCAGCCAAACTGCTCGGCCACGCGCGCATAGTACTCGCCAAAATGTTCAGATGCCTCGACGGAACGCTCGTCAAAATCGGTCATATATACATCGGCGATCTGCGGCTTGATCTTGATAGGAGCCATCAGCAGGATGCGCGGGCAAGGCGCAGCGTCGGTCCACGGAAACGCGCGGACGGCGCGAATCAGCGCCATGGCGCCACGGGCGATATCGGAAGCTGTCACGTTAAAGACCGTCTTACAGTCGTTGGTGCCCAGCATGATCACAATGGCGTCCAGCGGCTTATGAGCCTCGAGCAGCATCGGAAGCGCGCGAATGCCGTTGAGGTTAGTGTCCAGATGGCACATGTCGTCGCGTACCGTCGTGCGGCCGTTGAGGCCTTCTTCAATTACATGCCAGCCCTCGCCTAAGTCACGTTGGACCACGCCACACCAGCGCACATCCTGCGCATAGCGCACCGCGGTACCGTCGCGCATGCCCGCCGGATCGTAACCATAGGTGTTGCTGTCACCAAAGCACAGAACGTTTTTCATCGTAAGCTCCCCACTCAATAAAAAGCCGACAGGAGCAGCCTCTCCCGTCGGCTCGGTATATCGCATCACGAGCACCGTTTACAGGTACTTGCGCCAGTCGTCGTCATCCTCGTCATCCTCGGCAGCGGCCTGAGCCTGCTCGGCGGCACGGGCGGCTGCGGCGCGGGCGGCAACCTGAGCATAGGACTCCTCGTTTCGCTCGGGGAAGTTTGCCAGCACGTGCTCGAATTTGGCGAAGTCCTCGTCCCAGCGCGTAGAGGGCACGGCAAAGAAGACCTGCTTGACCTTGAAGTCGCCTGATGCGAGCTCCTTGCGGAAGAGCTCGGCCACGGCCTCGGCATCAAAGCCGTTGTTGTCGCAGCCCCATGCGCCCAGCACGAGCTTCTCGCGACCCAACTCGTCGCAGATGGCGAGCACAAAGCGGATGCGGTCGCGCAGGGCATCCAGCAGAGCATCGTCGCTCACGCGGTACTCCTGGCGAGCACGCTTGGCGTTGGGTGCAGCGGCGACGATCACGTCGGCATAGGCGTGCACATGCTTGCGCTCGAAGCGCACCGCGGGCACCACCAGCGCACGGTTGCGGTACAGCTCACAGTTGATGTTGCGGCGACGGTTCTCACCGTACCATTTACGCTGCTTATCGAGGACGTTGTACAGATACGAATCGGCGCACAGCGTGGCCTCCTGGCCCAGATAACCCTGAATATATCCACCGCCCGGATTGGTAAACGAGGCAAAGGCGAGCACGGCCATGTCGCAGAACTGCGCATAGCCGCGACCGTTATCGAGGATTGCCTGCGTGGCGGAGGCATCAAGCACAGTGACCTCGGGCAGGACCGGAGCGGGCTCCTCAGCAGGCGCGGACTCAGCTTCGGCGATTTCCTCGGCAGGCTCCTCGACGGGCTCGGGCGCCGCCTCGGTCTCGGGCGCTGCCTCGACCTCGGCAGTCTCCGCGTTCTCGACGTCCTCGGCGACCTGCTCTTCGGGGGCCACAGCAGTCTGAACCTTGGCCTTCATCGCCGCGACAAAGCCGGTGGGCATGCCGTCAAACTCGCGAACACCGGCAAGCGAACGCTCGATATCCTTGGCGCAGGCCTCGGACACAGTCATCACATGGCGCTCGGCGGCCTTGGCACGGGCCTCGCGCTTGGGATTGGGCTGACCCGCTCGGTTGGACCTGCGGTTACGGTTCCTGTTGTCGACGTCTGCCATAAGTGGTCACCTTTCCTGTCGCTGCCGCTATCGGCTTTTCCCATCCATGATACCCCGCCGCGTACAAAAAAGACGGCCCCGAAGGACCGCCTTTCACATCGTTTTACCGCGTCCGGCAGGAAGCATCGCAATGCCGCGCTTTAATCGCGACGGCCGAGGATGTTCAGAATGCGCAGGAACACGTTGATGATGTCCACGAACAGGTTGGATGCCATGAGCACGGCGTTGGGCAGCGTGGGCGGCACCGTCGTTGCCACATAGGTGTCGTAGCCGATGAAGCCGGCGAACACCACGATCACGATCAGGTCGGTGATGGACTGCGAAACGCCCATGAACATCAGCACGATCTCGACCAGAATCGTGGCAAGCAGGATGCCAAAACCAATGCCATACACACGCTGGAAGAACTTGGGGAAGGTCACGCCCAGCGCACCAAAGACAAAGGTGATGGCGGCCGTGGCGATAAAGGCGGTGTTAATGGTAGGCAGGTCGTAGTTGGCAAGACCAAACGACGCCGTCAGGCCAAAGGTGCTCGCAAAGACCACGTAGCCCACGAGTGACAGGCCCACGGACTGTTTGCTGGCAGCAGCCGACATCATGACCATGCCGACGATGGTCAAAATAAATGAGCCAAAGACCAGCGGCAAAGCGGCGCCGCTCATCATCATGCGCGCAAACGACATGGTGCTCGTAAAGTAAGCACCGGCGCCCATGGCGCAAAAGCCCAAAAAGATCAGAGCAGACATGACAAGGTTGTACGCGCGCGGCGACATCTCCTTGGCACGGCTTGCGCCGGTCTCGATGGGGCCATTCTGATAGCCCTGGATATCGTTCATAATTTCGTCCTTTCAAAAAGCACCGCGACGGCGCCGTAGCTGACAAGTTTCTTGCCATTGTACCCGAACGCCACGCGTTCTTACCTGCGGCGCTCGCTCTCGAGTGTTCGGTCGAACGCCCACACCCACCAACGCATCAGATGAGTCTGCGAGCCATCCGGTCGCTCGCGTGTCTGCTCTTCCAGATACAGTTCGGTCGCATGTCCGCCAAAACGAACCTTATAAGTCGCCGTACGAATGCCGTGAACCGTCAGGCCAAACCCAGTGGACGAGACAATCTCGTCAATCGTAAAGCAGCGACCGTCAACCCAGCAGACGGTAACCGGCACAACCTGTCCGCCCGCGAGAATGCGAGCCACGACGTCCACATACTGCTTGTGCACGCGCCGAGTTTTGCCGTCTGTCTGTCGATATTCCATGCCTCCTATTATCGAACGCATGTTTGCATATTGTAAAGCGAACAGACTGTGGTTTTGGGGTGTTGGGGCGCGCGCACGTGTCCTCATGGTGTGTTAGCAAAAAGAACACCCACGGTCAACAGGGCTAATATTCATTTTTAGTGCCAAAAAATTCACTGCTCCCATCAGAACTCGGTAAAGAAACCCGCAGGAGGTGATACGATTTATCATGTTTCTGTAACGTGCCTGCAAACTTCGAGAAAGCCCATATATGGACGTAACGTTCTCAACCTTCCTCGGCCAACTTGTGTCGAACCCAGTCCTTGCCGTCACCGTGATCCTCGCGCTCGGCGCCATCTTCGTCAATGGATGGACCGACGCACCCAACGCCATCGCGACCTGCGTCACTACGCGTTGCATGCCCGCCCGCGCCGCTATTCTCATGAGTGCCGCATTCAACTTCCTTGGCGTGCTCATCATGACGCACTTTAACGCGAGCGTCGCCAACACCATCTCCCATATTGTCGACTTTGGCGGAAACAGCACCATGGCGCTCGCCTGTCTGTGCGCGGCGCTGTTCTCCATCGTCGTCTACGGCGCCACAGCGTCGCGTTTTGGCATCCCCACCTCGCAAAGCCACAGCCTTATCGCCGGCCTGACCGGTGCCGCCATCGCCCTCGGCGGTGCGAGCAGCGTCAACGTCCACGAGTGGATGAAGGTCATCTACGGCCTGGCGCTCTCCATCGGTCTGGGCTTTGTCATGGGCTGGGTCCTGTGCAAGCTCGTCTCGATTCTTTTCGCCGCCGCCAACAGGCGACGTGCCAATGTCTTCTTTAAATACGCTCAGATCGCGAGCGCTGCGGCCATGAGCTTTATGCACGGCGCGCAGGATGGACAGAAGTTCATCGGCGTGCTCTTTTTAGGCGTGGCCTTTGCCAGCGGCCAGACGAGCGTCGGCGATGCCGGCATCCCCATCTGGATTATGCTGCTATGCTCGGCCACCATGGGCATCGGCACCAGCGTGGGCGGCGAGCGCATCATCAAGTCCGTTGGCCAGAGCATGGTCAAGCTCGAAAAGTACCAGGGCTTCTCCGCCGACCTGGCGGGCGCCGCGAACCTGCTGCTTGCCACCCTTACCGGCATCCCCGTGTCCTCCACGCACATCAAGACCTGCGCCATCATGGGCGTCGGTGCCGTCAAACGCCTCTCGGCCATCAACTTCGGCGTCGTCAAGGACATGATGTTCACCTGGTTCTTCACCTTCCCCGCCTGCGGACTCATCAGCTTTGTCATGGCCAAGCTGTTCATGATGTTCATCTAGTCAAACCGAACGTCCATCCGGACCGTAACACCTCGCCCACCCGTCTTCGCCTCGAAAGGACCCACTCATGGCAAAGAAACCCGATTCGTTCTACTTTGACAACTACGTCGCCTGCGCCGACCTTGCCGTCCAGGCCGCCGAGCTGCTCACCAAGATTTTCGAGAACTTCGATCCTGCAAAGATTCACGATATGCTCGACAAGATGCACGCGATCGAGCATGCGGCCGACAAGAAGCACCACGAGCTCGAAGACGCCTTGCTCACCGCCTTTATCACCCCGCTTGAGCGCGAGGACCTGGACCTGATGAGCTGCTCGCTCGACACCGTGCTCGACCGCATCGAGGGCGTCGTGCAGCGCGTCTACTTCACCAACATCCAGAGCATCCATCCCGATGCCATCGTGATCGCCCACAAGGTGACCGACGCCTGCCGCGCCATGAAAGACCTGATGGTCGAGCTGCCTAACTACCGCAAGTCCAAAACGCTGCGCGAGCTCGTCATCCAGATCAACACCATCGAGTCCGAGGCCGACGAGCTCTATATCAACGCCATGCGTAACCTGCACGTTAACGGCAAGGACCCGCTCGAGGTCATCGCTTGGCGTGACGTGTACGCCTTCCTGGAGTACTGCGCCGACTGCTGCGAGAATGTGGCCGATGTCGTGGATTCGATTGTCATGAAGAACAGTTAATTGGGGGTACGTGTCCCGGCGGCGAAGGGCCGGCCACGGTTTGCTTTCTCACTCCGGCTGCTTTGCAGAGTCGTTCGAAAGTAAACCGTGGCCGGCCCTTCGCCTTACGTACCACCATTGGGAACTTTGGCTGATAGATTTAGCGCGATGGGGGTTTGGCTGAAGGGACCTTTGGTATCCGTTCGGACACTTTGGCCCTTGATGAGCGTTTGGCTGATTGCTGCTTTGGGTACTCTTTGGGTTACTTTTGGTTTGTTTGATTTTTAATTTTAGGAGGGCTTGTATGTCTTATTTGGATCTGGCTCGTGGTCGGTATTCTTGTCGTTCTTTTGAGGACCGTTCTGTTGAGCAGGCTGTGGTGGATGCCATTGTTGAGGCTGGGCGTATTGCTCCTTCTGCTTGTAATAATCATCCAGCCCGTGTGATGGTGCTGGATACGCCTGAGCTGTTGGAGAAGGCTGCTGCTTGTCAGCCTCGGTTTGCTCGTGATGGGTCTATCTTTGGAGCTCCGCTTGTCTTCCTTATTTGCAGCGTTACCGATGATGCTTGGGTGCGCCCGTATGACCAGATGAATTCCAGTGAAATCGATACGTCCATCGTGTGCGACCAGATGATGACGGAGGCCGCCGAGCAGGGCCTGGGAACGTGCTGGGTATGCCATTTTAAGCCTGAGGTGGCACAGGAGCAGTTCAATCTGCCCAAGGGCGTCTATCCCTATCACATGCTCGTCTGTGGCTATCCCGCCGACCACATCGCCGATCCCGAGCATCGCGAGGCCCGCACTATTCCCCTCTCCAACTTCCTCCTCAAGTAGTTTTTAGGCATACCTTAAAATCTACCTTTTACCACGCGCCCTTCGCCGAGTTCTGTCCTATCGCATGCAGAGCTCGGCGTTTTGTTTCCCAACCCGTATACAGCCACAAAAAAGGAGCCCGCAGGTGCGAGCTCCTCTTAAGGACACTAGATTGTAGCTCTGATGCTAGTCCAGGTCGTCGGCGGCAAAGTTGTCGATCGGGGCGAAGGGATCGGCCACGGGGACAACCGGGTCAGCGACGGGCAGCGGCTCGGCGGGAACAGTCACCGCAGGAGAAGCGGCAGAACCGACCGGCGTGGAGGCCATGAGGTCGGCCGGGAAGGAGTTCTGGGCATCGTCCATGAAGTGCTGGATGAGCTTGAGGTACCCGGCCTTGAACTCCTCGCGGGAAGCCTTGAGACGATCGATTTCCTCGAGCTCGGCCTGCTTCTCGGTCAGAGCCTGGCGGATAACCTCGCGTGCCTTAGCGTCAGCCTCGTTGCGGATACGCTCAGCGTTCTCGTTGGCATCGTTGACGATGGTCTCAGCGGTCTGCTGGGCAGCGATCAGGGCAGCGGAAATCTGGCGCTCCTGAGCGGAGAAGTCAGGGGCGGGAGCAGCCACGGGGGCGGCAGGAACGGCTTGGGCGGTGGCATCCTGAGCCTGGGCAAGCTGAGCCTGCGCATCGGCAAGCTGCTGCTCGGTAGCAGTCAGGCGACCCTTAAGGTCGACGATCTTAGCGAGCATAGCGTCAACCTCGGAGGACAGCGTCTCCAAGAAGACGTCGACCTCGGCGGGATCGTAGCCACGCTTGGCCTCAGAGAAAGTCTGAGCCTGGATGTCTGCAGGGGTAATAGCCATAACAAGTCTCCTTTTTCATCGCCTCGGCGCTACACGCCCGACGTAAGTTACTAAGTCAGTTCTATACGAGTATACCTATAAGAAGCTGCAGAACCAGCCTCTGCACCAACTGCAACGCAATAATCGCAACGACCGGCGAAAAATCGACACCGCCCATCGGCGGGATGAAACGACGGAACAGGTTGAGCCACGGACCGCACACGCTATCGAGCACCGCAGCAATATCCTGAAGCAAACCACCCTGCTTCATGGGAATCCACGTCATAAAGCAGTAGACGACAATAAGCGTGGAATAGAAGTTGAACAGCGTGTTGACCAGCTGGACGATAGTGTAGATGTTGATGGGAATCTCCTCGTCTTGTCTTTACTTGAGGTAGCCGTCGGCACGAAGCTTCTTGAGATCGGAATCTTTGACCTCGCAACCGGCGGGCAGCACCATGAACACGCGGTCGCCCACCTCCTTGACCGCGGCACCCAGACCGCAGGCAAAGCCGTAAGAGAAGTCCAAGACGCGCTTGGCAACTTCGGTGCGTACGCCCACAAAAATCAGTGCGACAGGCTGCTTGGTGCGAACGCGGCGCACCACGGTCTCCACGTCGTCGTAGCTCTCGGGGCGCAGGACATAGGCCGGCAGCTGCGGCGTGGCGTTGATGATGTTGCTCGCATAGGCCGAGGCATCGCTCGGTGCAGGCGCGGGCGCAGCGGCGGCACGGGCGCGGGTGTTCTCGGCGTAGCTCGACGGCGTGTCATAGGCACCAGGACGATAACCGCTCGCAACACTGTCCTGCGAGCGCGAAGGCGGGTTATACGTCGTGGCATGGCGGGAGTCATCGCCGACCAGCTGACCGGAGCGCGTATACACGGCAACCGACTCAGCTTCACCGCGGCGCGTCTGACCAAGCAGGCCGTTGCTCGGCTCGTCTTGGGTGTAGAAGCCCTCGCCCGAAGCACCGCTGTAGCCGTTGCCCTGATAACTATCGTCATAGCCGTCATCGTAGCCGTAGTCGTCGTCCTGGCCATAACCCTGGTCGTAACCCTGCTGGCCGCCCAGGTGCATCTTATTTTTAATCTCGTCAAGGAAGCCCATGGTTGTGTCCTCTCGCGGTTTAGTGCAGGCGCCCCGATAATCAGTGCGCACTTCAGAGCCTTATTTTACTGCAAACTCCGGGCTAAATACTACCCTGCCCAGGCGAACGAGCGTAGAGCCCTCCTCAAGGGCAGGCTCAAAGTCCTCGCTCATGCCGCAGGAAAGCTCAGGCAGGTTCAAATCGGGATGCGCCGCCTCCAGCTCATCCCTCAGCTCACGAAGCCCCGCAAAGGTGCGGCGTGCCACATCCTTATTCCCCCGGGGCGCCATAGTCATAAGCCCCTGTACGCAAATTCCCTCAAGTTCCGCAAGCTCACCCGCGGCGGCGCGAATCTCATCGGGCGAAAAGCCTCCCTTCGACTCCTCACCACTCACATTGACCTCGATGAGCACACGCTGGGGGCCGGCGAGCTCGCCTGCCTCAATCTTGCGGACAGCACGGCTCGAGATCGCCTGCGCCAGATGCAGCGAACCCACCGAGTGAATCAGCTCGGCTGAGCCCAGCACCGCATTGATCTTATTGGTCTGCAGGTTGCCGATCATATCGAAGCGCACCTCGGGCAGCTCCGGATGCTCCGCCAGACCCGTGAGCTTGCGAACCAGCTCCTGCGGGCGGTTCTCGGCAAAATGGCGATACCCCGCCTGGATGGCGGCAACGGTCTCATCGACACCAACGGTCTTGGACACGGCAATGAGGCTCGCGGCGTCGTGGGGACGGCCTGCGCGATCGAGCGCCGCATAAAAACGTTCCAGAATCTGCTCGCGGCGAGCGCGCATCAAGTCCAAATAGTTATCCATTGCCAATCGCCTCCGCTGACAGCCAAATAAGTAGTCCCATGCTAACGCAAGAGCGCGGCCCCGCATGTGCAAGGCCGCGCTCACTTAGGTATTTACAATCTTTCGACGAACGGGGTTACTTACTCCTCGTCGTCCTCGCCATCGTCCTCGTCCTCAAGATGATCGAGCAGGTAGCGAAGACCCTCGCTGACCTCGTTAACGGGCACCTTGGCAACGTAGCGAGCGTCGACGGCGGGCCTCATGATAACACCCTCGCCCGAAGGCACGCGCATGCTCTCGAGCTCATCCTCATCAGTGCGGGCGATATCGCCGACGTTCATACGCTGACCAGTCAACAGGAAGGTCAGACGGCAGGCGGCATCGATGGAAATGGAAGCGATGCGATCGAGGTAGCGCGAAACCATGATGGCGCGACGCAGGTCGTCATAGTTGCTGTCGTCATCCATAAACTCGCCCGCGTCCATGCGGTTGAAGGTACGGAAGAACTTCTCGTAGGCCGCGTGCACCGGCTCGTCCTCGACGGCCAAGTTGCAGATGATGGACATGTCGTTGGTGACGAGCGCGGAAAGCGATGAGCCCAGCACCTGGTATACGGCTTCGGCCTCGGCCTCAACCGTACCAACAAGCTCCTGGGGCAGAGAGATATCGGCCTTGACCATGTGACGCGTGGCACGACAGATCTGGCGGACCTTATCGGTCATGCGCTGCAGGTTAAAGTCGACGTAGATGATCGTCTGCAGCAAGCGGAAGTCGGAGGCGACCGGCGACTGTGTGGCGATCAGGTTGTAGCACACGGCCTCCAAGTTGGCGCAGCGCGCGTCAATCGAAAGCGTGCGCTTCTTGGTCTTGGTGGCGAGCTTGCGGTCGTCGGTCACATAGGCCTTCACGGCGTCGTGAAGCGCCAGGTCTACAGCCTCGTAGATGCTCAACATCTCGTGACGAGCCTCGACGAGCTGACGGGAAAACAGTTTGCGCATGGTTCACTCCAATCAGTTGGGTGCGGTCATGCCGCCCGCACAGTGAATACGCACCGGACCAGGTCCGATCGGCTTGGGACTAGTCGCACCGATTAGCCAAAGCGGCCGGTGATATAGTCTTCCGTCCGCGAATCCACCGGGCTGGTAAAGATCGCGTCGGTTTGACCATACTCGATGAGCGTGGCGGGCTCGCCGGCAACTTCCTGCAAGAAAAATGCGGTGTAGTCGCTAATTCGAGCTGCCTGCTGCATTGAATGCGTGACGATGATGATCGTCATCTCGGGCGCCAGCTCGGCCATCAGATCCTCGACCTTGGAAACGGACGTGGGGTCGATGGCGGAGCAGGGCTCGTCCATCAGAAGGACATCGGGCTGCACCGCAAGCACACGCGCGATGCACAGACGCTGCTGCTGACCGCCCGAGAGCGCCAAACCATCCTTGTTGAGCTGATTGGATACCTCTTTCCAGAGGTTGGCGCGCTTGAGCGATTCTTCCACGATGTCATCGAGGTCGCTTTTGCTAGTCACGCCCTGCAGACGAGGGCCAAAAGCGACATTCTCGTAGATGGATTTAGGGAACGGGTTGGGCTGCTGAAAGATCATGCCCACGCGACGGCGGAGGTCGACCGGATCGACGCCCTCAGCATAGATATCGTTGCCGTCAAGCGTCATGGTGCCCTCGACGCGCGTGCCCTCGATCAGGTCGTTCATGCGGTTGATGCAGCGCAAAAACGTCGACTTGCCACAGCCCGAAGGACCGATAAACGAGGTGATGGCGTTTTTGGCGATGTTGAGGTCAAGCCCCGTCAGCGCATGAAAGTCACCGTACCAAAAGTTGAAATCCTTGGCCGTGATGGCTGCTTGCTCCGGCGTGGGAGCGGACTGATAAACGGACATGGGACTCCTTAACTAGTGACGCTTGCGCGACAGGAAGCGCGCAAACAGGTTGAAGGCCAGAATGATCACCATCAGCAAGAGCGCGGTGCCGTAGGCTGCGTTCATGTTGATGCCATCGTTGGCAAGCAGGTACAGGTGAACCGTCATGGGGCGGCCGGAATCGAGCGGCGAAATAGGTAGATTGATGGCTTGGCCCATGGTGTAGAGCACCACCGCGGTCTCGCCAATGGCGCGGCCGATGGCGAGGACGATGCCCGTGGCAATACGGCCAAAGGCAGAAGGAAGCACAATCTTGGAGACCACCTGCCACTTGGTGGCGCCCAGGCCGTACGCGCCCCAACGGATATAGCGCGGGACGGCGCGAATGGCCTCTTCGGTGGTGCGCATGACGATGGGAAGCATCAAGAGCGCGAGCGCCAGAGCGGCCGAGACCATCGAAAGGCCCAGGCCCATGGCCTCGACAAACAAGGCGTAGCCAAACAGGCCCATAACGATGGAGGGCACCGAGGCCAAAGCGTCAGCAGCGTAGCGAATGAGCTCGACGACCTTGCCCTGCTTGGCGTACTCGGCCAGATAGACGGCTGCCAGCACAGCAATCGGCGTGCAGATAAGCATGGCGAGCGCCGTCACATAGACGGTCGAGACGATCGTGGGCCAAATTCCGCCCTCGGCGTTGACGCCCTGGGGCCAACCGAAGATAAAGTCGAGCGAGATATGCGGCAGGCCGTTAATGACCACATAAGCAATGATAGCGACAAGCACCAGCGTGGTGATGTATGCCGCGGCACGGAACACGCCAAGCATGATCTTGTTGGACAGGTCCTTGTTGATGCGGCCCTTCTTGCCATGGGAAAGGGCACGCTTGATGCGCTCGCGCGACGAGGTCGTATCGACCGTCGCGTCAACGGAATCGGACATAGCCTACCCCCTCTTCTTCTTGGAAATCAGACGGACGATGCCCACCAGCGTGGCGGAGATGATAAACAGGACCACGCCCATGCCGAACAGCGCCGAGCGGTGCAGACCCGAGGAATAGCTCATGTCGAGCGCGATCTGGCTCGTGAGCGTCGAGATGGGGCTCGCAATGCTGTCGGGAATAACCGGGGCGTTACCCACGACCATGAGCACGGCCATGGTCTCGCCGATGGCACGGCCCATACCCAGCACGATGGCATCCACGATACCCAGCTTGGCGGCAGGTAGCACGACCTTATAGATGGTCTGCCACTTAGTAGCACCCATGGCATACGATGCCTCGCGAATACCCATGGGAATGGAATTGAGGGCATCGATGGTGAGCGTGGTGATGGTAGGGACGATCATGATGGCAAGCACGAACCACGCCGTCAGCGCACCAAAACCAAGACCACCGGTCAGTTGCGCGATAAACGGACGGATGATGATCATGCCAAAGAAGCCATAGATGATAGAAGGGATGCCGGCCAACAGGTCAACGGCAGGGCTGATGAGCTTGCGCACGCGCTTGCTGGCGATCTCGACCAGATACACGGCCGTGCCCACGCCTAGGGGCACACCCATGGCGAGCGCACCGACGGTCACCAGACCCGAGCCGGCAAGCAGCGACACGATGCCGTAGTGGCCCTCAGAGGGCGCCCACGTAAAGCTAAAGAAGTCCGCCAGACCGATGTCGGTAAAGACGGGCAGCGCCGAGTACGTGGTAAAGACAAAAATCAGGATGACGGTAACAACCGCCAAGAACGCGCAGGCAAAGAAAATCCACTGCAGCGCCTTCTCCTTGATATAGGTGCTGCGCGATACGAGCGCCAGCTCGCGCTTCTTGGGCGCCTGAGCATTCTGCTCAGTCTGGGAGTTTTCCTGTGCTTCCATGCTACTCACTCCCCTTCTCGTCGTTGGTGACGGGAATAAAGCCCGCCTCGCGAATCTGCTTGTCCATCTTTTCGGACGTCACATAGTCGATGTAATCCTGCGCCTGCTGCGAAGGCGCACCCTTCACAAAGAAGTAAAGGTCGCGCGAGATGGGATAGCCGCCACTCGCGACCGTCTTCTCGGACGCCTCAACATGATTGACCGAGACGGCCTTGACCGAGGTCTTGGCGTTGAGGCTATCGACGAAGCCCAGCGAAATGTAGCCAATGGCACCGCGCGAACGAGATACCACGTCGCGCACCTGGCCCGTGCCCGAAAGAACGGCGGAGCGGCGATCGAACGGGGTGCCGTCCATCACGATGGTGCGGAAGGCTTCACGCGTGCCAGACGCCTCATCTCGGTTGATAACCTGAATCCTCAGGTCCTCGCCACCGACTTCTTTCCAGTTGGTGATCTTGCCGGCATAGATATCGCGGAGCTGCTCGGTCGAGAGGTTATCGACGGGGTTGTCTTCGTTCACGATGACCGCGATACCGTCGTGGGCAATGACGATGGGAGTCAGGCCCAGATCCTGTTCGTCGGCATTGAGTCCACGGGAGGAGCTGGCGATATCGGCCGTGCCAGCGCTGACGGCTTCGATGCCAGCGGAAGAGCCCAAACCGGAAACGAGCACGTCGATGCCGGTCTCCTCCTTAAAGCCCTCTGCCGCAATTTCGGCGATAGGAAGGCAGGTCGTGGAGCCGGCCACAGTAATGGAAGAGGTAGAAGATCCCGAAGAACAGGCGCACAGCGTAAGCGTAAGCACAGCGGCGCTCAGGACCGATACGATCTTTCTCATAGCATCACGCCGATCGCAGCATGGCGCCCACAGGTGCCGCCCTCGTTACGGTAGGAATAAAAGCGGTCGTTCTGACGCACAGTCGAAAGCTGGGTATCCACGATATTATCCGCGTCCACACCGGCATCTACCAGCGCCTCACAAATGGCAGCGGAAAGATCGAGCATGCGAGAGGTGCTCGCATCGATGCAAGAGAACTCGGCGGCAAAGCGATCCATGAGCTCCTGGGAAACCTCGTACTCGTCACCCAGGATATGGGGCCCGATATAGGCGGAAACGTCGCTCGCATCGCAGCCGGCAGCATCGCAAAGCGCCTGGCACGCCTTGGCAGAAATACGTGCAATCGTGCCCTTCCAACCGGAGTGCACCACGGCAAATCCGCCGGGGGCCACCAGCACCACGGGAACGCAGTCGGCAAAGCAGAGCAGCACGGGCACGTCATGGGCCGTACAGACGATGGCATCGCAGCCCTCGGCAATCTGCTCGCGAACAGCCTCAAGATCGTCGGAGCCGTTCGAAGTCACCGTAACGATATGGTCACCATGTACCTGATTGGGCACGAGCAGATTATGCTCGCACTCAGTGGCGCCCATAGCTTCGAGCACTCGACGACGATTTTCTTGAACAGCAAAGGGGTCATCGCCTACATGCGAGCCCAGGTTGAGCGAGGAGTACGCATCTTCAGAAACGCCACCGGTGCGCTCGGTAAAGGCAAAGCGGACATCGGATGTCGCGCCCTCCACCAACGTAACTCCATCATGGTCGACACGCGAAACGTTGTCCGCACGTGCTGCCATACTAAAGCCTCCTAATAACACAAGTACCGCGGCGTCGCCGCGCAGTCCGCGTTTATACGGCTGTCATACTTCCTTAAAAGGATACCCGCAGCGGTAGGGACCAAACGTAAAGGGAACGTAAGGAGATTGGAGGCTTTCGTTTACAAACGAGAAACAAAACGGGGTGCATCCAAATGGACACACCCCGTGCAAGTCGTTGAGAAAAACGAACTAGAAGCTACCGCGCTTCAGGAAGTCGGGAAGCTCGAACTGGTCGTTGCCAAAGTTGGGCAGCTCGGTACCACCGACGTTGCGGGTCGGAGCGGCCTGAGCCGGGCTGGCAGCCGGAGCGGTGCGCTGCGGCTCAGCGGAGGCAGCGGCCTTGCTCTGAGACTGCTGAGCAGCAAAGAGCTCATCCTGACGGTTGACGTTGGAGTCGGAGAAGCCCGTAGCGATGACGGTGATACGCACCTGATCGCCCAGGGACTCGTCGACAACGGTACCGAAGATGATGTTGGCCTCGGGGTCGACGGCGTTGGCGACAACGTCGGCGGCGTCGCTGATCTCCTGGATGCCCAGGTCCTTGGAACCGGCGATGGAGAGCAGCACGCGCGTGGCACCATCGATGGAGCTCTCGAGCAGCGGGCTGGAGATGGCCTGCTGGGCAGCGTCGACGGCACGAGTATCCCCAGAAGAGGTACCGATACCCATCATGGCGGTACCGGCCTGCTTCATGATGGTCTTAACATCGGCGAAGTCCAGGTTGATGATACCGGGGACGGTGATGAGGTCGGTGATGCCCTGGGTGCCCTGGGAAAGGACGCCATCGGCAATCGCGAAGGCCTCGAGCATGGTGGTCTTCTTCTCGGCGATGTCGAGCAGCTTATCGTTAGGAATGACGATCATGGTGTCGACGCAATCGGAGAGGGTCTTGATGCCCTCCTCGGCGCTCTTCTTACGCTTGCGGCCCTCGAAGGTGAAGGGCTTGGTCACGACGGCGACGGTCAGTGCGCCGACCTCGTTCATCGCGATATCGGCAACGATGGGAGCAGCGCCGGTACCGGTGCCGCCGCCCTCGCCGCAGGTGATAAACACCATGTCGGCGCCAGCGAGCGCCTCGGCGATGTCGTCGCGGGACTCATCGGCAGCCTTGCGGCCAACCTCGGGATTGGCGCCGGCGCCCAGGCCGCGGGTAAGGTCGGTGCCGATGTGCACCTTGATATCGGCATCAGAGATCGCGAGTGCCTGAGCATCGGTGTTGATGGCAACAAACTCGACGCCGCGGATGCCCTCTTCGATCATTCGATTGACCGCGTTGGTACCGCCGCCGCCGACGCCGACCACCTTAATGACGGCAAGGTAGTTGTTGATCTCTGTCTCGTGCATGTCGGTCCTCCGAACAAAGGTTATAGCCATAGCATGGGTCGACCCCTGCGCCCATTAACCTTCAGGTTGAAAGTAAATGCAAAGGTAAACCGTATTATGTTTGCACATTATGAACGTATCAGTCAAATAATTGACCGTGAAAACCAAACAAACCAGATAAACGGCGTGGTATGGCCCCTCAACAAAGCATCAACCAGCGCTACGAGGTCGGAGCATTCCTAAATGTGTAGTTGCCCGGAGAGCGCACATTGATATACGTTACGCCCTCTACCTGCGAAAGCAACTTGGTGACTACGCGTTCCTTCTTGGCGATATCGTCCGAATCGCCCAGCGACACCTCAATGCCGTTATTGAGGTTTGCCGAGATGGCTTCGACCGAAGGCGTGGAAATATCCTTGACTTGTCCCAAGAACTCGCTCGAAAAACCACGCACATAATCCAGGCCGGCCTTAACGGCTTTGGAGTTCACCGCCTGGCCGGAAACCGGAGCGACATCCGCCGAGACATCAGTCAACAACACCGCGCCATAGTGCTTAGCGAGCGCCAGCGCGGCATCGATTCCGGTCAAGGTATTTGAGCCCTGCCCTGTCGTGATGACGTTGCCCTGGTCGCCCACTTCGACCGACGTCGACAGCGGGGCGATCCAGGTGTCATCGTCTCCGATAGCCCAGGCAAGGTCGTCGGAGCTGATATACGCAATGGCGATAACTTTACGCTCCGTCGGCGTGATGATAAGCGTATGGGGAAACTGGCGCTGGACATCCACGCCCGAAACCCACGGGTTCTGCTTGAGATCCTCGGTAATCTGGTCGGGATCGACGTTAAAAAGCGACGTTCCCTCGGGCAAGTCGATCAGCTGGATAGCATCGTGCTTCGTCACATGCTCGCTGCCTTGAATCTGAATATCAGTGGCAGTAAACAATCCAGAGTTGATCACCACGATGGCAACGACGACGAGCACGGCCAAGACGGCCAGAACGCCGCCCACGATTTTGCCTTTGCCTGTAACGACAGAAGCGGCGTCTGATGTTTTATTTGCCATCGCTCCAAGTGAAGATAACGGGTTGAAACCTTTTTTACTCGAAGGCTTCTTGGCGGTAGCCGGCACCGATGTCAGCGAGCGCGGTTTCGATGCGCCCAGCGTGCGACCTGGACGCGCCGCTTTAGTTCCCGTCGAGGGCTTGGGAGCTGCCATGGGACGGGCAGGCTTGGCGCCCATAACAGGCTTTGACGTCACCGAGGGACGCGAGGACTTTTTTGCGGCCGGACGATTACCGAGCTGCGAGCCGACGACCGGACGACTGGTCTGTCGAGCATGCCCGACAGACTTAGAGTGCGCGACGGTAATGCGTTGAGGTTTGGCAGGCGCGCCGGAACGCCCTCCGGCGCGGCGGAAGGTGGGTTTCGATGCTCTAGAAGCCGAGGAATTTAACTTCCGGTCTGAGCTCGATGCCATACGCCTCCCTCACCTTTCCGTGCACATGTCTGATAACCGCGGCAACGTCATCGGCCGAGGCAGTTCCGTTATTAACGATAAAATTAGCGTGAACGGGCGAAACTTCCGCGCCGCCAATTGAAAAACCCTTTAATCCACAATCCTCGATAAGCTTGCCCACACTCGCATCGGGCGGGTTGCGAAAGACCGACCCGCCCGATGCGCGACCCATGGGCTGCGTACGCTTGCGCCTTGTAAGGTACCGCTCCATGCGCTCGCGAATGTCGGCCTTGGGCGCCGGTTTAAGCTTGAGCACGCACTCGAGGATGATCTCATTGCGGGGAAGGCTACATTCGCGGTAGCCCCAAGAGATCTCGGACCCCGCATAATGCTTGATACCGGATGCCGGGTCAAACGTTACGACATCCTCAACCAGCGAGCCAATCCACTCGGTCCGCGTGCCGGCATTCATAGATATCGCACCGCCGACCGAACCAGGAATGCCAACGGCAAACTCAAGGCCCGAGAGGCTACGCGACAGGGCATCGTTGACCAGGCGCGCAAACATCACGCCCGCACCGACCGTCAGCGTACAACCGTCATCGGCAACAACCGTGCGCTGGAACTCACGTCCGAGCGAAATGACGGCACCGCGATAACCGCCATCGGCAACCAGCAGATTGGAGCCCTTGCCGATGATGACCCACGGCACCTGCTCGCGATCGAGCACCGCCACGGCGCGGCGGAGGGCATGATAGCTATGGCACGTCACAAAGAGGTCGGCCTTGCCGCCGATACGATAGCTCGTATGACGCGCAAGGCGCTCGTCCTCGATCACATCCGTGTCGATCATGCCCGAGAGCGCCATGACGGCGTTAAACAGACCCATTAGACTTAAGCGTCTTTCTTGGCAGTCAGATACTCAATGAACTCGGGACCGACGGTCGTAACGTCGCCGGCACCCATGGTGAGCAGCAGGTCGCCCTCGCCCACCATCTGCTCGAGCTCCTGATTGAGCTCAAGACGGCTGGAGCAGTACACGACCTCCTTGCCAGGATGCTTGGCGCGCACGGTATCGGCGAGCATCTTAGAGGTGACACCCGGAATGGGCATCTCGCCAGCCGAGAACACATCGATCAGCAGCAGTTTATCGGCATTGGCAAATGCATCGGCAAAGTCGTCGCACAGGGCCTGCAGGCGCGAATAGCGGTGCGGCTGGAACACGACGTCGACGTGCTTGTAGCCCAGCGACGAAGCGGCGGCAAGCGTCGCCTTGATCTCGGTGGGGTGATGGCCGTAATCATCGACCACGGTGATGCCATCGATATCGCCCACGTGGGTAAAGCGACGGCGGACGCCCTCAAAGCTCGAGAGCGCCTTGGCGGCGGCGTCGATGTCAAGGCCCAGGACATGGGCGACGGTGAGCACGGCCGTGGCGTTGAGCATGTTGTGGCGACCGGGATTGCTCTTGATCTCCACAGCGTGCTCAGTGCCGTCCTCAAAGCGAACGATAAAGTCACTCTGGATGCCCTTGACATCCGGGTGCACGCAGACGATGTCGTTGCTCTCGGCAAAGCCGTAGGAAAGCACGTGACGGCCCGTCGACTTGGCGAGCTCGACCAGATGCGGGTCCTCGCCGCAGACGATGACGGTGCCGTCCTCGCCCACCAGGCTCATGAATTTGGCGAAAGTTGCCTCGATCTCCTCGATACCCGAGTAGTGATCGAGGTGGTCGGCCTCGACGTTGGTCACAATGACCACGTTGGGGTTCAGGAACAGGAAGGAGCTGTCGGACTCGTCGGCCTCGGCGACAAAGTAGTCGCCCGAGCCGTTCTTGCCGTTCGTGTCATAGCCCTCGACGATGCCGCCGATCAAGAAACTCGGATCCAGACCCATGCGGTCGAGCATGGTGGCGCACATCGAAGACGTGGTGGTCTTGCCATGCGTGCCGGCAACAGCGACGGTGGTGTAGCCGTGGCCCAAAGCAGAGAGCATCTTGGCACGGGGCCACACGGGAATACCAAGCTCGCGAGCGCGAACGAGCTCAGGGTTGGACTCCGGAATAGCGGTGGAGACAACAACCACGTCGGGCTTGACCTCGTCGATCGTGGCTGCCTCATGGCCCACGTGCACCTTCACACCAGCGCGGGTAAGCTGGCGGATATAACGTGACGTCTTAAGGTCGGAGCCGGTAACGGTATAACCGCGCTCGTGCAGGACGAGGGCGATGCCGCTCATGCCAGCGCCACCGATACCGATAAAGTGGGCGCTCTTGAACTCGGGCGCGGAGGTTGCAGTCTGGGAATCAGCCATGTGCTCGTGTACTCCTTGCGTAAACACTGCCTGTAACCCGTTAACTGTACCGCACCTACCGCATCAGCGCGAGGGCGACCGACGATATCCCGTCTAACTAACGCAAACCCTCTACCGCATCGGCCAGAAGAGCGGCGGCCCTATCCTGAGCCAGACCACGCGCCGCCTGACGCATGACGTCGCGCTCTGCCGCGTCATCGACCAGGTGCAGCAGCTCATCGGCAAAGGCAGAACCGTCGATATCGGCATCGGCACAGAGCACGCCGGCCCCGGCGTCGACCAGATAACGGGCATTGGTGGTTTGGTGGTCGGCCGTCGCATGCGGATACGGCACGAGTATCGAGGGCACGGCGAGCGCAGCGATCTCGGCCACGCTCGATGCACCCGAACGCGAGAGCACCAAATCGGCAGCAGCCAGCATATCGCCCATGTTGTCGATGTAAGGCTGGACGCGGTAACGCTTCGCCTCCTCGGGCGTCAGCGCCAAAGCGCGCTCGGTCTCCTCAAAGCCGTCGGCACCCGTCGAATGCAACACATAGAGGTTCTTGCGCGAAAGCAGCTCGTTTTTGAGCGAAACCGCGCGCTCGTTGAGGTGCTGGGCGCCAAGTGAACCGCCAAAGACGAGCAGCAGCGTAGCGTCCTCGGGAACGCCAAGTGCCTTGCGGCCGCGAGCGCGATCGCCCTCGATCACCGAGCGACGTACGGGGTTGCCGGTCATGAGCACGTGGTCAGGGTCACCTTCGCGCTCAAAGACCGAGCGCGCTGCCGGCACCGAGATACACACGCGAGCGGCGTGGGAGTTCATCATCTTGTTGGCCAGGCCCGGAACAGAGTTCTGCTCATGTAGCAGATACGGAACGCCTGCGCCCTTGCACCACCCCAGCAGCGGAACCTCGACATAGGCACCAAAACCGATGGCGGCATCGGGCTTGCCGACCTTTGAGAAATGACTGGCGAGCGCACGCTTGGCCTTGTTGACACGCCACAGCGAGGTCAGCGCCGTCCAAGGACGGGAGCGGTCGAAGCCCGTAACCGTAATGGGCACAAAATCAAACCCAGCCTCGGGGACCAGACGACCCTCGAGCTTGCGCGACTGGCCCACGAACACAACGTGGTGGCCACGGTCACGCAGCTCTTCGGCCAAGGCGAGCGCGGGGTTGATATGCCCTGCCGTGCCGCCGGCTGCAATAGCAACGGTCATCTTATCGGTCATGGTAGTCCCTTCGTACACGCGGTCCCTGGTCGTCGGTGCGCAAACGCGCCGACGGGTCCGAGTTCAAATCGATTCGATTATATCCGCCGCCCGCGCTGCGAGGGCTGGGGCGCTGCGGACGACCTTGCGGCGCCGTTCGCGAGCGTGGACGAGCTGCCGGCTCGGTCGCAGAGCCATCCAGAACGGTAAAGCCGCTACGCGAAGATCGCTCGCCGCGTACGTGGGGCACGCCGGCGGTGCTCTCGTCCATAACGGCAAAGCTCTCGCGGCGACGGTCGTACTCATCGCGACGGGCGCTCTCGTACGAAACGCGCAGGATCAGACCGGCAAGCATAAGCGACACAATAATCGACGAACCGCCGTAGCTAATAAACGGCAACGGTTTGCCCGTCATGGGAAACACGTTGAGGATGCCCAGCGCATTGATCAAAAACTGCACCGCGAGAATGACCGCGGAGCCAGACGCCATGAGCGCGCCCCGACGATCGGTCGCCTGCTCGGCAATGCGAAACGCCGAGTAGATCAGCATCGCAAACACCAAGAAGAACAGCACGGTTCCGACAAAGCCGACTTCCTCGCCAATGATGGCCAGGATGTAGTCATTGTGCGCCTCGGGCAGATACGAGTACTTCATGGTTGAGTTGCCGATGCCACGGCCGAACAGACCGCCCGAGGCAAAGGCCATGATGGCAAGCGTGGCCTGATAGCCGTCACCATACTCATCAGCCCAAGGGTTCAAGGCAACCTGAATACGCACCATACGGTACGGCTCTGCGACAAGTGCAATCACGATCACGAGAATGCCGAAGATTAGCACGCCGATGATAAATCTCGGGTCGAGACCCGCAAACAACGCCATGCACATGAGGGTCAACAGGATGATCAGGACAGTACCGAAATCGGGCTGGATAAAGATCAGAAAGAGCGAAATACCCAGGTAGATGCCCATCTTGCGAAGGAATTCGTTGATGTTGCCACCGGGCGAAAAGAAGCGATCAAGCATGATGGCCGAATACGCAATGGCAAATGGCTTTAAAAACTCGGAAGGCTGGAACTGAATACCGGCGATGTTGAGCCAGCGCGTGGCGCCACGGCTGCCGCTGCCCACCAAGAACACCAGAAACAGTAGCCCTATCATGCCGATAAGGAAGATCCTAAGCACATCCTCCCCAAACCAGCTGTCCGGCAAAACGCGCACGATGGCAATCAGCGCCAGAACACCAACCACGGCAAACGCGGCCTGTCGACCCAGGAAAAACGTCGCCGAGCCATTCTCGTGCAGCGCCTCGACCGAAGACGCCGAGTACACCATCAGCAGACCAAAGCACACCAAAGTAAACAGGCAGGCCATAAATATCAGACGGGGGCGCATGATGCGGGCGGGAACGCCGGCAATATAGCGTTCGCTAAACGACTGCCCGCCGCGACCGGAACGCGGTGTGCTGCGCCGCGAGGAAGCACGGTCCGAGTCGGGCCTCCTCATACCTTGTCGGGGGCTCTCCTCTCTCACCGGCAACCCCTATTCCATTTGCGATTTCGCTGCAGCGGCAAGCTGAGCCACGTAGTCCTTAAACACGCGGCCGCGCTCCTCATAGCCCGAGAACTCATCGAACGAAGAGCAGGCAGGAGAAAGTAAGATCACGTCGCCACGGCTCGACAGCGAACGGGCAACGTCCACGGCATCGCGTAGGTCATCCGCTTGGGCGATATCCACATCGCCATCGACATCGGCCTCGTCCATAGCGGCGGTAAAGCGCTCGCGCGCATCGCCAAAGCAGACGACCGAGCGCACGTTATCCATAACGACGCGCGCGAAGTCCGTGAGCGGCGTGCCCTTATCGTGGCCGCCGAGCAGCAAGATCACGTTGTCATCGGGAAATGCCGTCAGTGCCTTCTCGACCGCGTCGGTGTTGGTCGCCTTGGAATCGTTGACGTAGCGCACTCCGTCAATCTCGCCGCACGGCTCCACGCGGTGCTCGAGCGGCTGGAACGAGGCCAGACCGCGGCAGACACCATCGACATCGGCACCGACTGCCAGGGCAGCCGTGGCAGCGCACAGGGCATTGATAACATTGTGATGGCCCGAGATCTTGAGTTCGGACGTGGCGACAAGCTGAGTCTCGACGCCCTTCAGGCGCACGACCATTTTGCCGTCGCGCACAAAGGCGGCGTCTGCACCCTCGGGCTCGTCAAAAGCGACCTTGCAGATGCGACGACCCGGCGTGTAGATGTACTCATCGAACTCGTGAATGCCGGCGTCTTCGACGTCGACGACCACCAGATCGTCATCGACCATATTGTCAAACAGTTTGATCTTGGCAAGCGCATAGTTCTTATGGCTCTTATGCCAGCCCAAGTGGTCGGGAGTGATGTTGAGCAGCACCGCCACGCGAGGGTGGAGCTCGGTGGTCGTAGCAATCTGATAGCTCGAGAGCTCAGCCACAAACCACTCGTTGTGGGCTCGGCCGTCAATCTCGTTGATAGGCGGCTCGCCGATGTTGCCGACAGCTACACTGGCCTCACCGGAAGCCTTGAGCAGATAATCGATCAGCGACGTGGTGGTCGTCTTGCCGTTGGTGCCCGTGATGGCAATCCAGTTATCGGGCGACAGGCGATAGGCAAACTCGGGCTCACCCATAATCTGGGCGGCATGCTCGCGCCCGGCCTTAAAGAAGCCCGAGAACTCCGAGATGCCCGGGCACGTCACGCATACGTCATAGGCGCCCTCGACCTGTTCGGTCCCATAGACAAACGACGCACCGGCAGCCTCGAGCGCACGCGTGGCGTCATTGGGCTCAGAGGTGCCGCCGCCATACACGGTAACGGCGCTTACGCGCTCGGGATGTGCCAGCGCCCAGCGGGCGACATCGAGACCGGATTTGCCCTGACCCAAAACGAGCAGGCTAAAGACATCAGCAAGAGGCATGAAAGACCACTATCCCAACTGGAAGAACAGAGCAAGGCCAACGGCACCAAAGGCCGCAGCGATAATCCAAAAACGGATGACGACCTTGGTCTCGGCCCAGCCCTTCTTTTCGAAATGATGATGGATGGGCGCCATAAGGAAGACGCGCTTGTGCGTAAAATGGAAGTAGACAACCTGAATCATGACCGACAGGGTCTCAACGATAAACAGGCCGCCGATGATGAGGGAGACGACCTCGGTGTTGGTCATGATGGACGTGCAGGCGAACGCGGCGCCCAGAGCAAGCGAGCCGGTATCGCCCATAAAGATGCTCGCCGGATAGCAGTTGAACCACAGAAAGCCCAAGCAGGCACCGGCACACGCGGTACAGAAGATGGACAGGTTCACGTCTCCGTGCAAAAACGCCATGGCAGCCATGGCGAGCATGGCGATCATGGAGGTGCCGCCAGCAAGACCGTCAAGGCCATCGGTCAGGTTCACGGCATTAGAAAGACCGGCAATCATCAGCCAGCAAAAGACAATATAGAGCCACGGGAACGAATAGCCGCAGATGGTAGTCGAAAGCACGCCAAGGTCAATCGTCAACCCACCGGGAAAACGAATCTCGGGGGCGACGCCGCACCAGTTGACGGCAAGCACCGTAAAGGTGACACAGATAATGGTTAGGCCGATCATCTTGGCATGAGGCGTCAGACCGAGCGAGCGCCCATGCGTAACGGAGGTCAGGTCGTCGATCAGGCCCAGCACGCCGGTCGCCAGCGTGGCGAGCAGTACGAGTACGAGCTCGGTGGTGAGCTTGCCCATCAGCAGGCAGGTCAGCGAGATCGCGACGAGGATGACAACGCCACCCATGGTGGGCGTTCCCTGCTTAACCAAATGACGCTTGGGGCCGTCGGCACGAACCTGCTGGCCGATACCCTCGACCTTGAGCAGCTTGATCCACCACGGCATGAGCAGCAGCGCAATGGCTGCGGCGATGCCAAGCCCCAAAAAAGCCTGATACGTTGGATACGAGGGATTGCCGAACATGGGCTAGCACACACCTTCCACAAAGCGGTCGAGCTCAACAAAGCGGGAACCCTTGACCAGTACAACATCATGTTTTTCAAGCGCGCCGCCCATGCGGTCGAGCACCTGCTGATAATCGGAGAACACCTGGATGCGGTCCTCGTCCATGCCCATCATGCGTGCGGCATCGGCCATAAGCTGGGCCAGCTCACCACCCACGCACGCCAGCATGTCGAGCTTCTTGGCAGCGGCATAGGCGCCCACGAGCTCATGCATGCGAGGAGCCTCATCGCCCATCTCGCCCATCTCGCCCAGGATCGCCATGCGAGACCCCGTGCACGAAAGCGAGCACAGCAGGTCGAGACCGGCCGCCATCGATTCGGCGCTGGCGTTATAGGAGTCATCGATGACGCGGGCACCGCTCTTGGCGCGCTTGATCTCCTGGCGGTGACCGGTGATCGTGAGGCCCCTAAAGGCAGCATCGATCTGCTCGGGCGTCACGCCCAGGCGATAGGCAACCGCGGCGGCCTTAACGGCATTAGGAACGGACTGCACGCCGGGGATGGCAAGCATGGTATCGATCGTCTCGCCCTGGCCAAAATCGAGCGTAAAGACCGGACGGCCCTCGTCATCAACGCGAACGTCGCGGGCGCGGACCTCATCATCGTCAGAGACACCGGCCAGCATCACGTCGATACCAGCAGGCTGGGCGAACGTATCGCGAATGAACGGCGTAAAATCGTCCTCGCCGCCCAAAACCAGCAGCGGCAAATAGTCGCCGGCGGCGCACATGCCCTGGACAATCTCGGCCTTAGCGCGGGCGATGTTCTCGCAGCTGCCCAAAATGCCGATATGAGAGGTGCCGATCTTGCTCACGATGGCAAGGTTGGGATTGGCAGACAGAGACAGGCGCTCGATCTCGTGGAAATGGTTCATGCCCATCTCGAGCACCAGAACCTCGGTATCGGCCGGAGCGGAAAGCACCGTGAGCGGCATGCCGATCAGGTTATTGAAATTGCCCTTGGTGGCCCAGACACGATAGCGCTTGGCGAGCACAGCGGCGAGCACGTCCTTGGTCGTCGTCTTGCCGATGGAACCGGTAATGCCAACGACCAGGCAGCCAAGCTCCAGGCGATACGCGTGCGCCAAACGCAGCAGAAACTCCTCGGGATCATCGGTCAGCAAGATGGCACAGCCCTTGTCCTGCGCCAGCGAGACCAGCTCGGCCTCGGGCTCACGCGTCATCACGACGGCGCCGGCACCCGACTGGACGGCACGGGAAGCAAAATCATTGCCGTCGACGTTTTCACCGGGAAAGGCGACGAAAATCGTCCCTTCCTCGACCTGGCGCGAGTCGATAACGCACCCGCGGCATACCCGATCGACTTCTCCCGTCACGGTTCGGGCCCCTGTTGCGGCCGCGAGGTTGTTGACGGCGATCTCTATCATTGCAGCTCCCCTGTAAACCTAAATAATGCTATCGGCGTATTGTATCCCAGCGCCGCGCATGCGTGGTGCAGGGCATGTGAACACCCCTCATATGGGACAACAAACCACGCCCCAAAGATTGTAACCCCCTACTTCGTGTGTGGGATACCCAGCACGTCGAGCGCGTTGGCCATAATGGACTGGAACGGCACCGCAGCGGCATCTGAGCCGCTCGGCGTTCCGTCGAGCGTGATATAGCACAGCACCTTGGGCGATTGTGCCGGTGCAAAGCCCATAAAGGACGACATGTAGTTCTCCTTGAGGTAGCCGCCGTTCTCGTCGGCACGTTCGGCCGTACCGGTCTTACCCGCCACGTCATAGCCGTCAACCGCGCCGCCAACGCCCGTTCCCTCCGACACGACCGTCTGCATGCACGATGTCACCTGGGATGCGGCGTCCTCCGAAATCGCGCGCTCGCCTTCGCCCCAGTCCTTCTCGTCGCCTTTGCTGGACTTATAGAAGTGCGGGGTCATCATCACGCCGCCGTTGGCGATGCCGCCCACGGCACGTGCGATCTCAATCGGCGAGACAGACAGCGCCTGTCCAAAGCTCATCGAGCCCAGCGTGGCGCCGTCATACTGGTCACGCTCCTTGACGATGCCCAGGCTCTCGCCCGGAAAATCGACACCAGAGCTGTGACCGATGCCCCACTTGTCCACATAGGCGGCAAAGTCGTCGGCACCGATCTTGCGCCCCACCAGGACAAATCCCACGTTGGACGAACGGCGCATCATCTCGCGCACATCCATGGTCATGGCGTAGTCGCGCTTGTCGGCATCGGTGACGGTATCGTCGCCCACCTTGATGCTCGCCGGCACCTCAAACGACGTACTCGACCGCACGACACCCAAGTCGAAGCCGGCGCCCGCCACGAGCGTCTTAAAGACCGAGCCGGGCTCGTAGGCGTCGGTGACCAGGCGCAGGTTCATATCCTCGGTCTTGGCGTTTTCCAAATTGGTCTGGTCGTAGGTCGGATACGAGCAGGCTGCCAAGATCTCGCCTGTCGTAGGATCGGTGACCAGCGCCGAGCCGTTCTTGGCCTTTGTCTTCTCGACAGCCTCTGCCAGGGCATCCTCGGCCGCACGCTGGATATTGACGTCGAGCGTCGTCACGAGATCAACGCCGTCGACCGCAGCCACCTTTTTATAGGCACCGCCCGCGATATAGCTGCCGTCCCTCGCGCGCTCGCGTACGAGAGAACCGTTCGTGCCGGTCAGAAGCTTGTTGTATTGCTTTTCGAGACCCGTCAAGCCGTCGTTGTCTACATTCACTACACCCAGCACCTGCGATGCCAGATTGCCGTATGGATATACGCGCTTCATGGCCTGCTCAAAAAGCACGCCGGGCAGGTTCTTCTTCTCCAGCGCCGCAGCGTCGTCTTCGTCCACCTGGCGCTTGATATACACCCAGGTTCCATCGGACTCAACGAGCTTGCGGCAGGTCTTTTTATCGATTCCAGTTGCCTTGACCAGCGCCGACACCGTCTTGTCAACATCCTCGACAAGCTGGGGGTTCACGGCGATGTTGCGACATTCGACCGACGACGCCAGCACGTTACCGTTGCGGTCGTAGATGGTGCCACGTTTGGCATAGAGGATCTGCGCAAGCAGGCGGCGCGCATCGGCACGCTCGCGCAGTTTATCGGCTTCGACAATTTGATAGTCGGCAAGGCGAAAGACGCCCAAGCCCAAGCCAAGCCCAATGAAGCCCATGACGGCTTTGCGGCGAGGCAGAGGCGTGCCCGTGAGCCATTCGGTCGACGAACTCTTGCGCGACCTGGTGTTATGCACTTGAGGGCCGCCCGAGCCGCGAAGTCGCGACGCCGGGTCGTTGCCACGGGACTGCCCGGCGTTGTAAGATTGCCGACCCGTTCCTTGATAACCAGAACGTCCCCGCGACGAGGGACGTCCAGAACCGCGGCCCCCATCGGAACCGCGGCGATAGTCATTTGTCATACTCAGCTACCGTCTTGCTACTGAGCGGTCGCGGTCGCGTTGGCGCCCGCGGCTGCATCCTGCGAAAAGTCAAGTGTAACGCTCTCGCTGGGCTCCACCATGCCATAAGCGCCCGCAAGGTCGCGAATGCGCGTGTCGGCGCCATAGACCGAATGCATGACCTCCAGGTCGGAGCTCTCATCGGTCGCTTTTTCGAGCGTGTTGGTAAGCTCGGCGTTGCTGTTGAGCACCTGGGCCGTAACGCCGGCGAGCGCCACGCGGGCGACGCCGATCGTCATGAAGATAGCCGCAATGATGCAAAACGTTTTAAGAACGCTCATGAAAACCGGGCTTACCGCCTGGTTTGCCTGACGGCCCGCGCCCGTGTAGACATCAAAGCGCGGCGTGCGCTGCTCACGGGGAGCAACGGGGGCCTGCGGCGTCTCACGATAGGCGGGCATGGCGTTCATATCATAGGCGAGTGCTGCGCTTGAAGTGTTGTAGCCCATGATATGCCGCCTCCCATCCCGAGTACGTTGGTAGTGTGTTTAAGCTTCGTTTATGGTGCGAGCGGGAGGTCCAATATCGCGCGGTCGCGCCTACAGACGCTGCGCCACGCGGATTTTGGCTGATCTCGCCCGAGGGTTGCGCTCAACCTCATCAGGCTGGGCAACCAAGGGTTTGCGGGTGATGACCTTGAGTATCGGCACGTTGCCGCACACGCACACCGGAATCTCCGGCGGACACGTGCACCCCTGGCTCATCTCCTTAAAGTGATTCTTTACGATACGGTCCTCAAGCGAGTGATACGAGATGACGCAGATACGTCCGCCCGGATTGAGCCACCTGGTGGCGGCATCAAGCCCTCGTTCGAGCACATCGAGCTCGTGATTGACCTCGATGCGAATGGCCTGGAAACTTCTCTTGGCCGGGTGTCCGCCATGCCGACGAGCGGCAGCCGGGATACCCGCCTTGATGATCTCGACAAATTGGCCGGTGGTTTCGATCGGTTCTTGCTCGCGGCGGCGCACGATCTCGCGCGCGATCTGCGAGGCGAACTTCTCTTCGCCGTAGACGCGTAGAATCCGGGCGAGGTCGTGTTCGTTATAGGTGTTGATGACCTCAGCTGCGTTTAAGGTGTTATTACCCGGATCCATCCGCATGTCCAATGGGGCGTCCTCGTTATACGAAAAGCCCCTGCCAGGGATATCGAGTTGCGGTGACGAAACGCCCAAATCGAACAGGAAGCCATCGACCCCGGGCACCTCGGCCGAGCAAAGCAGCTCGTCCAAGTCGCCGAAGTTGCCCTTCAGCAGCTGGTGCGGAACGCCGGGAACCTCGCGGTCCAGACGGGCGCCAGCGGCCTCGAGGGCCATGTCGTCCTGATCGACGCCGAGCAAAAGGCCCGTCTCCCCCACCTGCGCGGCCATCTTTACCGAATGGCCGGCACCGCCAAGGGTGCAATCGCAGACAACGGAGCCGCTCTTTAGCCGCAGCGATTCAAGTACTTCGCCGAGCATGACAGGTTCATGCCGATATTCTTGTGTCAAGATCCCACGCTCCATCCGTTACCCGTGCCTTGCCCTTACGAGAAGAAGAGGTCCAGCAGGGCCTCATCGTCATCGTCCTCATCGGCCGCGGCGCGATCCCAAACCTCAAGGTGGTCGTAGTTGCCCACAACCGTGACCTCGCGGTCGAGGTTCGCCTGCTTGCGGAGAGACTCGGAAAGACCGATACGACCGGCGCTGTCCACGTCCATCGACGTGGTGCGCTTGTTGATCGCCCTCATGAGCTTCTGGTCATTAATGTCACGCGGGTTAAAACCCTCGTGGCCCTCACGACCCGCGAAGAGTCCTTCGACCCACTTATCGAAGGCCTCGGCAGAGAACACGTACAGAGCATCGACATCCAGGGCTTTGAACACGCGAACGTGCTCTCCAAGCTCCTCGCGAAGGGGTGCAGGCAGGGACAGACGACCTTTTGCATCGAGATTGCGCTCGTATGCACCAGTCATTCCCATGTGCGCCCTCCCCTCGGTTACTCAGATGGCACGTACGCGGGGAACCACCCCGCCTGTCGACGTCATTAATAATATGGGGAACCGCCCCATTTTTCAACACCTTTCCCCACCCCTTCCCCCACCCCGCCCCACCACTCCACCCACCATATATTGCAAAACACCCCCAATCATATGTTCGAAAACAC